>JAUMYO010000060.1 GCA_030528605.1 Peptostreptococcaceae bacterium | reverse complement strand
TAATATTACATTATTTATATTATGTATGCAAAACTTTGTAGGTTTAGTAGAGAAGAAATAAGAGAAGAGTAATAAAAAGACCGCCCGGGACAAGGCGGTCGATTTTGTGAATAACCATAGAGCCGGTAGCAGGATCGCAGTCGGCTCTTTTGGTCTGTTTATACTATCATCCGACAGAATGAGCATATAAATACAGTTCCGATGGAACAATGCAGCCGCGGGGGGGGGGGCATCCCTTACAAGCTATAAGAAATAAAATGTTGCGAAGTAGTAGCTCTAAGGGATATCAGTATAAATGCCGCTTCAAGGATGATCCGGATCGATCCTTCCCAAACCTACTATGCCAGTCCGGTGAATCGGACCCAGAGCCGGTCATCGGCTTTTGTGATCTTGGCTTTTACGCCGTAGAGGGAGCCGATCAGTTCTTCGGTGAAGACTTCCTGCGGTGTTCCTTGGGCGAAGACTCTTCCGTTTTTGAGTGCAAAGATGTATTCGCAGTACATGGATGCGATATTGAGGTCGTGGATCGCCGAGACGATGGTGATCCCGAGCTGTTTGGCGATCTCCATGAATTGCAGCTGGTATCGGATGTCGAGATGGTTGGTCGGCTCATCGAGGATCAGGCAGTCGGTCTTTTGGGCGAGTGCTCTGGCGAGGATGATCCGCTGTTTTTCGCCTCCGGAGAGGCTGTTGTAGCTTCTTTCGATAAAATCGGTCATCCCTACTTTTTCGATGGCATCTTTGGCGATCTCAAAATCTTCTTTTTTGTCGCGTTCCAGAAATTTTTTGTGCGGGGATCGTCCCATCAGGACCATTTCCATCACCGAAAAGTCGAAGCTTTGCTCATTGTGCTGCGCTACGACCGCCATTTTTTTTGAGGTTTCCCGGACGGGCAGGTCGTAGAGTGCGGTCTCGTCAAGATAGACCACGCCTTTTTGCGGTTTGAGCACACGATAGACGCATTTTAAGAAAGTGCTCTTGCCGCTTCCGTTGGGACCGATGATCCCGATGCTCTTTTTTTCCGGCATCAGCATGGTGACATCGTTGAGGATCTTTTCGCTCCCAAAGGAGACTTCCAGATTTTTTGCTTCTATTCTCATTATTTTTCTCCAAATCCATAGGTTTTGCTGATGAGCAGATAGATGAACAACGGTGCGCCGATCAGGGAGATGATGACACCGATCGGGAGTTGGCTGCCTTTCCGTACGACCCGGCTGAGTACATCCATCCAGATCATAAAGATCGAGCTGAACAAAACGACGAGCGTGATCAGGGTACGATGGCTCGTTCCGAATACGGAGTGGATGATATGCGGTATGATCAATCCGACAAAACCGATGATCCCGCAGATGGAGACGATCGTTCCTACCAATGCGGAGGTCAGGACGAGATAGACGATGCGATACCAGTAGAGATCTTTTCCGAGCGTGATCGCAACATCATCTCCGAGCAACATCAGATCCAGTGTTCGATATTGCGTAACGAAGAACAGGTAGATCCCGATCACGATGGGAGCCATCAGTTGGATATGCGACCATTTGGACGGCTCGAGGCTTCCCATGAGCCAAAAGCTCACGCGCTGTGCCGCTTCGGACGGCGAATGACTCATCCAGATGATGAAGCTTGTCAATGCCGAACTGAGCGAGGCGATGGCAAGTCCTGCGAGCAGGAGTTTGACGGAATTGGCGCGCCCTTTGGAACTGGAGACCAAAAGTACGAGCAAGGAGGTGCCCAGAGCACCGATAAATGCCGTCACGGATACAAAGTTTGGTGAAATGCTTTTTCCGACATTGAGCACGATCCCCATCGTCGCACCGAGGGATGCTCCGGATGAGATCCCGAGGATGTAGGGGTCGGCGAGCGGGTTTTTGACGATCGCCTGCATGACGGTTCCCGACAATGCGAGTCCGGCACCGACGAGAACAGCCATCACAAGACGCGGCAGCCGAAGCTCCCAGACGATATCGCGCTGAGCGGCGGGGATGCTGTCGCTGATGCTCATGCCGAAGGTTTTGTTCAAAATGATGCTGTAGACATCCTTTGCCGTGATATCCACCGAGCCGATGAGTACAGCCAGGATCAGCGAGACGATGATCCCGCCGAACAAAAGTATGGCGAGCAGACCGAATTTCGGCATGCTGAGACTTTTTCCTTCCATATAGGATTCCTTTCTTTTCAAAAAGGATGGACTGACATCGAGATGTCATCCATCCTTGGTTTTTCGTTATGAATCAGGTAAGCTTTTGGATCCACCTATTGCGCAAGCTCCGGATGGAGGATCTGAGAAATATATCGGATCGCTTCCAATGTACGAACGCCGGTCGCATAGGTGTAGGACAGCGTGATCGGATAAACTTTTCCGTTTTGGATCGCGGAGATGCTTTTCAGCGCCGGATTTTCGGTCAGTTTGGTCACGCAGGATCCCTCGGTCAAGTCGGTGTCCGGTCCGAAATATACGGAGAAGATCACATCCGGGTTCAGCTCGATCAGCTGCTCCGCATTGATGCGCGGTTCGTTGGTCAACAGATCTGCGCCGACTTTTTCAGCGATGACGCCGCCGATGGTCTCAGGACCGTAGAGTCGAAGCTGGTTATCTTTCTCGACTTCGAGGACGATCACACGGGTCTTGCCTTTTTCTTTTACTTTCTCTTGTGCTGCGGCGATGCTGTCATCCATCTCTTTGATGATCTGTTCCGCTTTTTCTTCTACATTGAAGATCTTGCCGAGGTTTCGGATGTCGTCATATTCGTCTTCCAAAGTGTTCGGCGCAGGTTTTTTGATACTGCTGTTGAGCGCGATATAGGTCTTGATGCCTTTTTCGTGCCAATAATCGACTTCGCCGAGATATTTGTCGTCAAATGTACTGTACCATCCGACGATGAAGTCGATGTTGTTGCCGAGGATCTCCTCTTTGGTCAGCGTTTCTTTCTGTCCGCCCAATCTGTCATAGAGTGCTTTGCCGGCATCGGTCAACCGGTCGCGGCTGCCAAGGGAGAGTTTGACGATCTTATCTTCCAATCCCAAGGCGATCAGATTCTCGACAGAAGACGGATTTACGGCATATACACGCTCCGGCGCCTTCTCGAATACGAGGTCGATCGGCTCTTTGGAATGTTTGTATGTCTGGATCGTCACCGGATAATGTGAGGATGCTTCCTCTGACGGTTTATTTTCTGTTTGCGTTGTTTCAGTTTCTTTTTTCGGGTCTTCCGAAGTTTTTTGTTGTCCGCAGGATGCCGTCATCATAAGGATCAGCAATGCCATGAGCAGACCTAAGTACTTTTTGAGAGCATTATTTTTCATGATATACTCCTATTAAAATATACGCAGACCGGATCGTCGGATCCGACCTGCGAAAAGAAAGGGGGAAATTTAATGCTTGGAACAGAGCGGATCGCACGGATCCAAGCGATTTTTTATATTATTGTTCAAACAGTTTGCCCGCAAAGAAGTCGATCGCTTCTTTCGCTCTTGCGCCCGGCACATAGGTGTATGCCAAAGGTGTCGGATAGATGCGTCCGTTTTGGATCGCGGAGATGCTTTGAAGAGCGGGATTGTCTTTCAGCAAGGAGACTGCAGTGTTTTCGTTGAGTTCATCGGATGATCCGAAGTAGACTGTAAAGATCACATCCGGGTTCAGCTCGATCAACTGTTCCGCATTGATGCGCGGCTCGTTGGTCAACAGGTCTGCACCGACTTTTTCGGCGATGACACCACCGATGGTCTCAGGACCATATAGTCGCAGCTGATTTTCCTTTTCCACTTCAAGGATGATGGTTTTGACTTTTCCTTTTTCTTTCACCATTTCCTGTGCTTTGGCGATGCCTGCATCCATCTCTGCGATCAATGCTTCGGCACGGTCTTCCACATTGAAGATCTTGCCGAGGTTTCGGATATCCTCATATTCGTCCTCCAATGTGTTCGGAGCAGGTTTTTTCACGCTGCTGTTGAGTGCCATATAGGTCTTGATGCCTTTTTCATGCCAGTAGTCCACTTCGCCGAGACGCTTTTCGTTGAAGGTACTGTACCATCCGAGGATGAAGTCGATATCGTTGCCGAGCACTTCTTCTTTGGTAAGCTCCATGCTGCCCATTTTCTCGATGAAAGCCGCTGCTTCCGGTGTCGTTTCGTCACCGACGGCAAGTTTTGCGATCTTATCCCCAAGACCGAGTGCCAACATATTTTCGATCGAGCTCGGATTGACGACATAGACTCTCTCCGGTGCTTTTTCAAATACGATATCGATCGGCTCTTTGGAAAACTTGTAATTTTTTATGGTTACCGGATAATGCTCAGCATCTTTGTCCGAGCTTTGATCCTCTTTCGGTTGCGTCTGCTCGTTGGTTTGAGCCGGCGGTTGCTCCGCAGTCTTCGGCTGTCCGCATGCAGCGGTGAGTACCAAGATCATCATGGCAAGCAGAAGGCTCAGCCATCTTTTTTGTGTTTTCTTCATAATTACCCTCCAAAATTTGTTTAGAAAAATAAAAAAGACCGAAAGATAGACAGTCGGTCGCTGCATACCTTCATCACTCGCAAAGCTATGACAAACCATGTATCTGACTCAGAAGCCGCATGACCGATCGAAGTGATCGGAAACAACTTCCACACAGTGACGGGATCGTACAGGAATCGCACCTGTTTCCATGTGATCTTTATTTCTCTTATTTACAAATAAAGCATAGCATTGAGAAAACGTTTTGTCAAGCGGTCGATGGAATAGTTTTCGATGAAACATTACTTTTTACGGGAGTTTTTGATATAATGGAAGAAAAGGATCCGGCTATGGACAAGATGACTTAGCTCTTTGGATCTCGAGCGATGCAGGATCCGCGTGTGGCAGTCGGATGACCGTCTCTTTGGAATGATAGGAGGTAGGGTATGAAACGGTTTTTGAAGCTCTTTCTTTTCGCGCTGATCTTTTGTTTGCTTCCGGTCTCAGGATATGGGGACACGGGACCGAAGCCGTCGGTGCAGATCTCGTTTGAGGGGCTGGAAGGGGAAACCTATTATGTCACGCTCCTGTCAAAGTTTAGATCCACCGGACCGGCAAGTGCATACGATGGTTCGAATGAGCGGGAATTTGGATCGGAGCAGTGGGTAAGGAAGGGTTTATGATAAATCGGATCAAACTATTTTACTACAATCACAAGACATGGTTCTATAATCTGGAGTATATTTTTCTATCTTTTATATTGATGATCGTCGTTACGCTGATCGATCTGCGGATCATCCCGATCCAGGAATATCTGCCGGACATCATCACGATGGACATCAGTCTTTCCCGTAGTATCCTGACGACGCTGGCGGGATCTTTGCTTACGATCACGACATTTACCTTTTCGACGATCCTGGTCATATTGAATATGTATGCTTCCAGTTTTACGCCGCGAGTGGTCGAAAATTTCGTGAACCGGAAGATCACGATGAAGGTGCTGGGGATCTATATCGGGGGATTCTTTTATTGCATCACGACATTGCTTGTCATGCAGGACTTTTTTGAATATCAGCATCTGATCTCCGGAACGGTCGCGATCGTGTATTCGATCATCTGTATCATTTATTTTGTCCGCTTCGTACAGGCGGTGATCTCCAATTTCCAAGGCGTCAATCTCGTCTATTCGATCTCGGAGGAAGCCAAAAAAGTCATCGCGAATGAGGTCGAGGAACGGACGACTTCTCCGGAAGATAAGGTGCAGGAATATGGCAACATCCTGCTCAAAAGTTCGGACAGCGGATATCTGGGGATGATGGATGCCGAGCGGATGCTGGATCTTTTGAAAGATAAAAAAGGGGTCATCGATGTCAAGGTCAAGATCGGGGAATATGTCAGCGAAGAGACCGTTCTGGCAAGGATCCATCTGCCGAATGAGAGGCTGGAAGAGGAGGATCTGGAGCGTTTTAACGCTTGCTTCATCCTGCAGGACAAGAAGATCTCCACTTCGAATTATCGGTACAATCTGACCAAGCTCTTAGAGATCGCGCTTCGTGCACTGTCGCCGGGGATCAACGACCCAAACACGGCGATACATTGTATCAACAAGATCGGCGTGCTGTTGCTGCCGCTCGCAAAGACGGATCTCTACCATATTCAGCGTGCTGCGTTGGAAGGGGCGGAAGTCTTTTACTCATCCTATTCGTTCGGAGAGGATCTGGAGCATCTCTATGTGCCGCTGATCGAATACGGGAAGACGGATCTGAGCGTTATCAAAGGGATCATCAAAAGTTTCTATATCCTGTACGAATCGTCCACAGCGAAGAACAAGGCACTGATCTGCGAGCTGGTCGAGCATATCGAGCAAAAGATCTCGCCTTTGCTCGTAACGGATCTGGAGAAGAAGATCTTTTATCAGGAATTGAAGCTGTTTGATCAGAAAACGGAAGAATGTGAAATGGCATAGATAAATGCGATCGGTAACGATCGCTTTTTTTATGCTCTGAAATCAAAAATATTTATATCGATGTTAATATATTTAATATATACAATAAGATTTTTGAAAATATAGTTGACAAAAATAAAAAATAGCGTTATCATAGGGGCAAGGATAAGAAATAAACAAAGGAGGTCGCGATGGGAAGGGTCGTTTTGGGCAGATGTCCGGTCTGCAACGGGAAGATGAAGGTCGTAAAGCTCCACTGCAACGGATGCGGAACGAGCGTGAGCGGAGAGTTTGAGCCGGACAAGTTTTCATATCTTACGAGAGAAGAAAAATATTTTGTTGAGGTCTTTATCAAAAAAAGAGGCAACATCAAAGAGATCGAGAAGGAGCTGGGGATCTCTTACCCGACGGTCCGACGAAATCTGGATCAGGTGATCGAGTCGCTGGGATATAGCGTCGAGCAGGAAGGATCCGCTGATCGTGAAAAAGAAAAAGAACGGATCATGCAAAGGTTGGCGAAGGGTGAGATCTCGGCGAGTGAAGCGATGCAGCTTCTGGAGGATCTGTAAGAAGGAGGAGAGACGATGGACTACAATGCAAAGAAAATGAGAATATTGGAGATGGTGGAAAAAAATATCATCTCAGCCGACGAAGGATCACTTCTGCTTCAAAAGCTGGATGAGGAGATCGATCGGCAAGAAGGCGGTCTTATGATCCCGGATGAAAAAAATGCAGCGGAGGAAAAGAAGAGTCCGCCAAAAAAGAAGGACCGGCTAAGCCGGATGATGGACGATGACAACGATGATGAAGACGAAGAAGAAGATGAAGAAGATGACGACGATGACGATGACGACGATGAGGGTGAAGTAGAGATCGATCCTGGAGGAGGCAAAAGCATTCGGATCTCCGGTGACGGGATCCACATCGTTTCCAATGGAAAGAAGATCGTAGCAGAGAATGGCAATTTGGAGATCGTGACGCGAGGAGGGAAAAAATCGATATCGATCGGTTCCAAAGGGAAAAAGGATCCGATCGGCAAAGCGATAAAATTTGCCTCGATGTTTGGTACCAAAACTTTTTTCAACGCATCAGATAAACGAAGATTTGTCGTTCGGATCACTTCCAACGGAAAGGTAACGACCGATATCTCGTTGCCGATATCGATGGCGAAACCTTTTTTGAAAGCGGGATTCAAGGTGGCAAAGGTGTCCGGCAAAGAGGGCGAGTCGATCCGATATATGGATGGCGATGATTTTGTGACCTATGTTTCGGACAATGCAAAGGATATGGAATACCTCAAAGAGATCAATATGAAGGTCGTGGAGGAATTCTTGAAAAACAATGAGACGGGAACGATCCTGGATCTATATCAGGAAAAGGACGATGTCAGGATCTATGTAGGTGTTGAATAAGAGATCATCCGGCTTGCGAGACGACCTGCCGGATGGGCATATTGGAGGAACTATGGAAAATACAGACCTGTTGCTTAGAAAAGCAGTAAATCAAAAGAGAAGGATCGTCCTCAGCCACCTGACCGGTGTGCTGGGCAGTGGGATCTTTACCTTCGGTATCGGTTTGATGATCCTGAGAGAGACGGGCTCCGCGTCCAACTTCGGTTTTTCCCAGATCGTCGGACCGCTGGTCTCCTTCTTGCTGCTCCCGATCACGGGGAGCATCGTGGATAAATTCGATCGCAAAAAGATCGTGATCATAGCACAGCTGTGCAGTATCACGGCGATCGCACTGTTTTTGACAGCTGATCATTTTGCCATATTGCCAAAGTTGGTGCTGATCTATATCTTGTTGACGATCCTGGCGATCACCGATCTGTTTTTGAATACGACTTATGGCGCTTCGGTCATCGAAATGGTACCGGAGGACCAGGTCCAGCCGCTCCTATCGGCAAAAAGCATCGTGCAGACCATTGCGATGATGGGTTCGCCGATCTTGGGAGCGATCCTTTATAAGCTGCTGAGCTTTGAGTGGTTCGTTGCGGTCGAGATCTTTTCGGAGATCATCACCTTGCTGATCGTCCTCGGACTTGATTTCTATCTGTTCAAACAGGAGAAGGCGGAGCAGAAGCAAGAGTCCGCAGAAAGTTCGGGTATGCTTGCTCTGTTCAAAGAAGGGCTCGTCTTTATCCGAGAGAATGAAGCGATCCGTTTTATGGTGATGTTTGCCATGGTGACCAATCTGGTCTTTTCGGGATTCAATGTCGGATTTTCTTTCGTCCAGATCAAGGTCTTCGACTTCGGCGATATCGAGTATGGAGTCAGCCAGTTTGCTTTTGCGATCGGGATGCTGGGAGCGAGTCTTCTGCTTGCGGGCAAAAAGGAATTTAAGGATCCTTTATATATGACCTGGGTGCTGATCTTCCCTTGTCAGGCGATCATCTTTTTGCTAGGCTTTGTGATCTTCCTGCAGCTGCCGCATTATGCCAATGTTGCAACGATGGTGCTTGGTGCTTTGGGTCTTGCCACGCTGATCGGTTTTATCAACATCCCGATGAAAGTTTGGCAGGTCAAGGCGATCCCTGCCAATATGCAGGGTCGTGTAAACAACCTGATCAATACCGGCGCGAGCGTTCTGATGCCGTTCGGGATCCTGTTCTTCGGCGTGCTCTATGACTACCCGATCCGACCGGATGCCGTGCTGATGGGTTCGGCGATCGTCGGAGCCGTGATAAACTTTCTGATACCGCGCCTTGCAGGGTTCGACCTTGTCGAGCAAAGTAAAGTCCGTGATAAAGAAGCGGTCCTAAATGCAGAGAACGATTAGATCTATTTTTATACTACTTCAACAAAATAGGAATATAAATACAGTTCCGATGGAAAAGACAACGGCGCGATCACCGTTCTTCATACTATAAAAAAACAAACATATTGTTAAGTGTCGGTTCTAAAGAATAATAGTATCAGTATGATAAATTTGTTTCTAAAATTTCACTCAGAACGCTGGAAATGTCGATAAAAGATGGTATAATAATGAACGCAGAGTTCTCTGATGGGGAGCTAAGGCAAGTGATAGTGGATGAAGAAAAAAATGGAGCGATCGGGGAGGTCGAATGGATTTTTTAAAAGATCTGGAGTTTGTGGTAGAGCTTGAAAAAATGAAGAAGATCTATCGTCGTACATGGATCATCGGAGAGGATCGACGGGAGAACGATGCGGAACATTCTTGGCACATTTCGGTAATGGCGATGCTTTTGAGTCAGTATGCCGATGATGCGATCCGCGAGAAGATCGATATCGACAAGATCGTGAAGATGCTGTTGGTGCATGATATCGTCGAGATCTATGCAGGGGATACTTTTGCATATGACACGAATGGAAGCGTAGATAAGAAGGAGCGTGAAACGCAAGCCATGGAGAAGATCTGCTCCAAGCTCACGAAACAGAACGGTGATCTCGTCAGCAGTCTGTGGCAGGAGTTTGAGGAGATGAAGACGGAGGATGCGCTTATGGCGAATGCGCTGGATCGTCTTCAACCGGTGATGAGCAATATCTATTCGGAGAAGGGCGGCTCGTGGAGAGAGTTCGGCATCACAAGATCTCAGATCATGAAGCGGATCGAGCCGATCTCAAAAGTGAGTCAAAAGATCTATACCTATCTTTTGGAGCAGATCGAGGAGAATATCCGAAAAGGAGATCTGACCGAGGATCAGTGATCGCAAAAAGAAAGAGACGGTGCATGGCGCGGTCTCTTTTTTGATATACTTTTACAAACTACGATATTTCAAGATCGTCTGCTCTCTTTTTTTCAAGGTGTCAACTTTGTTTTTTCATCGCTCGATCTGCCATCCCTCATCCCATTAATATAGAATATCCTTGCCCATCATGAGGATAAGTGGCAAAAATATCGATCCGACGATCAATACCGCGATCTCCAGCCTCAAATCGAAAACGGTATGTTTCACTTCTCTTCGATTGAGATATTTTAAAAGAAAAAAATTTATGCAGGTCATCACGATATGAAAGGTCAAAAGAGCGATGTATTGCGATTTTTCCGTAGTAAACAAGTAGGGGCTGAGTTTGCTTAGGAGCACTAGACCGCCAAAATAATCCATCATTACGAGAATGAGTCCGTATCCGCTAAATCGTATCATTTTTTCCTCCGATCTTTTGTAATATGTCCGATGAGATCACCGCTCGGAAAGTTATCATTCGGCTCAAGATGCAAGATATCAAAGCTGAGATCATACGGTGGTGATCCGACCGGATCGTAAATATCCTTTGATCTTTTGGACTTTGGGTCTGTTCCGGAAGCATAGATACCCCGGTCCTGGCATATTATAATGCTACCGTTTTTTTGAGGATCGGTCTCTGCCATCGATCGGAAAAATAATAGATCACGGCGACGATCGCGGCAAGTCCGGTGGCGATCGGTGCGGAGAGTCCGATGCCGGCAAGTTTCAGTTCTGCCACATGCACCAAAAAGATCGCCAGAGGAACTCGGATCAAGAGGGAGGATCCGATACCGACCAAAGATGAAACGAGAGTATGACCGGAGCCTGTGACCAGCCCGCCGACTGAGAAGAGCAGCGGAACGATGATATAGTCGAAGCGGAAGTAGTTCAGGTATTCCACGCCGGATCGAATGAGATCGGGATCTTTGTCAAAAAGCCCGATAAAGAGAGCCGAGACGCTGTTGGTCATCAGGAAGATCGGGGTAGAGACCAGATAGGAGATCCATATTCCCGCCATCATCGTATGTTTTGCACGATCGATGCGCTTGGCACCGATATTTTGTGCGACCATCGCGGAGACCGAAGCACCGACCGCCATTGACGGAAGCATCGCAAAAGCGTTGTATCGGGCGACGATCCCAAGTGCCGCGGAAGATGTGACCCCCAGACCGTTGGCAAGACCGGTCATCGCCAAGAAGGAAAGATTGGTCGCGACATTTTGTATGATGATGGGGATCCCCGTATAGACGATCAAACGCAGTTTGCTCTTGTCGATCCTAAAAGAAGAAGGTTTGAAATCAAACATAAAATTGCTTTTGACGAGAAAATATATGCACGCGCACATACTGAATGCCTGTGATATGATGGTGGCAAAAGCGGCACCTTTCACGGACATATCCAGGTATCCGACAAAAAGGATATCCAGTACGACATTGATCACGCAAGCACAGGTCACGAGATACAGCGGAGTTTTCGAGTCACCGAGACCGCGCATGACACCGCTGAGTGCATTGTATCCATAGATGAATATGACGCCGGTGATGGTGATCGCCAGATAATCCTTGGCGTACTGATAGGACTCCTGGGGTGTTTTGATAAAACGCAACACGGCATCATCAAAAACCAGCATGAGCATCGTGATCACGATCGCCATCGTCATCAATAAAGTAAGAAGGGTGGCGATGGTTTTGCCGGCATTTGCACGATCTTTGGCACCGACATATTGCGCGACGATGATCGTGCCGCCTGCACAGACCGAAAGTGCGATATTTGTCATGATAAAGGTGACCTGACCTCCGATGCTTACACCGGAGATCCCGATCTTTCCGATATAGCGTCCGACAATAAGCATATCCGCGATATTATAAAGAGATTGGATCAGATTGGAAAGCATAAAAGGAAGCGCAAAAACGATAAGATTTTTTGCGACGCTTCCCGATGTGAGATCTTTTTCAAATCGTGCCATCATTCCTCCTGAAAATTTTATGTCAAATGTTTTTCCTCCTCTAATGATACAGGAATTTTAGACGATTTACAAATAAAATAGTCTATTTGCACAAAAAAATGATCTAAAAAACGTGTGAAGAGCAAAAAAATGGGAATAAAACTTATAAAGTTTATTCTGACAGATCAATAGAACATCTATTTATTTGGAGATCGTGATACAAAAATTTAATTTTGTAAGAATTATGTATAGAATTTGGGAAAAAAGTGTGATACAATGAAGAATACACCAGATCAGTATTTTTTTAATATATTTGGGGGCGATCGATTATGGAAGCGATTTTACACAAGATCCAAAATTTTATAACCGGATTTATGCTTGTCAATTCAAACCTGGCAAAAGCGGTGGAGTTTATCGAATACGGAACATACATATCCGTGGGGGTGATCCTGTTAGGTCTGCTTGGCTTCTTTGGGTTGGCAAAAAAGAATAATGCGCTGATAAAGGCGGTGGGAGCGGCATCGCTGTTTGCACTTTTCCCGGCATGGTTCATCATCGGAGAGATGGGGCTCATCGGGTTGCTGGCGGTGATATTTATCGTGTCGATCGTATTGAATCGTCAATCACCGGACACGCGCGGTCGCAATTTTTTGCTGTCCAGTATGTTGGCGGGATTTGCGATATCGATCGTCAGCTTTTTCATCGGATACAATTACTTAAAAGAAGGACACGAGATCGATCCGTCGGAGAACGGAGTATATGGCTTGGCACCTTTTATGGTGTTTCTGGTATCGTTTTTGGTATTCAGAAGACGTGACAAGAAAGCGGAGATCTATCACAATGAAATGGAAGAGGAGCCTTGGCAGATGGGACGAGAGTCGGTCGCATCGGCGAGTATGTCCGCAGTTCCTTCATCCCGCGTAACTTTTGAACCGATCGAAGAAAAACGAGGCTATCCTTCTGAGGAAGAACGCTTGCCGAGTTTGGAAGAGTTGTTCAGCAAAGGAGCGGAAGACGGTTCTTTTGAGACGATCTTTTCGGCACGTGCGGAAGAGCCTGCAAAAGAAGCGGTGCGAGCGGAAGTGGAGGAAGTTGTATCTGAAGGTGTTACTGAACTTGCTACCGATCAAGAAGCATTGTCGGCAAGTCTTATATCAGAGGCATCCGCTGCTGTGGCGGAAACTATAGAGATGGAGATGACATCGGATCTGTCGGTGGGATCGCGCTCCGATGAGATCGCTGCAGATCTTTCGGATACCCCGGAAGGCTCTGTCGCAAAAGATATCCCCGAGACATTGGGATTGCAGGATGATCTCTCTCAAACGCTTGTGTTGGACGACCTTTCCAAACAGCTTTCCGAAGTGCTGGGATCGACAAAACTTGCAGACGAGC
>JAUMYO010000004.1 GCA_030528605.1 Peptostreptococcaceae bacterium | reverse complement strand
GAAATGAGATATAATATAGATGTCAAAAGTGGATAAGTTTCCATGATAAACCTCTTGAAGTTGAAAACTAATACCGCAGAAAAGTCTTTCAAAACGAAAGGCTTTTTTGTTGCCCGATATCGCTTGCAGTTGACAAATATGCAAAAAAGTGTTAACTTTATGGTACAAGGTGGCGATAGCTTTGTATGAGGAGGTGCAGACTATGAGAAAGAGTTTTTTGATTCGATCACATAGAAATATCACAAAACCGTCCGGTGTGGGCATGTCTGAAGAAAAAGCAAGAAAGTGCTTGTCCTATTCGATAGCGCATGATATATCTAAGGGAATGCAGATGTGCATGGAGAGCATGAGTAAGGATATCCTATCGCAGATCAAAGAGGGAATAAATAGCAATAGGTAGAAGGCGACCTGTAAAAAGGTTGTTTTCCAAAGAAATAAAAGGTGTTTACAAAATGTGCATAAAGTGTTAGTATCTATTTGAAGATGATGTCAATACTCCCGCCGTCTATAAGACCAGGCATGTCCTGATGCGGGGGTTTTTTTATACCCACAAGGAGGAACTTTGAAAGAGTATAAGCACCTTACATTTTTAGAGCAGATCGAGCTGCTTGAAACTCGAAATCTTCGAATAGAAAACAAAGAAAGAGCGGCAAAAAAGCTGGAGTTTATTAACTATTATAAACTCAAGGAACTTGCATATCCTTTTGCGGTGTATAGTGAAGATGGGACATACCGATACCAAAATATATCATTTGACCTGCTGATAAAAAGATATTACCAAGACAAGAAGTTAAGAACTAACATTCTAAGCTGCGTAGAGAAGATCGAAGTAGCATTCAAAACAAGAATGTGCCATTTGCTGGGTGAACGATATGGGGTTTATGGGTATCTAACTTTTGACAAATGGATGAATAAAGAAAAGTATTGTAAGTATTATATATCAGAGAAACAGGGGGATTTTACAAAAAAACTAAAAGAGCTTGTTTCAAACAATAAAATGCGTTGTGTTTTAGAACATTTTGCTCTTAATCCCGAGATGAAAAAGAATGCGAAAATACCGATATGGATGTTGGTAGAATCGTTAACATTCGGAGAAGTACTTGTTTGGTATGAGTGGATGTCTAATAAGAATCGTGAAAAAATATCAAACGCTTTTTCCTCAACTCCAAAAGAATTGGAATCTTGGCTGAAAGCGTTGAAATTTATCAGAAATCAGTGCGCGCATAATGCGAATGTTATCGATTTGAGACTAAGAACAAAACCAACGTTAAAAGAGGAGTGGAAAAAATTTATCCTTATTGAAGAAAAACAATCGATAGGTGCTTTGGCGGAGGTTCTTATTATTATGTGTTATCTTACCATAAAGATAAATGAGAAATACGCATTTAATGACTTACAACGCGCAATCAATAAAGTAGTAGGCAAAAGCGAATTTCAAGCGAATTTATTAGGGTTTAAAGATGTCGACTCAGCGAAAAATGCGATCAAACGACTGGGAGGGCATTTCCAAAATAGAACCAATACGAATAAAACAAAAAGTGGATAGTACAGTAGCATCAGGCAACCCGTAAAAGAGGTTGCTTTTTTGTTGAAAAATTTTTATAAAAGCTATTGACTTTTCCACGTGTATAACATATAATATAATTACAGCAAGGGAAACCGAGCGAGTAAGCGGGCAAGAGCGGAAAGGAGAACAAAATGGAAGGTATGACAAATGAGCAGTTCAAGATCTTTATCAAAATGGTGATCCAGATCCTCAAAGATGATGGAGTCCAAGAAGAAACGATCAAAAAAATAGAAGCCCTACTTGAAAAGTAAGACTTCTAAGCTAAATAAGACTACTCGGTGAGCTTGCCCACACCTTGTAAGTCTATTCTATCAAAAGGGCAAGGGAAAGGCAAGGGGTATTATCGAAAAAGAAAATAAGAAAATGGGTAGACCTATTAAAAATGATAATCCAAGAATATTAAAGATGACGATCATGCTTTCACAAGAAGAAAAAGATGACATCCAATACTGTGCTGATAAATTACAGGTATCAAGAACAGATGCCATAATAAAGGGTATCCGGAACTTGAAAAAAGACATATAAAAAGAATAACCGCCCACCGACCAAAGTGCTACGGTTATTCCAACACTGAAAGAAGTATCTTTCTATATCTATTATACCATAGGATCGTACTTCTTTCAAATGAAAGGAGCAGAAAATGGAATTGGTAAAAATCGAAAAAAATTTTTATAAAAGCTCTTGACTTTTGCAATTGCATAATATATAATATAATTACAGCGAGGGACACCGAGCGAGTAAGCGGGCAAGAGCGGAAAGGAGAACAAAATGAACGATATGGGAATGACGGATAAGCAATTTAACACTTTTCTAAGGATGTTGATCAAAGAGCTGAAAGAGGCAAGGGACGAGATCGAAAAGGATGACAAAGTGGAGAAGCTTGAAAAGACGATCGAGAATCTACAACAATCTCTTGAAAGCTAAAAAAGACCTCTAAAGAGGTCAAGGGAAAAAATACAGGGCGGACTTGCCGCCGCCTTGTAATTACATTTTAGCACCACGGCAAGAGAAAGGCAAGGGGTATTATCGAAAAAGAAAAGAAAAAGATGGGTAGACCAACGAACAATGCAAGGAATAAACAAATAACCGTGCGACTGGCAGAGGATGAATTAGAAAGGCTGCAAGTCTGTGCGGATGCAAAAAACACAACAAGAGCAAACATCATTGTTGAAGGGATCGAAAAAGTGTATCAAGAAATAAAAGAAAAGAAATAAAAAATAGAGTGTTGTCCCGCTACCAACGAAAACAACACTCTACACCTTGAAAGAAGTATCTTTCTATATCCATTATACCATAGGATCGTACTTCTTTCAAATGAAAGGAGCAAAAAATGGAATTGGTAAAGATCGAAAACAACAAAGATCACGGTTTAGTGGTAAGTAGCCGAGTGATCGCCGAGCGATTAGGGAAACAGCATAAGCACGTCATAAGAGACTTGGAAAATTTAATCAGCCCAAATTTGGACCGATTAGAAAGCCTTATATTTCCAAGCCAATACAAAGACAGCAGGAATAGAAATTACAAAGAATACCTACTCACGAAAGACGGCTTTACGCTCTATATGTTTAACATTCAGGGCTATATCGATTTTAAGATGGCATATATCAATCGTTTTAACGAGATGGAGCGGGAATTAAAAGATCCGAAGCGTAAGGCGATGGAAGAGCCGAGGGAGATCGTACCGAAGTTTTATCGCGGGACGAAGGTCATGACTTTTGACGATCTGGCGGTGTTGTCGGGTCGGAGCAAGGAAGCGGCGTATTGGCAGGTGAAGAACATTTTGCCGAATTATACGATCCTACGTGATGAAGAGCTGGCTTTGTTTAAGCGAACGAATGGAGTTTATCCGATGGCAAAGTCGCTTGCGGTACTGTATCGGGATGAAGCGATCTCATTCTGTGAGTACATCGGGATCGATCCGAGCAGGGTCCATGCGTATTTTCAGGAAGAAGAGCCGAAGAAAACACAAAATCCGGATCTGTATCGTGCGGAGCTGCTGACGCGAGTGATTCCTTATCTGAACAAAATGTACGGCGGATATATTGCGGGGCACGTAGTGCGGATGGTGATGGGCGATAAGATCGTCAAGGAATTTGAATTCGCGATGAGCCGCATGAAGTTCAAAGAGTATCTGATGAAGATGGGAGCGAAAGAATTCAGCAAGCTGAAGAAGATCAGTCTGGACTCACCGGAATATCGAGCGTTATCGCCGAGAGTGAAGGAGTATATGGATAAGATCTTCAGCGAAGTGGAACAAGAGATCGTATAAAACAGATCATATAACGGGTATCAAAGCAATCTCGAGAGGGGTTGCTTTTTTGATGCAACTTCAAAAATACCCCCACCCATCAGGAGGAGAAACAATATGAAAATACGACTGGATAAGCAAGGTACCCACCGTACCGCCTATGAAAAAAATAAAATACGCCTACTTCGGACACAGAATCACTGTAGCATTTGCGGGGGACCGATCGATATGAGTTTGAAAAATCCGGATCCACTATCGCCGTGTATCGATCACATCATTCCGGTAAGCAAAGGCGGACATCCGAGCGATATAAATAACCTACAGTTGGCACATTGGCAATGCAACAGACAGAAAAGTGATAAGTTATTTAAGAACATAGATCAAAAAGAAAAAATCCAAATTGGAAATAGAAATTTGCCTCAGAGTAAAGACTGGATCAGTTACAGATCAAGCTCATAAGGGGGCATACCTCCCCCTCACGGCGCGCAAAAGACCTTCACGCCGTCACTGTACATTTTTTTTCGTGTGAATTATGCTAAAACGAAGGAGTAAAACATGCAAGATCATAAAGGGATCGAATATCTCAGAGATAAGTTAAAATTAGTAGCCAAAAGGGTTTCGATGAGATACGAACAATACAATATGAAATATAAAGATGATCAAAGAGGGATAACAATTCCGCCTCAAATTCGGCAAAAATATATGGCTACTTTGGGTTGGTGTGCTAAGTCAGTGGACTCTCTTGCTGACCGTTTAAACTTCAAACGATTCGACAACGACAGCTTTGAAATCAATGAGATATTCGAGATGAACAATCCGGATGTCTTTTTTGATTCTGCTATTTTGTCGGCTTTGATCGGATCTTGCTGTTTTGTTTATATCTCGCAAGGGGAGGATGATATTCCAAGATTGCAGGTTATCGAGGGGGATAATGCGACAGGGATCATCGACCCGATCACCAATCTTCTTGTAGAAGGATATGCGGTACTCAATCGAGATGAAAAAGAGGATCCAATATTGGAAGCATACTTTATCCCGGGAAGAACAGATTACTATGTCGATGGAGATTACAGCTATTCTTATGAGAATCAAGCGCCGTATGCGCTATTGGTGCCGATCATCCATCGACCGGATGCCAAGAGACCGTTTGGGCATAGTCGGATCACGAGATCCTGCATCTACTATCAGCAGTATGCGAAAAGGACATTGGAGCGTGCGGATATTACAGCGGAGTTTTATTCTTTTCCTCAAAAATATGTTATTGGGACGCATCCGGATTCGGAGCCGATGGACGCTTGGAAAGCAACGATCGCATCTATGTTGGAGTTTACGAAAGACGGAGACGGGGACAGTCCGAAATTGGGGCAATTTACCACGCCTTCGATGTCTCCGTTTACGGAGCAGCTTCGGACAGCGGCGGCTGGGTTTGCCGGGGAAACAGGTTTGACATTGGACGATTTGGGATTTGTAAGTGATAATCCATCCAGTAGCGAGGCGATCAAGGCGAGCCACGAAACATTGAGATTATATGCCCGAAAAGCGCAAAAAACTTTTGGTAGCGGATTTTTGAATGTAGGATATTTGGCGTGTTGCTTGAGAGATGATTACTCATATCGAAGAAATCAATTTTACAAACTGATCCCAAAATGGCAGCCGGTTTTTGAACCGGATGCGGCAACTTTGTCGAGTATCGGAGATGGAGCGATCAAGATCAATCAAGCGATCCCAAATTTCTTTGATCAGAAATCCTTATCCGATTTAACAGGCATTGAAGGGGGGAAGTAATTTCAGTTCCCCAAACCGTAATTGAAGCAAAATTAGATAAAAAATCGGAAGTGCAATCCAAGAATGAAAACAAGTCACTAAACGGAGCACAAACACAGAGTTTGATAGCAATAATGACTCAGTTTGCCAATAGACTGATTAGTGAAGGACAAGCAGTAAATCTTATTTCGACATCGATTGGAATGAGCAAAGCGGAAGCAAGAAAAGTATTGATAGGAGATGTTGGCGAATAATGGCAAAGGATATTGTACCGGATCTATTAGCCGGAATTATAGAAGATTTTGAACGAGGACTCTCTGGCGATAAAAACATAAGAAAAGCAATCGAGCTTCTGGAGCTGAAGAAGGCGAATTACAAGAATGCGAATGAATTTTCGGTCGAGGTCGGGAATGTATTGGCAAATGTTCTGCAAGGAAGAATAAAAGCAGAAGATCTGCCGGATGGTCGGATGTATTATAATATTGCCGAGCGGATATTGAATCCAACGATGGGAAAAGCATATGATATGATCGCGGATTATTCGAAGGATGTCCAAACTGAGCTGAATCATGCGGCAAAACTAAAGATAAAGGGACTCAAGGCGGATCTCGATCAGGACCGAATCGACGGGATCGTCAACAAGATCTCCACATCAGAGACTTTTGAGGAGGTTGCGTGGCTGCTGGATGAGCCGATCAGGAATTTTTGTCAGTCGATCGTTGACGATACCATTCAAACGAATGTGGATCACCATCATAAATTAGGATTGCAGCCGATCATCAAAAGGATATCGACAGGGGACTGCTGCGACTGGTGCGATGCGATCGATGGAATTTATCAGTATCCGGATGTGCCACAAGACATATATCGCAGGCATCGATATTGCCGATGCCGAGTAGATTATTATCCGGGAGACGGACGAGTGCAAAATGTCCATACAAAGCGGTGGACAGATCCTCGGCGCAGTGATAAAATAGAAGAAAGGAAAAAAATAAACTTACAACCTGAGTATAAAATAGCCAACAAAGGTACAGAAATAAGATTTCAAAACCAAAGTAATGACGCTTATAAAAAAATGACACAAGCGGAACGCGAAGCACTAAAAGAATATACGGAGGGCGGATATGATAAGATAAACAGCGATTTAGCCATTGGCAATAGATCCGCTTATGAAGACAGTCTAAATAGTGCCATAGATCATTTCGTTCTGGACGAGGATATTGTTACTTATAGAGGAACAAATGAAAAATATTTTAAAAGCTATCAAGTCGGGGATGTATTTGAAAGTAAAGTATTCTATTCCACAAGTTTGGATCATGAACAAGCAAAAGCTTTTGCGGAAGATGCAACTGCATATGATGAAGATGGATACAAAGGGGTGTTGTTGGAAATAAGAGTACCAAAGAAAACAAAGGTCTTATATATAGGAGAGAATACGGACTACAAACCGAGCGGCTACACGGTCAATGAAAAAGAGCTGTTAATATCAAACAAAACGAAATATCAAGTAAAAGATATTAAAAAAGGAGAAGTGATTTTGGAGGTAGTAGGAGATGGACATTAAAGAGGTTATATCCAGAGCAATAAACGGCGAAGAGTTATCCAAAGAGGAGAGAAATAGGCTGTTCTTTTATTTTAGGCATATCCCGAATATAAGAAAATCTGATGAAGAATTTGAATTGTACTGCAAGATGGCTGCTGAAAAGGGTTTACCTAAGCCGGATCGGAATTCCTATATAAGACCTCTACATGAAAAAAGGTAACATCAAATAAACTCCAAAGTAATTATTATATGAAGTGGAGGTATAGTTATGAAAAATAGAATAGACGAAGCACGCAAAAACTTCCAAGAGCGAATGAAATCTCAATCTCCACGACCAATGACAGAAGAACAAAGAAGGATCGCTGAGGAGCGAATGAAGCGGATCGAAGAGCGTGCGATCGAATTACAAAAGAAAGAATCGGATCGGTTAGGAGCATAAACAGAGAATGATAATGAAAGCATCGTAGTAATAACTAGGGTGCTTTTTTCGTGCAGAAAGGAGGGAGCTATGGCGAAGGATGATTATTTTGTGATCGTATATCGGATATTGGCGTATTTGTATATGCAGCTGAAAAAGGGAGAGTGTATCGATCGAGAGATGATCGATGCACAGGGTCAGCTTTTTTGTATCCATCCGAGTTATTGGCTGTATATTATGGAGCATATGTTGGGCGAAGGATATATCGAGGGGCTGAGGGTCCAAAAGACATGGGGAAGGGATGTTGTGATCACGGGATGGGATCATTTGCGGATCACACCGAAGGGGATCGGTTATTTGTGTGATAATTCGTTTATAGAGAAGGCGAAGGAGTTTTTGAGGGAGATCAAGGAGATCACTCCTTTTATATAACGGTATGGCGAAGAAGAAGATCGGAAGTCAAGTCCCTACGCAATCGCTGTTTCTGTCTACAGCAAGGAGCGAGTACAAAAGAGCCGTTGAGTTGTATGAGCGATCGGAGCGTAAAGCTCAAAAGTGGCAGGTCAATCTATTAAAAGCGATCTTGTCGAAAAACAAAAAAGGGCTATGGACTCATACGAAGTTCGGCTATGCGATCCCGAGGAGAAACGGAAAGAATGAGATCGTAGCGATCCGGGAGCTGTACGCATTGGAAGAGGGGGAGCAGGCATTACACACGGCGCATCGAACAACGACATCGCATGCAGCATGGGAAAGGCTGAAAAGGATCATCGAAAAAGCGGGCTATGTCGAGGGCGAAGATTATATGACGCTTCGGGCGACCGGTCGGGAGCGGGTCGAGTTTTTCAAAACAGGGGGACGGGTCGAATTTCGGACAAGAACGTCGACCGGAGGACTTGGCGAAGGATTTGATTTACTTGTTATCGATGAAGCGCAGGAATATACGACCGACCAGGAGTCGGCACTCAAATATGTCGTAACGGATTCCCAAAATCCTCAAACGATCTTTTGCGGGACCCCGCCGACCCCGATCTCAAGCGGTACGGTGTTTACGGATCTGCGAAAAAGGGCGCTGAACGGAGAGAGTAAAAACACCGGATGGGCAGAATGGTCTGTGGATGAACAGACGGATCCGCATGATAAAGAAGCCTGGTATTTGACGAACCCATCCCTGGGCATCATTTTTACCGAAAGAAGTGTTGAGGATGAGATCGGGGATGATGAGATCGATTTTAATATCCAGCGTTTGGGGTTTTGGATAAGGTATAACCAGAAATCGGCGATCAGTCAGCGGGATTGGGATGCGCTAGCTGTGGATCAAGTCCCGGAACTGAAAGGTAAATTGTTCGTGGGGATCAAGTATGGAAAAGATGGAGCTCATGTAGCACTTAGCATTGCAGTCAAAACGGAGGAGGACCGGATCTTTGTCGAATGTATCGACTGTCAATCGGTCCGCAACGGGAACGGCTGGATCTTGCGTTTTTTGATGGATGCGGATATTGAAACCGTAGTTGTAGATGGACAATCCGGTCAGAAGATCCTGGAAGCAGAAATGAAGGAGTATAAATTAAGATCACCGATCCTACCAACCGTGAAAGAGATCATTGTCGCAAATTCGATGTGGGAGCAGGGAATATTTCAATTACAGATCTGCCATAGTGATCAACCATCGTTGACACAGGTAGCGACAAACTGTGAAAAGCGATTGATCGGAAGTGGCGGGGGATTTGGCTATAAATCACAATATGAAGATTATGACATTGCACTGATGGACAGTGCATTGCTTGCCTTTTGGGCTTGCAGTATTTCAAAACCTAAAAAGCAACAGCGAATAAGGTATTAAGAGGGAGCGGAAACGCTCTTTTTTATATAATTTTACGGAAACAAACCGGTCAAATAGGAAGGAGTAACAAAATGAGTGAGTTTAAAGCAATTACAACTCAAGAAGAATTAGATCTCGTAATCGGAGAGCGACTAAAAAGACAAGAAGAAGTATTGATCAAAAAGTATGCCGATTATGAAGAGATCAAAGGGAAAAATGCGAGCCTTGAAAATGAGCTTGCTGAGATGCGATCAGAAATAGAAAAATCGAGTGCAAACACGGGAACGCTTGAAAAAACGATCGAGGAGCTGACAGGAAAGGTCAGAAGCTATGAATTATCATCACTGCGCACGAGATATGCGATGGAAAACGGCATACCGTATGATCTTGCCGGCAGAATTGCAGGAGAGGATGAGGAGTCGATCCAAAAGGATGCGCAAAGTTTGGCGGAGTTTTTCAAGTCGCAAAGTCCGCCGCCTCCGCTGAGAAATACGGAACCTAAGGGGGATGTGATGGATGCGGCTTACAAAAATATTTTGAAAGGATTGAAAGGAGAGTAGAGTTATGGCTACATTATCAAAGGGAACATTGTTTGATCCGGAGTTGGTATCGGATCTGATCAACAAGGTAAAGGGGAGATCTTCATTGGCGGTGTTGGCAAATCAGGAGCCGATCCCGTTTAACGGAAGTAAGGAGTTTGTTTTTACGATGGACAGTGATATCGACATCGTGGCGGAGAACGGTAAAAAGACGGAGGGGGGTATCTCTCTGGAGCCTGTGATCACCAGACCGCTCAAAGTGGAGTATGGTGCGAGGGTATCGGATGAGTTTATGTATGCGGCGGAGGAAGAGAAGATCGCGATCGTAAAGGCGTTCAATGACGGTTTTGCAAAAAAGGTGGCGAGAGGTTTGGACTTAATGGCGTTTCATGGGGTGAATCCGAGAACGAAGCAGGCTTCTGCGGTGATCGGGACGAATCATTTTGACAGTATGATCACGCAGAAGGTGGTATTTGACCGTTCGCAGATCGAGGCGAATATCGAGACGGCGGTTGCGATGGTGCAGGGGGCAAATGGCGAAGTAAACGGTATGGCAATGTCTCCGATCTTTTCGCAGGAGTTGGCAAAAATCCAAGTTAACGGAGTAAAGCAGTATCCGGAGCTGGCATGGGGTGCAAATCCGGGGAGGATCAATGGTGTGAAGATCGATATCAATGCAACGGTATCGGAGGGAACGGATGTTAAAGATCGTGCGATTCTCGGAGATTTTGAAAATATGTTCCGATGGGGATATGCGAAGGAGATCATGATGGAAGTGATCGAGTATGGTGATCCGGATAACTCGGGGAAGGACTTGAAGGGGTATAATCAGGTGTATCTTCGAGCGGAGGCGTTTATCGGCTGGGGGATCATGGATGCGGCTTCGTTTGTCCGTATCGCTGAGAACTAAGAGGGGGAGAAGATGAGATATAGGAATACTTTGACGGGGGCTATCTTGGATAGCTCCTGTGTCATTTCCGGGGAGTACTGGGAATTGGCGGATGGGCAAAAGGTAGCCGATCCGCCTGAGACCGCGCAGGATCTACCGGAGGATGGATCGGATGAAGAGCCGGAAGGTCTGTCGGATGGCGATGTGGTCGATCTGGGTAAGATGTCGGTCGATGAGCTTAAAAAATTGGCAAAGGATCTGGGGATCGATCTGGGTAAGGCAACGAAAAAAGCGGATATTATGGCGATCATTGCGGAGAGTCAGGAAGTAGTGGAGTAGGTGATGGGATGGGTGCTTTTGCAACAGTGGAAGACCTGATCACGCTTTGGCGACCGCTAAAACCAAATGAGACGGCAAGGGCAGAGAAACTGCTCTTGGTCGTTTCGGATAATCTGCGGGTAGAGGCGGAGCGAGTCGGCAAGGATCTGGATAAAATGGTGGCAAAAAACACAGCGTATGCGAATGTCGTGAAGTCGGTAACGGTGGATATCGTTGCCAGAACGCTGATGACCTCAACGGATCAGGAACCGATGACGCAGTTTAGCGAAGCGGCGCTGGGCTATTCGGTGTCGGGTTCTTTTTTGGTACCGGGGGGAGGATTGTTTATCAAGAAGACGGAGCTTGCAAAATTGGGGCTGATGCGCCAACGATATGGGGTGATCAATCTGTATGAGTAAGCTGAAAGGAATCACCGTTATTTTATGCGACACGACCAATATTGGAGAAGATCCGTTTGGCAGTCCGATCGTTGAAGAACAAGAGATCCAAATAGAAAATGTGTTAGTCTCGCCAACATCCAGCGATGATGTCATCAGTCAGCTCAATTTGACCGGAAGAAAGGCAATATATACTCTTGGGATCCCAAAAGGCGATACGCACAATTGGGAGAACAAGGAGGTTATTTTCTTTGGCAAACGATGGCGGACATTCGGGGCTGTATTGGAGGGGATCGAAGAGATGATCCCGCTTGACTGGAACAAGAAAGTAATGGTGGAGCGGTATGAGTAAGATGAAATTCACGCTGAATCGGCAAGGAGTCCGGGCGCTGATGAAGTCTGAGGAGATGCAAACGATCTTGTCGGATGAGGCAAAGAGAGTGCGTGAGATCTGCGGAGACGGGTTTGAGCAAGATCTGTATATCGGACGACATCGAGCGAATGCGATGGTAAAAGCTGTAAGCCGAAGGGCGAAGAAAAGAAATCTGAAGGAGAATATTCTGCTGAAGGCGGTGAAGCGATGATAGAGGAGATCATAAAAAAGCATTTGGAAAAGAAGCTACAAGTAAAGGTGCTTTTTGAAAAACCGGAGCCGGATAAAGAAGCTTATATCTTGGTGGAGAAGGTCGGCAGCTCAAAAAAGAACTATCTTCCATCAGCGACTTTTGCTTTTCAAAGTTACGGAAAAACACTGTTCGAAGCGGCAGAACTAAACGAACGACTAAAAGAAGCAGTGGAGAGTATGATCGAGCTGGACGAGATCCGAGGCATCCGATTTGAAGGGGATCATAATTTTACGGATACGGATACCAAAAAATATCGGTATCAGGCAGTATTTGAAATCAAATATTAGGAGGTAGAGGATGAGCGATGTAAAAAATGTTTCGACCGCTAAACCCAAAGTAGGGGGAGCGGTCTATTCGGCACCGATCGGGACGGAGCTTCCCGATAGTGCGAAGGTCGATCTGAATGAGGCGTTTAAGAGTTTGGGGTATATTTCGGAAGACGGCTTGACGAACAATAACTCTCCGGAGTCGGAAGAGATCAAAGCATGGGGCGGAGATGTGGTGGCGGTCGTGCAGACGGATAAGAAGGATACTTTCCAATACACATTGATCGAAGCAACGAATATTGAGGTGCTAAAGGAAGTGTATGGGAAGGATAATGTAACGGGCGATCTTGCATCGGGGATCAAGATCAAGGCGAACTCAAAGGAGCTGGATGAGCATGCGGTCGTGATCGATATGGTGCTGAAAGGCGGCGTGCTGAAACGGATCGTGATCCCGATCGCTAAAATCGCGGAGATCGGGGAGATCAGTTATGCGGATGAAGATGCGATCGGGTATGAGACGACTTTGCAGGCGGTGCCGGATGAGGATGGCAACACGCATTATGAGTATATTCAAAAATAAGGAGAGGTCATGATAAAAGGTAAAACAAGATCCGGATTTGAGTATCGGATCTCCAAGAAGAGATTGGAGAATTATGAATTGATCGAGGTACTGGGGCAAGTGGATCGAAATCCGCTTTTGATCCCGGATGTCGTGAAGCTTATTTTTGACGAAGAGCAAGCGAAGCGACTGAAAGATCATTTGCGGGATGAAGAGGGGCTTGTTTCGACGGAAAAGATCACGAATGAGATCATGGAAGTGTTCCAAAATCACAAAGAAACAAAAAACTGATGATCCTTGCCGGAATGGTTGCCGAGGATGAGGATGCTCTGATATGCGATCTTGCGGAAACCTATCAGATCTATGATCACAAACAGCTGCCGTTATCCAAGGTGGCTGTTTTTGCTCGTGGTTTAAGGGATGATTCAAGGATCAAAATGAAGCTGTCCGGGCAGACGGTGCCGCTGGATACTCTCTTATCAGCAGGCGCAGTGGATCGGCTGAGCTTACTGGTATGGATGCAAACGAAGGACGGTCAAAAGGGAATCAAAAGACCGGGGTTGCTCGCACCGGTATTGGCGGGCAATGAAAAAAGGAAAGAGGACTTTATTGCGTTTTCATCCGGCAAGGAGTTTGAAGAAATGAGAGAGAAGATCATACAAAACATAAAGGAAGGAGGAAATGGATAATGGCAACGGAATTGGGTCAAGCGTATGTACAGATCATGCCATCGGCAAAGGGTATCGCCGGGATGATCCAAAAAGAGATCGAACCGGGTATGAGTGCTGCAGGAAGTGCTGCCGGGAGTAAATTGGTTTCTATGATCAAAGGTGCGATCACGGCGGCGGCGATCGGGAAATTTGTTGGGAGTTCTCTGACCGAAGGAGGAGAATTGCAACAATCGCTGGGCGGTGTGGAGACGATGTTCAAAGATCACGCGGATACGATCAAGAACTATGCGAATGATGCTTACAAGACAGTAGGTGTTTCTGCGAATGAGTATATGCAAAGTGTCACTTCTTTTTCGGCAGCTCTGATCAAAGCGAATGAGGGGCGACTGGATTGGTCGGCGGAAGATGCCAACATGGCGATGATCGACATGGCGGATAATGCGAATAAGATGGGAACGGCGATCGGATCGATCCAAAATGCGTATCAAGGGTTTGCAAAACAAAATTATACGATAAAATCAATGTCCGCTGTATAAGTGATTATACAGTGAATGCACGTGAACCTTATCAAGGGTGTGAATGCGTGTTGTGCATTTGCTAACGGGGGAACTCTAAGTCAGAAATGATATGACGATCCCGTGCCAAGCCTCGAGAGAGGAAGGTGTAACGACTATGAGTTTGTTACTCAGTACGGTCACTATTGATACGTGATCGGAAGCGCGTGCCAACTTGTCAAACTATCAATGTGTGAATAGTCCCAGTTAAGCCTTTTAAGATATCATGTATCTTAGAGAGGGAATATATGATTTGGAAAACTATTAAACAAAAGCCTAATTATGAAGTAAGTGAGCTTGGAGAGGTAAGGAATAGAAAGACGGGGAGAATATTAAAGATCTCTACAAGAAAAGATGGATATTGTCAAGTGATGTTAGGTGGAAAAACAATGCCGCTATACATACACAGGATAATAGCGGAGGAATTTATTCCAAATCCTCAAAATCTGCCTCAAGTGGATCATATAAATGGGATCAAGTCGGATAACAGAATAGAAAACCTAAGATGGATCGATGCAACAGGTAACTACATGGCGTCAGGCTATAGAAATAGGATAAAAAACAAACAAAAGCCGGTCAGAGCGATCCATTCTTTAACTGGAGAGGTTTTAGTTTTTAATTCAAGAAATAGGGCTGCAAAACGATTTGATTGCCACACATCACAAATCAAATACAATTATATTTATCAAAAAGGGAATAAAAAACATTGGTATTTTGAATTAGTTGAAGATATAGTCTAATCCCTAAGGAGCTTATATAACGTAAGTTCCTTTTTAAATTCCGGGAAACCGGGGGTAGTAATGGTTGGATAACTTGAAATTGGGATATGGCGGAACAAAAGAGGAGATGCAAAGGTTGCTTGCGGATGCGGGCAAAATATCCGGAATGGACTATGACATCAGTAATTTGTCGGATGTGTTTCACGCGATCAATGTGATCCAAGGGGAGCTTGGGATTACCGGGACTACAGCAAAAGAAGCGGCGGAAACACTTCAGGGTTCGATGGCATCTATGAAAGCATCGTTCAAAAATGTTCTGGGGGGTCTATCTCTCGGACAGGACATTACACCGCATCTACAGGCATTGGCTCAAACAACGGCAACATTCGTTTTCAAAAATCTCCTCCCGATGCTGGGGAACATTATAGTCGGACTTCCTTCAGCTCTTGCGACATTCGTTCAAGCGGCGATCCCTCATCTTTTGGAGGCGGGGAGTAATATTATCAATCAAATTTCTATGGGAATGACAGCGGGCTCATTCTCATTCTTATCGAATTTTTCGGGAATGGTTGTGGATGGACTGAATACCATTACGGCAAATCTACCGATGTTTCTAAATCAAGGAGTGGAGTTGATCCGCAATTTGATCTCCGGTATTTTACGAGGAATGCCGGAGTTTATTACGGCGGCGGGAGATATTATTGCCGGATTTGTCGGTTTTTTGATGACAAATATCCCTGTAATCTTAACAGCGGGGAAAGATCTACTGCTGTCTTTGGTGTCGGGGATTTTGGAAAATCTGCCGGTGGTTGCGGATAGTACGATTCAAGTAATAAGTAAATTTTTGGACACAATCATTCAGAATTACCCCCAATACCTTAAATCAGGAGTAAATATAGCTACGGAATTAGTGAGCGGTATTATCAAGGCTATTCCGAAAATCGTGACGGCAGCAGGAGAGATCATCGTAAAATTTATAGCTATGATCGTGTCGAAACTGCCGAGTGTTTTTGGCGCAGGAGCGGAGATCCTAAAAAATATCGTTTTGGGAGTCGGATCGATCGCCAAAGAGCTGTATAGCAAGATCGGTGAGATCATGAGCGGGCTGATGGATAAAGTGAGGGAGTGGAAAGACCGATTTTTTGATGCAGGGAAGAACATCGTTACATCCATTGCGGATGGGATCAAAGGAGCGATCGGAGCTGTGACGGATGCGATCGGGAATGTGGTTCAAAAAATAAGGGATCACTTGCCGTTCTCGCCGGCAAAAGAAGGACCGCTACGGGATCTGAATAAGTTGGATTTTGCGATCATTGCGGATGGAATCTATGATGCAAAAAAACCGATATCGGATGCCATGCGCTCACTAGCTCAAACCACGATTGACGGATATGATGCCATAGCAAATATCAAAGGCAATGTAAGCTATTCTGTTTCAGACACACAAAGCTTAATTTCATCAGATCGAAAACAGTCATCGGATGGAGGGATGGTGATCCATATCGCCAATGTGAACAATGGGAATGAAAGAGACATACAGAATTTTGCAGAGGAGCTGGAATTTTACAGAAAAAGGAGAGAAGGGATATCATGATAAGCGAACACATACTCCGGAAGAATTACATGATTTTCAACGGTATCCGATCGGATGAGTTGGGATTAGTGATACAACAGATGCCATCTTCTCCGCGTGCAAAAGAAAAGATCAGCAGCATCCATATTCCCGGGCGATCGGGCACATTGCATGAGTTTGAAAATGCGTTTGAAAATTATACGTTGTCGCTCGAATGTTTGGTAACCGATCTTGAGCAGATCGATAAGATCGCGGCACTGTTTCGAGGGGCGGGAGAGGTGATCTTCTCGGATGACCTGACAAAGAAATATAAAGTTGTCGTAGTAAATCAGATCGATATGGTATATGCTGCAACAAAGTTTAAGAGTTTTTTGCTGCAGCTCGATACGCATCCGTTCAAGTTTTCGGCATCGCCATTGGATGATGAGATCATCGCGACATCGGCAGTTATTTTTCACAACAAAGGTACTTTTGAAAGTGAACCGATCATCGAAGTATTCGGATTGGGGACGGTAACGCTGGTGGTCAACGACAGATCGTATAGGATCAAGAACATATCTGGCAGCGTGACGATAAATTCAGAGATGATGGAAGTGTATAAAGATGATCGGAATAAAAATAACGACTTTGAGGCGGAGGAGTTTCCGACTTTTAACACCGGAGAAAATACGATCCGGTGGAGCGGGAATGTCTCTAAAGTCGTGATACAGCCAAATTGGAGGTGGTTATAATGGCACAAATATATAATAGGCTGACGCTGGATGTTAAAAAGAAGAATCATGATATCATCACGGCGGTGCAGAAGGATGCCCGATCGCGATTTTTGGATATCAATCTGATCGATAATGGCGTCAACATCGATCTGACGGGTCATGAGGTACGACTATATGCGAAAAAGCCGGATCAAACGGAGGTGTTTAACAATGGTAGGATCACCAATGCGGCGCAGGGGAGAGTGCAGATCGAGCTGACATCGCAGTTGCTCGCCAAAGAAGGGTATGTCGAAGCACAGGTGATCACGTATAAAAATAATCAGCAGATCTTATCGACTTTGCCGTTTCGCATCCATGTGGTGAGCAATCTGATGAGTGATAATGCGATCGAGTCATCCAACGAGTATGGTGCTCTGGTGATCCTATACCAAAACTTGTATGAGGCTTATGATCTGATGACAACGATGATCCAAAAGATCGGCACACCGGGGACGAATGCGCAGGAGCTGAATCTGGATACGATGTTCAAGGTCTGGGATTGGTTGGTGCAGTATATGAGGCAAAACAGTTCGGCGGGGGTGATGGATGCAATCACAAGATTGCACACCAAAGCGGACAGCATCATCACCCAAGGACAACAGACGCATCAAAAGCTGGGTATGCTGGATACGATCTCGGGCAAACTCAATTCGCAGACGGATCCGCTCAATTATCTGATCTATATCCAAAGTATTGTAGCGGGGGAATCGGAATACATTCTCGAGAACGAAACGATCTGGAAGGATTTTATGATGAACAGCTCGGCACTGATGAGATCCTATCGAGCGTCAAATTCCATAAAATCAAAGTATATGAATTTTACCGGTTCTGAGCGCAGGATTTTTTTGAAAAAGGTGATCGATTCATACATCGGGAATAAAGGGATGTGGCGATCGATGTTTGACGGTCAATCGGGTTTATCGTATTTTCTTAGTGCTGAAACAGAGACGGACATTATACGAATGTTCTTTAACGATCCGGCTATAATTGAACGGATGAAATCCGATGAGATCGATTCGAAGTACTTGTTGTTTGGACACAGGGAGATTTCGGAGGCGACATTTCAGAGGATCATGCGGGTGCTGAAAAATATCAAACCGGATTTTGTCAAATGGCTATTCAACAAAAGAGTGGTCTCTATGAGTGGGACCAGTATCAACTCTGTAACTTTTTTGGGGATCAATGAATCGCAACTGCTCTGGACCAAAGAACATGCCAAAGATCTCTATCGTATCGTTAAGGCAAACCCGAGCCGGTTTCAACGAGTGTACCAAGGGATGATGTCTCAAAAGGAGATCTACGGCTCAAGAAAGGGCTTTTATGTTGGGGACAAGATCGACCAGAGGGCTTCTCAAAGTTCTGTACCGACCGAAGTGATCAAAAATCTGGAAGAAAATTATATTGTGTTTTTCCGACCGGACAAATGGAACAGTACGATGCAAAACCATCAAAAAGTAGGCACTGTTCCAAATCATACGATAGGGAGTAATTTCAAAGGCTTCAAACACATTCAATTCAGCAAATCGGAGGTGGAGGGTCATCGCCGAGATAATCAGCCGCTGAGTGAATCGGATCCGCTCGGATTTGGGACAGGCAATATAACAGTTGCTCTCGGAGAAGAAAATACAATGAACAATAATAACTATTTTTATCCAAGTGAATATTATAGCACGTATTATATCAAACCGTATTGTGAAGTATATCGGATCTTGTAGGAGGGGATGATGAACAAAGAATCGATGAGTATTTTGGAAGGCGTGGGAAAGACGCTGGATCATCAAGCAGAACTGGAAGAGAAGGTAAACACTTTGGAAGAACAGACATTAAATCTTCAAGAAGGATTGACATCGATCTATGAGGATCGAGCGAGAGACCAACTTGAAGTGCAGGCAGCTATTGCAACGCTTTATGAAAAAATGATTGAGTTGAAAGGGGAATAACGATGGAAGGGATTTATTTTAATCTGGTCAAGGCACATCGAAGAACATGTGATCCGGCAAAAGTAACGGCAAAGAAGAAGTTGGTTCCGGAAGAATTTATCGAAGCAGTCAAACAAATGTTGACGGAGGCGGGATATGATCATGATGGGAACAAAGTGGAGGAATAGCATTCGCTATGCGGCTCGAAAAATCGGGCTTATCATAGAATATTGGGCGAAAGGAGGAGCGAAGGACATGATCGATATTTATGTGGCGCTGGTAAGAGCGCACCGAAGAACATGTATCCCGGAGAAGGCAACCCGAAGGATCAAACTGGTTCCTGCGGATCTACGGGAAGATGTCATTGCCGATCTGCTTGCCATCGGATTTGACGGCAATGGCGATCCAATCACGGATCAGGAGTAATGGTAATAGAGCTGGAAGGCTCTTTTTTAGGTAATTTTTTGCACATGGGACGGAAAACCGTCCCTAAAACAGAACAATGATAAAAGTATATAGATCAACAGAAACAAACTTCGCCGGATTAGGACTTGGAGCGATCCTGCCGAGCTCATGCATCGTAAAAGAAGAACTCAATGGCATGTTTGAACTGGAAATGGAGCATCCTTTTGATGCAAAAGGTAAGCATCAGAGAATAGAGAATGAGAACATCATCAAGGCAAATACTCCAAGAGGAGAACAGCTCTTCCGGATCTATCGAGTCAATCCCACGCTAAGATCGATCAAAGCATACGCACACCACATCAGCTATGATCTGCTCGAAAATTATCTAGACAATATCCGGCTGACAAATGCAACACCGCTGCAGATCATGACGGCGATCAAAAATAATATGATGGTGAGCATGCCGTTTGATTTTGAAACGGATCTTGAGGGGACCGTAGCCCATTTTTCTGTAAGCGGAGTTGATCCGATAAAAGCGATCCTCTCCAATGACGAGGACAAAGACAGCATATACAAGCGATTCGGTGGAGAGCTGGTTCGTGATAATTTCACGGTCAAAATGCTCAAGAATGCGGGAGCGGATCGAGGCGTACAGATAAGGTACGGGAAGAACCTGATCGGGCTATCCGTGGACGAAGATGACGATCCTGTCATCAATCGCCTGATTCCCATCGGAAAGGATGGGCTGAGACTGCCGGAAAAATATATCGATGCACCCGGCACGATCGAGCGAATACGGATAGGCACAGCGGAATTTAACGAAGCCACGGACCACAACACACTGAGGCAGATGGCAACAAAATTCCTTCGATCCGCAAGTGTCCCGAAAGTGAACATCAAGGCAGATATCCAGCTACTCGGCAAAACGGAAGAGTACAAAGATCTTGCTCCGCTGGAGAATGTGCAGCTCGGCGATGTCGTGACAGTGATCAATACCAAAAGGAATTTCCGCAAAAAAGCGACCGTGATCAGTTACCGGTGGGATTGCATGCTACAGAAGTATAGAGAAGTGGAGCTGGGCGATCATGTCCGGGACATCACATCGAGCATCTCCAATGTCGATAAGTCGATCCATGTTGCCAATGTAGCGATGACAGAAAGCAAACAGGTGTTACAGGCGATCAGCGGCAAGATCGCGATCGCAGAAGGAGTTCTATATATCGCGGTAGATGGAAACGACTACAAAGATGCAACGAAAGTGTTCAAATTTGGAGCAGGTGGGCTACAATACAGCTCAAGCGGATATCAAGGATCGTATAAGACGATCATCAACAATGAGGGGAATGTCGTGAAATAGTTTTTGGAAAGAAACGAGGGAAGGAGGGATACGATGACGGGAAATAGTTGCAATGAAAAACACGCAAATGTGATCGAACGATTGGATCGAAACGAAAGTCGTTTGAATAAGCATAGCGAAGAGATCGATGCGTTGAAAGAAAAGCAGTCGGACTTTGGGGCGCGGTTGGAGCTGCTTATAAAGTCGATGGAAAATCTAAACAAAGCGATATGGTGGTTGATCGGGCTGGGTGGCACAACATTGGTCAGTTTTTTGATGCGTCAGATCGAAAAAGGATTGATGGGAGGTTAGGATGCGACTGAGCAAAGAAGAATTGGAGCTAGTACAACTCCATCGGGCAAAAACGAATAGATATAAAAAACGATTTGAGTTCAGCAAGATCATGCTGGTGTATGTGACATTCTTTGTGACAGCCTTGACCGCTTTTTCCGCATACATCATCTGGGAGACCAAAGATACATCAGCACTGTCGTATCTTATCCCGGCATGGTTTACGGAGTTTGGGATCGCTCCGAGCTTTTATTATAACAAAGCAAAGCACGAAAATCTGAAAAAAATGGGACTCACAGAAAGAGAGGTAGAGAATGAAACAAGAGATATTTGAGATCGTACTGATGTTGATCAAAATCGGATTGCTGATCATTTCAGCGTTTTTGATCCCTTCCATTAAAAAATGGATCGATGAAAACACAAGCGAGAAACAGCGACTGGAATTGCTCTATTGGGCGGAAAAGGGGATCAAGTTTGCCGAGAATATCTACAAAGAGAAAGGGCAAGGACTGCTTAAAAAAGAATTTGTGCTGGATTGGCTGGCAAGAAATAAGATCAATGTAACACCGGAGCAAGCGGATGTAGTGATCGAAACGATCGTGGACTATTTCAACGTTAAAGGATGGAGTGCAGAGATCAAGGAGATGTAATATGGAAAGAGGAGTACCGCCGACCCTGATCAAAGACATTAAAAGGCTACAACCTAAAATGCAAATGGCGACTGAAGAATTTTTGAGAAGATGCAAGGCTGCAGGAGTCAATATTTTTATCACGCAGACGTTTCGGACCGTCGAAACACAGCAGGAATATTACAGCTGGGGCAGGACCAAGACGAATCCATATAAAAAGCATCAAATGGTAACTGTGACCAGATGTGATGGGATATATATCAAATCCAGACATCAATCAGGACTTGCGATCGATATCGCATGCAGTCCGCCTGCACAGCTATACGATGATACGATCCTACGAAAAGCCGGAGAGATCGCCGAAAAAATGGGGCTCACCTGGGGCGGTCGTTGGAAAAGTTATTCGGATGCGCCACATATTGAAATGGACCCGGCAAAGGTCGCATCGTTTAAGATCGAAAGGGAGGATGAGGAAGTGGTAGTAAAAGAAAAGGTAAAGATCAATGGGAAAGAAGTGCTTGTCGATGTGATCAAAAAGAATGATCAGAATTTTATCCGCTTGGCTGACCTGAGAGACCAGGGAATGGATATAAAGTTTGATCAAGCATCGAAAAAAGTGGAGATCAATTTCAAGAAATGAATGAGAAGAGGGCGGCTTATTTGCTACCCTCTTTTTTTATGATTATTTGCCATCCGTCAAACTCCATAATCACAGACTTATCATAAGGAGTAATTCCGATCTGTTTGACCCAATCAGCGGGCAAAGAGATCTTATAATTTACGGAGGACTTCCCGGCTGTTCCTCCGGCTTTACCGATAATAACATTCCTGTTTATTTTTTCCATTTTCCACCTCTTTTCGATTTGTTATATATATTTATGATCAAGGTAAGAATTGCTATCAACAAAATAATTTTCATTTTGATTTTAACTCCTTTCTGTGTTATGATAATTAAAAGAGGGGGAGGGCAACCCCCTCGGCGTGGCTAGCGCTTTTTGTTGCCCTTGCGCTTCTTCTTTTTTGGAGCGCTTTTTGCTTTTTCGGATAGTGTAAGCAGTGCATTTATTAGATTGATCACTGCTGTTATTGCTACTATCCATTTGACTTCTTCTTCCGTGTCTATCACCTCCTTACAAGTATATTATACAACATTGGTAACCAATAGTCAATACATTTAGCAAAAAAAATAACTTTTTTGAAGAGCGGATAATTGATAGGCACTTTTGACGGCAGAAATCCGTCAAAAATATTATCGAAAGTCTGCGTTTTTTTGAGATATCCAATATGGTCAAGATTAAATATAATCGTTGATTTTTAGGGTGTTTTAGGATATTAAGACGAAAAGAAGATGTAATCCGTTATTATGATGACAAAATGAAAATATTATGAAATCGAAAGCTGAAAAGATACTTTTGATTGAGGCTTGCAATATAGATTGTTGATGATATAATAATGTTTATATTATTAAGGCAACATGAGAGAGAGGATCTGAAGATGAAATTATTTGTGATTCGCCATGGCGAGACCGAAATGAACCGAAAAAAAATACTCCAGGGAAACAGCGACTCCCCTTTGACCGATGAGGGGATCCAAGGCGCGAAAGAGTTGGCTAAAAAACTGGAAAGCAAACCTTTTGACCTGATCATTTCCAGTCACCTCGGACGAGCTTTAAGAACAGCTGAGATCATTGCCCAGGGCAGAGGGCTTGAGGTCATACAAGAACCTTTGGTTGCGGAGATTTGTTTTGGTGACTGGCAAGGGAAGTCCCAAGAGGAGATCTGTATTGATGAGGTCACTAGGAACAATTATATCAATTATTTCAAATCTCCTGCTCGATATATTCCGCCTGAGGGTGCGGAAAGCTTCCAAGACGTTTTGGGAAGAGCGGGAGAATTTTTACAAAAGATGAAAAGCTACTCAAAAAGTGATCCGAATGCCAATGTGCTTTTGGTCACTCATGGAGCATACATCAAAGCTCTGGTCTCGGTCGTAAACAATAGAAAGATCGAAGATTTTTGGAAAGAACCATTTATTACAAATTTGTCGATCACAGTCTTTGAGATCATCGGTGATGCGATCCGCGTAGAAAGTGAGGCGGACGTGTATCATCTGCCCGGATCATCATCGCTTGAGAAAATTTCCGGTCACTTGAAGTAGGCGAAAAGATGACAAGATTATTGATACGTATTTTTATAAAGGATGCGGATAATACTAAAGATCCGCATGTGGTTAAAAAATATGGATATTTATGCGGTTTTGTCGGAGTCGCTACTAACACATTGCTCGCACTTATAAAGCTTTTTATAGGGCTCAGCATCCATTCTATCGCTGTAATGGTGGATGCTGTGAACAATCTGTCTGATATCGGAGCATCCATCGTGACTCTTGTAGGATTCTATGTAGCCGGGAAACCGGCGGATGAAGAGCATCCTTTTGGGCATGGGAGGGCAGAATATCTTTCGGCTCTGGTCCTCTCGATGATGGTCATCGTGGTAGGCATTCAATTCCTTCGGACTTCTTGGCAGAGGATCGTGGATCCGATCGAGATCGATCATGGATCATTGACGCAGGTTTTGTTGATTTTTTCGGTTTTACTGAAGATCTGGCAATCCAAGTTGTATAAAGTTATCGGTACGAAAATAAATTCCAAAACTTTGATCGCTGCGGCGCTGGATTCAACGAGTGATGTCGCTACGACATCGATCATCATTCTCTCTTTAGTCGTTGATCGATCCACTTCCATCCCGATCGACGGATATATCGGCTTGATCGTTTCGATACTGATCATTTATAACGGATGGAATATCGTAAAGGACGTGATCGATCCGATCTTAGGCACGATGCCGGACCCGGAACAGTGTGATGAGATCATCAGCACTTTGATGAGTTGTGAAGGGATCATGGGTTATCATGATCTGATCATTCACAACTATGGAGCGGGGACGATCCTTGCGACGGTCCATGCGGAGGTCCAAGATAATCTGGGTCTGTTAGAAGCGCATGATATCATAGATAACGCAGAAAAGGTGATCGCTAATAATTTGAAGATCGGGATCTTGATCCACATGGATCCGATCAATTTTGATGATCCCGAGATCAAAAAAATATTTGATGAAACGAAAAGTTTTGCCCAAACGATCGATCCTTCGATCGATATTCACGATTTTAGGATCGTGAAGAAAGCACATAGCGAAGCGATCTTTGATATGGTCGTTCCCATCAAATTCAGCGAAACGACGATCGATAAAACAAAAAGATCGGTGATAAATTTTTTAGAACGAGAGCATGGTATTTCAAAAGTATTTATTTCTTTGGAAAGAGGAAATATCATCGTAGGGAACGATTTGGGATAGATCTTCGATATAAGATCCTCTCATCTTGAGGAAAGAACAGGCAGAACAGCTGATGACGGGTATTGATTAAAGCGTTTGAACTTGATATAATATCTCTATTACCGACTTAGGAGGAATAATGGATAATAAAGAAAAGACACTAAAATATTTAGATTCTATGGGGATCTCTTACAAACTGGTGGAACATCCTGTCTGCCATACGATAGAAGATATGGAGAAGGAAGGGATCACATCACATGGAGAAGTGTATAAAAACTTTTTTGTACGAGATGCGAAGGGAACAAGGCATTTTGTGATCACAGTCCCGAAGGATAAAACGGTGGATGTACAAGCGATCGCAAAACAGATCGGCAGTACAAGATTAAGTTTCGGATCGGAAGATCGATTGGCAAAACATCTTAAGATCGTTCCGGGACAGGTAGGACCTCTTGCGGCGATCAATGATCCGGAAAACGCCGTAGAATTTATTTTTGACAAAGATATCAAAAAAGAGAAGGATCTCGGGATCCATCCGAATGATAACACCGCAACGATCTTTCTATCTTTTGAAGATGTTTTGAAAGTCTTGAAGAAGACCGGGCATGACTTCGATATTCAATATGTCACGATCTGATACAGACCCCGGGGGCTTTCAAATGATCGGACCAAAATTTTGTATTTACTTTGATTTGAAGAAGACAGATCATTTCGATCTCTCTGAGATGGATCTGAAAGGAAAAAGAAAATTTTGTTGAGATAAAGACTTCTACCGATTTTTGTCTTGCATTATCGGTAAATCTAATATATAATGAAAAAAAATTTGATATAGTACGTTGAAGAAGAGGTCGGCAGCCTACACCTAAAGAGAGAGAAATTCGTGGCTGGAAAATTTCTTGGAATAAACTGTCGATGTAGCTTTGGAGTTTTGTTGTGAAATAGCAGTAGCAACAACGTAGTTCTGCGTTAAAGAAATAAAGAGCCGACAATGTCGGAATTAAGGTGGTACCGCGGATCCCTCGTCCTTTGTGATGGGGGATCTTTTGATTTATACACAAGAGGAGAGTGGAAGTTATGGCAAATTTATCGACGACATACGACCCAAAGGAGTTTGAGAGCAGGATCTATAAAATGTGGGAGGAAGGCGGTTATTTCACTGCAAAACCGGATGCCTCAAAAGAACCCTTCACGATCATGCTGCCTCCGCCGAATATTACAGGGCAGCTACACATGGGACATGCCTTGGATCACACATTACAAGATATTCTTATAAGATTTAAGAGAATGCAGGGCTACAATGTTCTTTGGCAGCCCGGCACGGATCATGCCTCGATCGCAACCGAAGTCAAAGTCGTAGAGCGTATCAAAGAGCAGGAAGGTCTCAGCAAGTTGGAGCTGGGGCGAGAAGAGTTTTTGAAAAGAGCGTGGGCATGGCGAGATGAATTCGGCAGTCGCATCGTAGAGCAGATGAAAAAACTCGGCGATTCATGCGATTGGGAAAAAGAACGATTTACGATGGACGAGGGATTGAACAAAGCCGTTACGGAATTTTTCGTCGATCTGTACGAGCAAGGTCATATCTATCGAGGCAACCGGATCATCAACTGGTGTCCGGATTGTACGACATCTCTTTCCGATGCTGAAGTGGAGCACGAAGAAACGCAGGGTAAGTTCTATCATTTTTATTATACGATCAAAGAGACCGGTGAAAAATTGGAGGTCGCGACCACCAGACCGGAGACGATTTTGGGAGATACGGCAGTTGCAGTCAATCCGAATGATGAACGATATAAAAAATACATCGGTATGACGGTTACCGTTCCTTACGTAGATCGAGAGATCCCGATCATCGAAGATGATTATGTGGATAAGGAATTCGGAACGGGTGTGGTAAAGATCACGCCGGCACATGACCCGAATGACTTTGAAGTCGGTCAGCGCCATTCGTTGCCTCGTGTGAGGATCATGGATGACAATGGGGTCATGAATGAGAACGCGGGTAAGTATAAAGGAATGAGCCGATTTGAAGCAAGAAAAGCCATCGTGGAAGATCTGGAAAAGGACGGATCGATCGCGAAGATCAAAGATCATGTTCACAATGTCGGTCATTGTTACCGATGTGATACGGTCATTGAACCGATGCTTTCAAAACAGTGGTTTGTCAAAATGGAAGACCTGGCAAAACCGGCGATCGAAGCACTTCAAAACAAAGAGCTGGAACTTGTTCCGAATCGTTTTGACAAGATCTATTATCATTGGCTTGAAAATATCCGTGATTGGAATATTTCTCGTCAGCTCTGGTGGGGGCATCGGATCCCGGCTTACTATTGCCAAGATTGTGATGAGATCGTAGTATCCAGGACTTTCCCCACAAGGTGTCCAAAGTGCAGATCGAGCCGATTCGTACAGGATGAAGATGTGCTTGATACTTGGTTCTCGTCAGCACTTTGGCCTTTCAGTACATTGGGATGGCCGAACAGTACCGCACTGTTGCGCTATTATTATCCGACCTCGGTCCTTGTTACGGGTCCGGACATCATTTTCTTCTGGGTCATCCGAATGGTGTTTGCCGCGATGTTCTGCATGAACGAAGTGCCGTTCAGACATGTTTTGCTTCATGGCTTGGTTCGTGATGCCGAGGGTAAGAAGATGAGTAAGTCGCTGGGTAACGGGATCGATCCACTGGATATCATCGAACGATATGGTGCGGATGCTTTGCGCTTCACTCTTGCAACAGGAAACTCCCCGGGGAATGATATGCGCTTTCATATGGAGAGAGTCGAAGCGTCTCGAAACTTTGCAAACAAAATATGGAATGCTTCCCGTTTCATATTGATGAACATGGAAAATGTAGAACTTCCGAAAGATTTAAATGAGCTTCAAGAGGGTTTGGAGCTCAGTGATCGATGGATCATATCCAGACTTAATACGGTGACAAAAGAAGTGACTGTAAACTTAGATAAGTTTGAGCTCGGGATCGCTGCAGAAAAAGTGTATGAGTTTGCGTGGTCTGAATTTTGCGATTGGTATTTGGAGTTGATCAAGTCCAGATTATACGGGGATGATATTCAAGCAAAACAGATGGCATTGAGTACGGCAAAATATGTTTTGGAAGGGATCTTGAAACTTTTGCATCCATTTATGCCATTCATTACCGAGGAGATCTATTCTAAATTGACTTCGGATGAGAAGATCATTGTTTCTGCTTGGCCGACTTATGAAGAAAAAGAGCATAATGAGCAAGCGGAGCAAATGATGTCTAAAATAATGGAAATGATCCGATCTATACGAAATGCCAGAGCGGAGATGAATGTCCCTCCTTCTAAAAAAGCTAAACTGATATTTGATGCGGAAGATTCTTTGAAGAGTGCATTGGAGGATCATTTAGGATATTTTATGTCTCTTGCCTCCGCTTCAGGCGTGGAGTTTGTCGAAAAAGAATATCGTACGGAAGATGCTCTAAATGTGGTAGTGGAGGGGGTCAAGATCTATATCCCATTGGCGGATCTGATCGACTATGAGAAAGAATTGGAGCGTCTTTCAAAAGAAAAAAATAAATTTGAAGATGAGATCAAGCGTGCCGAAGGGAAATTAAATAATCAGGGATTTGTTGCGAAAGCACCTCAGAGTCTGATCGATGAAGAAAGAGCGAAGATCGATAAGTACAAAGAGATGTTGAGTAATGTGATCGAGAGAATAGATCAGTTGAGAAAATAGGAGGAATTATGCCGGTAGTACAAGTAGAAATGATGGCGGGCAGGACCGTAGATCAAAAAAGAGAAATGGTAAAGAAGGTTACGGAAGCTTTGGTAGAAACGGTAGGATGTTCGAAAGAAGCGGTCACCGTGATCATTCGTGAGATGGAAACAGAAAATTACGGTCGAGCCGGAGAATTGGTTTTTCATAAGTAGAGGTGTATTTTGAAAGATAGATTATTAAAACTAAAAGAACAGGCGATCGATCAACTGAGCTCAGCAATAGATCTTAATGAGATCGAAGAGATCCGAGTGAAATTTTTGGGAAAAAAGAATGAGCTTGCCAATATGCTCAAAGAGATAGGCAAACTTCCTGCAGATGTTCGACCGGAGATGGGGTCGATCGCAAACAGTATCCGTTCGGATATTGAAGGTAAGATCGAACAAATGAAAACGGAGCTTAAAGCAAAAGTTCTTGAAAAGAAGCTCCTGTCGGAAGAGATCGATGTTACGATCCCGGCAGATCCGACTTTTGTCGGCAAAAGGCATCCGATCAGTTTAGCTATGAGTGAGATCGAAGAGATCTTTATGTCCATGGGTTTTTCGATCGAAGAAGGTCCCGAGGTGGAAACGGTCCAAAACAGTTTTGACCATTTGAATTCACCAAAATATCATCCTTCCAGAGAGATGAGCGACACTTTTTATTTTTCTAAGGATATCGTTTTGAGACCACACACTTCGACCGTCCAGATCCGAACCATGAAAAATCAAAAACCGCCGATCCGTATGGTATCGCTGGGAAGATGTTTTCGATATGATACTCCGGATGCGACCCATTCGCCGATGTTTCATCAGATCGAGGGGTTGGTGGTAGATAAGGATATCACTTTTGCTAACTTGAAAGACACATTGGAAACTTTTGTTCGCCAGATGTTCGGACCGCAGACTAAAGCAAAATTCAGACCCCATAATTTTCCTTTTACAGAGCCGAGTGCGGAGGTCGATATCACCTGTTTCAAATGTCGTGGAGAGGGTTGCCCGATCTGTAAGCAGGAAGGTTGGATCGAGATATTGGGAGCCGGCATGGTCCATCCCAATGTACTCAAAAACTGCGGGATCGATCCGACAGAGTATTCCGGGTTTGCATTTGGAATGGGGATCGATCGTATCGCAATGTTAAAATATGGAATTGAAGACATTCGATTGTTCTATGAGAATGATCTCAGATTCTTAAGGCAGTTTTAAGGGGGTGTATTTTTGAGAGTATCATTAAATTGGCTGAAAGATTATGTTGATATCAATGTAGAACCGAGAAGATATGCCGACGAAATGACGATGTCAGGGACAAAAGTAGAAACGATCGAGTACCTTGGGGACAAAATAGTCAATATATCGATCGGAAAGATCGAGGAGATCCATCCTCATCCGGATGCGGATAAACTACAGATCACAAAGATAAATGTAGGAAAAGAAGACCTTCTTCAGATCGTTACGGGGGCAAATAATATTTCCGTAGGGGATATCGTTCCGGTCGCTGTGGAAGGGGCAGTATTGCCAAATGGGATCAAGATCAAAAAAGGGAAATTACGAGGAGTTGATTCTTTCGGGATGCTTTGTTCCTGTGAAGAACTCGGTATCGATACCAAATATGTTGAAGAAAGATCTAAAAACGGGATCTATCTTCTGGGCGAAAACTTCGTGATCGGAGCGGATGTAGTAGAAGCTATGGGGTTAAAAGATGTCGTGATCGAGTTTGAGTTGACAGCAAATCGACCGGACTGCCGTTCTCTGATCGGAATAGCAAAAGAGACCGCAGCAACTTTGGATACCAAATTCACTCTACCGGATATCTCACTTCATGCAGAGCTCGATGATAAGATCTCTGCGCAGGTGGAAGTGTTAGATAAAGATCTTTGTCCGAGATTTATCCTTCGAGAGATCCGTGATGTAAAGATCGGTCCGTCACCTTTTTGGTTACAGCAACGCCTGATCCGTTATGGGATGAGACCGATAAATAATATCGTCGATATCACAAACTATGTTATGATCGAGTACGGTCAGCCTCTTCATGCGTATGATGCGGACAAACTGAACAGTAAGAAGATCGTAGTTCGCAGAGCAAGATCCGATGAAAAAATTACGACTTTGGATGATCTGGAGCATGATTTGGATGAAGATGTATTGTTGATCACAGATGGAGAAAAGCCGATCGGCATCGCCGGCGTGATGGGTGGAGCAAGCACTCAGATCGACGAAAACACAAAAAACATTTTCTTGGAAGCGGCAAATTTTGACGCAGATAATATTCGCTTAACATCAAGAAGGCTTGGGATCCGAACGGATGCCTCTTCAAATTTTGAAAAAGGGATCGATGTTCTTCGCCCAAAAGATGCTATCGACAGAGCATGTCATCTGATCGAAAAGCTGGGGTTTGGAAAGGTAGTCTCAGATCGTATCGACTTATATGAAAATGAGTATAAACCGACTATGATCGAGACAAAATTCAGCACGATCGATCGCTTGATCGGCGAAAAGCTGCCACAAAAAACGATCTGTGACATCTTACAAAAGCTGTTATTCCAAGTCCATGCGGATGGAGACAAACTCCAAGTGGTCGTTCCGGCGGAGCGTATGGATATGACGATCCAAGAAGACATCATAGAAGAGATCACCAGGATCTACGGATATAATAATATCCGTTCTAATCCGATCATTGCTCCGGTAACACAAGCGATCAAATCAGAGGATCGACATTTTGAAGATCGTGTGAAACTCCTTGCCAGAGAGAACGGGTTGACGGAGATCACAACATATTCTTTCATCAGTCCTGCATCCATCAAGAAGACCAAGATCCAAGGGGAAAAATATCATAGATCATTGCGACTTCTAAATCCGCTTGGAGAAGAAACCTCGGTTATGCGAACGACTCTGATACCGGAGATGCTGGAAGTGATCCATACCAATATTTCTCAAAAGAATGAAGAGTTTGCAGCGTTTGAATACGGAAATACTTTCTTTGATACAGGAGAGGAGCTTCCGAGTGAAGAAAAATCTTTTGTTGCGGGAGTGTATGGAGACAGAGAGAGTTTCTTTACAGCAAAATCCAGACTGCAAGGCATTTTGGAAGGAATAGGGATCAAGGATGCCTCTTATGTGAAGCAGAAAGAAAACGAAACTTATCATCCTGGCAGATGTGCCGATGTGTATGTCGGAGATGATATCGTTGCGACGATCGGAGAGATCCATCCGCTCGTTCTTGAAAATTTTGATCTCAAAAAGCGAGTATATCTTTTTGAGATCTATATCGATAAGGCGCAGAAACATTCTGATGTTAAAGTCCTTTATCATCAGATCCCAAGATTCCCGGCGATCACCAAGGATATCGCTCTTGTTGTTGATCGATCAACTGCTGTAGGTTCTCTTGAGATCGTCATCAAGAAGTATGGAAAGAAAAACTTGGAATCGGTGAAGCTTTTCGATATATTCGAGGGAGAACAGGTGGGCGAAAATAAAAAATCGGTGGCGTTTTCTCTGGTATTCCGAGCGAGCGATCGGACCTTGACGGATGAAGAGATCGATCCGGTATTGGAGAAGATCCTGCAGCAGCTTGAAATTGAAGCGAATGCTGTTCTGAGATAGATCGATCTTTACGAGATTCTAAGATCCTGAGAACGATAGAAAATCGAAAAAATTTTCAAAATGATTTCCGGGAAAAAGGCAACAGGATCTATGCGAGCTTGCTGTCTGCCCAGGAAGGTTGCTCATTAAAGCTCAAAAATCGTTTAGAAATAATATCGATCTTTCATTGGCGGATCAGAGGTATGATAAAAACCGATCAGGCTCAGAATTTATCTGAGACCGATCGGTTTTCTATTGAGTCTAGTAAGCTCTGCGTATTTTGATAAGAGTTTTGCTTATTGGGATCTTCCGAGCGTTAGGATCAGTGTATCACTAATCCATCGTTCAAAACATCGACGACGATCGTGGAATCGATATCGATATCACCGAGGATGATCTTTCGAGCGATCAAGGTTTCAAGTTTGCTTTGGATATATCGCTTCAGTGGACGGGCTCCGTAAAGCGGGTCGTAAGCTGCTTCGGCAATAAAGTTTTTTGCCTCTGTTGTGATATCCAGTTTGAGTTGCTGTTGTTCTAATCGGTCGGATAGTTTTTGAATGATCAGATCGATGATGGAAAGTACCTCTTGTTTTGACAAAGGTTTATAAAATACGATCTCGTCCAATCGGTTGAGAAACTCCGGACGGAAAGAGATCTTAAGCAGAGAGTTTACTTGCTCGATCGCATCTTCTGTCAAGTTGCCTTCTGCATCGATACCGGATAGAAGATACTCCGATCCGAGATTGGATGTCATGATGATGATCGTGTTTTTAAAATCAACTGTTCTTCCTTGAGAGTCTGTAATTCGTCCATCATCCAAAACCTGCAGCAGAATATTGAATACATCATGATGAGCTTTTTCAATTTCATCAAATAATACTACGGAGTAAGGTCTTCTTCTTACCGCCTCGGTGAGTTGACCGCCTTCATCATATCCGATATATCCCGGAGGCGCTCCGACTAATCGGGAAACGGAATGCTTCTCCATATACTCGGACATATCGATCCGAATAATATTTTGTTCATCATCAAACAAGCTCTCTGCCAGAGCTTTTGCTAGCTCAGTTTTTCCGACTCCGGTAGGTCCCAAGAACATAAATGATCCGATCGGACGATTCGGATCGGAGATGCCTGCTCTGGATCGGAGGATCGCTTCGGATACTTTTGTTACAGCCTGATCTTGTCCGATCACGCGGCGATGGAGGATGTTCTCGAGATTCAATATTTTTTCCTTTTCTCCTTCCAAGAGTTTAGTGACCGGGATCCCGGTCCATCTTGCGATGATCTTAGCGATCTCTTCATCCGTCACACGATCTCTCAGAAGAGTGTGTTGTTTAGAGTTTTGGTTAGCGATCTCGGCTTTCTCAAGGTCGGATCGTAGTTTTGGAAGGATGCCGTATTTTAATTCGGCGAGTCGTTCCAGGTTGTATTCTCGTTCCGCTCTTTCGATCTCGGCATTAACATTTCCCAGCTCTTCTTTGAGCTTTTGTATCGCAACGATCCCTTCCTTTTCGCTTTCCCACTTTGCTTTCATTACGGCAAATCCATCTCGATGTTCTGCCAATTCTCGCTTTGTGTTTTCAAGTCTTTCAAGACTAAGTTTGTCCGTTTCTTTTTTTAGTGCTTCCTCTTCGATCTCAAGCTGCATGATCTTTCTTGAGATCTCGTCAAGCTCGGTCGGTAAGGAGTCGATCTCCGTTCTTATCATAGCGCAGGCTTCATCGACCAAGTCGATCGCTTTATCCGGCAAAAAGCGGTCGCTGATATATCGATGAGAAAGGGTAGCGGCGCTGATCAACGCGGAGTCTGCAATAGATACTCCATGAAATAATTCATAACGCTCCTTGAGTCCTCGCAATATCGTGATCGTATCCTCCACAGAAGGTTCATCGGCAAGTACCGGTTGGAATCGTCTCTCCAGAGCCGCATCTTTTTCGATATACTTTCGATATTCATCTAAAGTGGTAGCACCGATACAATGGAGCTCTCCTCGAGCTAACATGGGTTTCAGCAGATTTCCGGCATCCATTGCACCATCCGTTTTTCCTGCACCGACGATATTATGAAGCTCATCGATGAATAAGATGATCCTTCCTTCGGAATCCTTTACTTCACTAAGAACAGCTTTTAAGCGTTCTTCAAATTCACCTCGAAACTTTGCTCCTGCGATCAAAGCCCCCATGTCCAACGAAAAGATCGTTTTATTTTTTAAGCCTTCCGGTACATCGCCTTTAAGGATACGGATCGCCAGACCTTCTACGATCGCAGTTTTACCGACACCGGGCTCTCCGATCAAAACAGGATTGTTTTTTGTTTTTCTTGATAGGATCCGGATCAGATTTCGGATCTCATTATCTCTACCGATCACAGGATCCAGTTTTTGGCTGCGTGCTCTTTCTACAAGATCATAGCCATATTTGATCAATGCCTCATAGTTTTCTTCCGGATCATCATTATCTACTCTCCGGTTGTTACGAATACTTTTCAGAGCCTCCAAAAATTGCTGCTTGTCGATTCCGATGGAAACCATCATATTACGGATCTTCTCGTTTTTATCCGCCAAAAAGGCAAGTACGAGATGTTCTACCGAGACATACTCATCCTTAAATTCTTTGGCACTTTTTTCTGCTTCGACCAAGATCCGTTCTATTGCCGGCGAGTAATATACGCTTTGCTCCGATCCGGTCACGGAAGGAAGTTTGTTGACATATCCCAATACGATGCTGAGTGCAAAGTGAATATCGATCCCGATTTTTTGGAGCAGTCGAGGGATCAGTCCGTCTTCCTGTTCGACCAGCGCTAGCATCAGATGCTCCGGCTCTACTTGCGTATTGTTTCTTGAGATCGCATTACTTCTTGCTTCTGTCAAAGCAGCTATCGTTTTTTGTGTTAATTTTTGTGTGTTCATCATGTTCCTCCTTAAATTACGATTTTGTTTTTAATAAGATAAAGATATTGTTTTTCCATTGCTTCAAATCTTATATCCGGAGATGCGAGATACCATTTTAATAGATGGTCGAAGATAGCGATATAAGAGCTGATAGCTTCGCTGATGATCTTATTGTCGGTTTCGTTCGTGCTCATAGGCATTGGAAAACTCCGACAAAATCTTCCGCTTTCCACTTCATATTGAATACTGTCTGTCGGAAATAGAGGATGGATATATTTTTTTTCGAGAAAGATAAAGTCTCTAAAAAAGTCATCCAAAATTTTCAACAACTCTCTACTCTGAGTACGAAAAAGAACTCTCATTTTGCCGATCTGCTTATGTTCTCCGTATTTGTGAAGCTCTAATGAATATTTTATCGTTGGACGATACTTGTATTCCAGCGGACTTTTGAGAGAAAGTGTGGAGTTTCCTTCCGATAGAAGGATAAGATCCGTACTCTCGATCATTTCGGTAATATTTTTGAAGATCTCTCGGATCTTCATCTCGGGGGTCTCAAAAGAAATATATTCTGCCAGGATCTGATTTATTAAATTACTGCGATTTGTTCCGGTTTTATAAGCGATCCGATCTATTTCCCGCATAATGCTCGCAGAAAGCATTAAGCTGTACATATTTTTTTTCATATCTACCTCCATAAACAAATCATATCACCATAAATATAAATTGTAAATAGTTTTATATAAATAATGATACGAATTATGTATTTTATGGTAAGAATTTTCTTGTTCATTTTTTCGTAAATTGATTAAAAGCCTTTATTATGATATATTAAAAATGGAGTAAATTGGAACTAAAGCTCGGGTGGATACTTTGCTTACCGACTTTAGAAACTCGATACGAGAGTCTGAGTGAGGATATCGATATGGAAAATTCAAAGAAGATGGTAAAGTTTTTCGCCATAATAATGATATTGTGTATGGTGACTTGCGCCTGTCAGCATTCCAAAAAAGAATATGGTGTATTCATTGGGATCGATCCGGAAAACATCGCGGACCTTTATGATTACAAAACGGTCGTGATCGATGCTGAATATTTTTCCAAAGATCAAATCGAGGTATTGCATCGCAATGGGGTCGAGGTGTACTCTTATCTGAACCTCGGCTCTTTGGAAAGTTTTCGTTCGTACTATAGTGAGTATAAAAATATTATTCTGGGGAATTACGAAAACTGGGATGACGAGTTTTGGGTGGATGTTTCTGAAAAAAATTGGCAAAAACATATCTATGAACAAGCACAAAAACTCTCTGAGAAAAATATCGACGGCTTTTTCTTGGATAATGCCGATGTATATTTTTATTATCCAAGTGAAAATATTTTTTACGGATTGATCTCTGCGATACGAAATATCGATTCTCTTGAGAAAAAAGTGATCATCAACGGGGGAGATTTTTTTGTAAAAAGAGCAGTATTGGATGAAGAAGACCAAAGGATCCGAATCGACGGCGTAAATCAAGAATGTGTTTTTACAAATATTGATTTTGATAACCGGAAAATGATCTTACAAGACCCGGAAACGTCGGCATATTATAAGGAATATATACATCATTGCAAGGAGAAGGGACTTGAAATCTACCTTACTGAATATGGGAACAATGATGAGATCAAAAAGCAGGTGGATGATTTATGCTGGAAGAACGGATATCGCTATTTTATATCTTCCGGCATTGATTTGGACAAGGCGGAATGAAGGGCAAAAAATCGATGAATATTTGAAAAATTTGTCCTAAATTTGTCCCGATGTGTCGCGAAAGTCTACCGAACGATTGAAAAACCAAAGGAATATAAACAGAGATATGGAAACTATCATATGATTGTCCTTGGATTTTTGAAACCATAGAAGTCCATGATCGCAAAATATTAGATCTTAAGATCTGAATAAGGCATTGAGACTGATTTGAGGGAAGGATGATCGTGATCATCGTGAGTCTGTAGACTTTTAAGAACAGATGTTTTAAGAGGGAGGTCAAAATGAATGAAATACTAAGATTACAAGCTTTGGTCAACAAAGCTGACAGGATCGTTTTTTTCGGTGGCGCCGGAGTCTCGACAGAAAGTGGGATACCTGATTTTAGAAGTGTAGACGGCTTGTATCATCAAAAATATGATCATCCGCCGGAAATGATATTATCGAATAGTTTTTTTATGCGTAAAACAAAAGAATTCTACGACTTTTATCGGGACAAAATGATCATCAAAAATGTCAAGCCGAATAAAGCACATGAGAAGTTAGCTGAACTTGAAGCAAAAGGAAAGCTCACTGCGGTAATAACACAAAACATCGATGGACTTCATCAGTTGGCAGGGAGCAAGAAAGTTCTCGAACTGCATGGATCGATCCGGCGGAACTTTTGCTTAAATTGCAAAAAGTTTTACGATCTGAGTGCCATCGAGCGATCGGAGGGTATTCCGAAGTGCAGTTGCGGAGGGATCATCAAGCCGGACGTGGTACTATATGAAGAAGGCTTGGATATGTCTGTGATCCAAGAAGCGGTAGATCATATCCGACAAGCGGATCTGCTTATCATAGGCGGGACTTCACTTGGGGTATATCCTGCAGCGGGCTTGGTGGACTATTTTAATGGCGGTGATATCGTTTTGATAAACAGGGATGGGACACAGAAAGATCATATAGCAACTTTGATCATTCGTGAGAAGATCGGAGAAGTTTTAGGATCGATAGAAGTGTGATCGCTTATCGACCGGATGATCCGGAAGGGTATAACAATGTAATTATTGTGTTGCAAGTTTTTTATCAAGAAGATCGTATAAACTGATATGTAGTTTTTTTGGACAGCTATGAAGAGAGAGCGATGGAACTGAAATACGACATTGAGCCGGACAAGGGGCGATCGCCAATGAAGGAGAATGAATTCGTGAGATCTTGTTATGAGCAGAAAAAGAAAGAGCAGATCCTTTCATCCGGATATCCTTCTACGGTGGCTGTAGATGAAAACAAATACTATGTGAACCTGGAGACGCTGAAAAGAATGGTCTCAAGATCGAGATCGGCATCAGGTCCGAGGATGTCGGGCAATAAGTCGATCTATTTGTATGGACAATGAAAAAGTCTTCCCGGATGTCATTTGGGAAAAAGGAATGTACTAATCAACAAAAAAGTTGTATAATGGGGAGGGATATTGTTTTCAAGGAGTGAATATGAAGAAAATAATTATTTTAGCAGCCGGAAAAGGGACGAGAATGAGATCGGATCTTCCCAAAGTCTTGCATAAGCTCTCAAATGTTCCGATGATCCAGCATGTGGTCGATAACGCAAAATTGGATGAGGATACACAGATCATTCTCGTTGTCGGCTATGGCGCGGAGTTGGTCAAAGAGCATTTTGGTGATAAGGTGATCTATGCTTATCAAGAGCAACAGCTTGGAACCGGACATGCGGTCATGTGTGCGATGGATCATATCAACGACGATGATGAAGTCATTATTACTTACGGAGATACTCCGCTGATCCGCAGAGAAGATTTTGAAAGATTTGCGGCAAAAAAATCGGAAGGTTTTGGCGCACTCTTAATGTCATCGATCGTAGATGATCCGACGGGATACGGAAGGATCATTACGAAGGACGGTCTTTTTGACAGTATCGTGGAGGAGCGTGATGCGAATGATTCTCAACGCCGGATCAAGGAAGTTAATGTAGGAACATATATTATTGACGGGGCGTTGCTCCGAAGATGTATATCAAAAATTTCCGATGACAATGACCAAAAAGAATATTATGTAACCGATGTTTTCGGACTTGCATGCAAAGAAGCGAAAGTTGCGACCTTTACGATCGATGAAGAAAGTATGTTAGGGATCAATAGCAGATCTCAACTAGCGGAGGCAGAAGAAGTTTTGCGACGAAGGATCAACCAAAAGCATATGGATAACGGTGTCACATTGATCCACCCTTCGGTCACATATATCGACAAGGGTGTGGTGATCGAGCCGGATTGTGTGATCTATCCGAACTGTCATTTGCGAGGGAAGACGGTCGTTGGGAGAGGAACGATCATTCAAGAAGATACAACGATCGAAGATTCCGTGATCGGGGAGGATTGTATCATCCGATCTTCAACTTTAACTAAAGCTAAGGTCGGCGCGAAGACGACGGTCGGTCCTTATGCTTACCTGCGACCGAATACTGAAGTTGGGGAAAATTGCAAGATCGGTGATTTTGTCGAACTGAAGAATGCGAAGTTTGGGAATGGATCCAAAGCTTCACATTTAGCATATATCGGCGATGCAATAATTGGAGAAGATGTAAACATCGGTTGCGGAGTCGTATTTGTTAATTATGACGGAAAAAATAAGTTCATATCGACAGTAGGCGACAATGCCTTTATCGGATCCAATGTTAACTTGGTTGCTCCTGTAGAAATAGGAAAAAATTCAACTTTAGCCGCCGGTTCAACGATCGTTGAAGATGTACCGGATAATGCGTTGGCAATAGCGCGCGAGCGACAAACAAACAAAGAAAATTGGAAAAAATGATTTTTAGGAGGAAGAAATGGGCTCTATCTGTGGCAGTACGATCAAATTATTTGCGGGAAATTCAAACAGGGTATTGGCGGAAAAAATTGCAGATAAACTTGGATTGAAGATTGGAGATGCAGATGTAAAAACTTTTAGTGATGGTGAGATCGCAGTCAATATCAATGAAAGTGTAAGAGGTGTGGATGTATATATCATTCAATCGACCTGTGCGCCGGTAAACAAAAATCTGATGGAGATGTTGATCATGATCGATGCGATGAAACGTGCATCAGCAGGAAGGATCACAGCGGTAGTCCCTTATTATGGATATGCTCGCCAGGATCGAAAAGCAAAGGCGAGAGATCCGATCACGGCAAAATTGGTCGCAAATCTTTTGGTTGCTGCGGGCGTGGATCGGGTCCTTACGATGGATCTTCATGCAAATCAGATCCAAGGGTACTTTGATATACCGGTAGATCATTTATTAGGAGGACCGATCCTGGTAAAACATTTTGAAGAAATGCATATCCCGGATCTGGTAGTAGTATCACCGGATCACGGAAGTGTTGCGAGAGCAAGAAAATTTGCGGAGTATCTGGATGCTCCCATTGCGATCGTGGATAAAAGAAGACCAAAAAATAATGTTTCTGAAGTAATGAATATCATAGGGGATGTAAAAGGGAAAAATCTGATCATACTGGATGACATGATCGATACGGCAGGAACGCTTGTAAATGCGGCAGACGCTCTCAAGGCTCATGGTGCGATGGATATCTATGCTTGCTGCACACATCCTGTACTTTCGGGACAAGCGATCGAGCGCATCCGAAATTCTTCGCTGAAACAAGTGATCGTTTTGGATACGATCTTGCTTTCCGAAGAAAAGCAGATCGATAAGATCAAAGTTCTCAGCACAGCGAGCTTATTTTCTTCAGCGATCACCAAGATCTTTAATGGAGAGTCTGTAAGCGAACTGTTTGAACCATAGTATGATAAAAGCCGTACACAGTTTCATCTGAAGGTATGGCTTTTTTTCGCTAAAAAACAAGCCGAAAGGAGAGATTATGTATATTATCGTTGGTCTTGGGAATCCGGGCAGACAATACGAGGGGACCAGACATAACGCGGGCTTTATTACGATCGATGAGATAGCAAAGCGGTTGGGTATCAAGATGGATCGCTTGAAGTTCAAAGCGATCGTTGGAGAAGGGAGGATCGGCACAGAGAAGATCGTTTTGGCTAAACCTCAAACTTTTATGAATTTAAGCGGTCAGTCCGTAGTAGAACTCATGAACTATTATAAGGTCGATCGCTCGCATTTGATCGTCATATACGATGATATCGACATTGATGTCGGGAAGATCAGGATACGACTCAAAGGCAGTGCCGGAACTCACAATGGAATGAAGAATATAATCTATCTTTTAGGGTATGATGATTTTCCGAGGATCCGGATCGGAGTGTCCGGACCGAGACCTCAGCAGGATCTGGCGAGTTTTGTCCTCAGTAAGTTTGACAAGGAAGAAATACAGCCGATGATCGATGCGATCGAAACAGCAGCTCGAGCTGTAATAGAATCTGTTGGATCTACGATCGATATCGCGATGAACAAATACAATGGATAATATGATGAATAAGAAAATAAAGATAGAGAGGCTGTTGGATCTTTCGCAAGAACATCAGCGACTGAACGATCTGATCAAGAACAAAGACCATATCTTGTTATCAGGACTTCATCCGTCTCAGCGGATCGATCTTGCAATTTATTTGTACCATTGCGGGCAAGATCCGGTAATGATCTCATACTCTGACCGTGAAGCGGATGAGGCGTATCGAGCGATACGAAAAACGAATACCAAGGCGATCTTGATCAAGAGCCAGGAGATTCGATTCTATTCGATCGAAGCAAAAAACAGGTCCACTGAGGGTGCTTTGATCCAAGGGCTTTTTTCTTTGCTTCGCGAGGAAAGAGCGGTCTATATCATAACAGCTGAAGCACTTCTAAAAAAATATATTCCGAAAAAGTATCTTCAACCCCTCTATCTTCAGGTCGAAGTGGGCCAAACTTTGGATAAAGATGATTTTGCCCAAAAGTTAGTAAATATGGGGTATGTTCGTGAACATAAGGTCGAAGGAGTCGGGATGTTTGCGATCCGGGGCGGGATATTGGATATTTTTTCGCCTTCAATGGACTATCCGCTTCGGATCGAGCTTTTTGATGATGAAGTGGATTCGATAAGGAATTTTGATGTTTACACTCAAAAATCTATCGAGAAGTTTCAAAAAGCAGATATCATACCTTCACGATCGTTTCTGCTACCGTCTGAAGCAGAGATCAAAAAAGCGGTACAACGAATGCGCAAAGATATTCGAGAAAATACAAGCGGGGACATCGTTTATGATATCGAAAGAATAGAGAGGGGTCAGTATTTCGAGGGGATCGAAAAATATATTGACTATTTTTACCCTGCCGATAATACTTTATTTGACTATATCAAGAAAGAGAGCATCTTCTTGCTCAATGAACCTGCCAGGATCATTGAGCGGATGGAAGGAGCGTTTGAAGAGTATAAGGACAGTTATATCCAAGCTCTTGAGAAGGGGTTTGCTATTAAAGGACAAGGGAAGTTGCTTTTATCCACTCAGGAGGTGACGGACCATTTACACCGAAAGAAAAAAATCTACAATACCTTATTGAGTTCAAGCATCGGCGGAATGAAAACCGATGCGATCTTATCGATCGATACAAGGGAGTCCAGAGCTTTTCATGGGAAACTCATGGATCTTTTGGAGGAGATCCGATATCTTCGTAAGTCGGGCTATATGATCTTGATTTCGCTGGAAGATGACAATTTGATCCAAGGGATCCGTGATCTTTTGTCGGATCATGACATTCCGTCGATGAAGCTTAGTGACGGATCGATAGAGAATCAAACTACATGTATTATTTTTACAAAATTTCCTTTTGCCGGGGGAGCGATCTATTCACAAGCAAAGATAGCGATCTTTACGAAAGATGAGATCTATAGTCCCCAAAAAAGGAGTTCTCGAAAATTCTCTGAAAAACTGAAAACAAAAAAGATCGAATCCTTTATCGAACTGAAAGCAGGAGACTATGTCGTCCACGAGGAATATGGGATCGGGCGATTTGTATCGGTAGAGCAGAAGGCATTTGATGAGATCACCAAGGACTACATCAAGATCTCGTATCATGGAGGGGATTCCCTGTATCTTCCGCTGGATCAGATGTCAAAGATCCAGCGCTATATTGGGAATATGAAAGAGGATGGGATCAAACTCAGTAAGATGGGTAGCAATGAATGGAGGACCACGAAGCGTAGAGCAAAGAAGATCGTGGAATCGATCGCTCAGGATCTGGTAGAACTCTATGCGAAGAGAGAAAGTCAAAAAGGTCATCGTTTTTCGGAGGATACCCCATGGCAGAGGGAGTTTGAGTCGGATTTTCCTTTTGTGGAAACAAATGATCAACTACAAGCGATCCAAGAAGTTAAAAAAGATATGGAAAGCGAAAAAATAATGGACCGATTGCTTTGCGGAGATGTGGGTTATGGCAAGACAGAAGTTGCATTACGTGCAGTTTTTAAGGCGACGATGGATTCAAAGCAAAGTGCCTTTTTAGTTCCTACGACTGTTTTGGCACAGCAGCATTATCATACTTTTCGCGAAAGATTCCGCAATTTTCCGATCCGAGTTGAACTACTGAGCCGATTTAGGACTGTAAAAGATCAGGAAGCTGTCATCGATCAGCTCCGTACCGGAGAGGTGGATGTTCTCATCGGGACACATCGAATATTGTCAAAAGATATTCTCTTTAGAGATCTGGGATTGATCGTGGTGGATGAAGAACAACGATTCGGAGTAAAAGATAAAGAGAAGCTAAAGGCTATCAGAAATAATTGTGATGTTCTTTCTTTATCCGCTACACCGATCCCTAGGACTCTGCATATGTCTTTGAGCGGGATACGAGATATCACGACATTGGAAGAGCCTCCGAAAGAAAGACGTGCTGTTCTCACTTATGTGACCCAAGCACAAGAAGGGATCATATCGGATGCGATCTTACGCGAAGTGGAACGTGGAGGGCAGGTCTTTTTTGTTTACAATAGAGTCCAGACCATCGATCGAATGTATGATCTATTGACTAAATTGCTCCCTGATGTAAGGATCGCTGTAGCGCATGGGCAAATGAGTTCGCGAAAGCTGGAGAATGTCCTTACTGATTTTACTAACAAAGAATATGATGTACTCTTGTGCACTACTATAATAGAGACAGGGATCGATATAGGGAATGCAAATACGATCATAGTATATGACGCAGATCGTATGGGTCTTTCACAATTGTATCAACTTCGAGGCCGTGTCGGGAGGACGAGCAGACAGGGCTATGCTTATTTTATGTATGAGAAAGATAAGATATTAAGCGAAGTTGCGGAAAAAAGGCTTACGACGATCAAAGAGTTTACCGAATTCGGATCCGGGTTCAAAGTGGCTATGAGGGATCTTGAGATCAGAGGGGCAGGAACTTTGCTTGGAGAAACACAACATGGTCATATTGCGGACATTGGATACGAACTCTATGTCAAAATGCTGGATCAGGAGATCAAGCGTCTGCGTGGACAGGAGGTAGAGGAGGACTTTGAAACGGAGATCGATATCAAAGTCAATGCATATATTCCGTCGGAATACATTGAAGATGAGATGGATAAGATCGAGATATATAAGAAAATAGCTTCGATCCGAGATCTTGAAGATAAGCATAGTATTGAAGAAGAAATGGAAGATCGTTTTTCCGACATTCCTTTTACCGTTTATGCACTTACAGATGTTGCGTACCTGAGATCCCTCGGAAAAAAACTGAAGATCGGGCGGATATGTCAAAAAGGGAAAAATATAGAGTTCTATTCGATAAGCGGATCTTTGATCGTAAAAAAAGATTTTGGAAAAGTAAACGAATATAAATTGTTAAAAAGCATAGCCAATTATCTTGAAAAAATGGTATAATTTAGCTTTAGAGAATAAATCTGGAGGTTTTTAACATGAAAAAAATGACAAAATTTGTAGCAACGTTAATGATAGGGCTGCTGATGCTCACAGCATGTGGACCCAAATTGCCTGAAGATGTAGTGGCTTCGGTCAATGGGGTAAATATCACAAAGGAATATTACGATAAAACAGTAGCAAAAGTAGCGGAAGACAATGGCTTTGAGAAGATCTACGGAGAGGATATATGGTCTTACGAAGTAGAGCCGGGTATCACTTTCAGAGAAAGATTTGCAAGTCAGATCTTAGATCTGATCATCATGCAGGAGATCGTATATCAGGATGCCGGATCCAAAAACCTTCGTGCTACAGAAGAAGAAGTTCAATCCGAAAACGATGCGTACATGGATATCGTGAACAAAGATCCGGAGTACAGTGAATTCTTGAAGAAAAACAATATTGATGAGACTTTTATTAAGGAACACCTTACTCGGGCACTCACACATAATCGATATGCGGAAGATATTCAAAGCAAAATAGAGATCACAAAAGAACAGGCGAAAGAATACTATGATTCAAATCCTGATAAATTCACAAACAATAAGGTAAGAGCTTCTCATATTTTGTTCTCATTAAAGGAAGGGAAGGAGCCTTTATCAGATCAAGAGAAAGCTGAAAAATTAAAGAAAGCGGAAGAGATTCTTGCCAAAGCAAGATCCGGCGAAGATTTTGCCAAATTAGCAGAAGAAAATTCCGAGGATCCGGGTTCGGCGATCTCAGGGGGAGACCTGGGATTCTTTTCACCGGGAGCGATGGTGAAAGAGTTTAATGACAAAGCGTTCTCAATGGAAGTTGGAGAAATTTCCGATATCATTGAAACGGAGTTTGGGTATCATATCATTTATCTTACAGATAAAGATCAGAGCATGATCCCGTTTGACACGATAAAGGATGAGCTTATAAGCCAGTTGAAGCAGGATCAGTATAAGGAGAAAATGGAAGAGCTGAAGAAAGCCTCAAAGATAATCATCAATAAAGCTCTTGAAATAAAGTAATATGACAAAACAAAAGGAAACTTTTCTAAAAGGTGCGGCGATCCTTGGTATAGCCGGAGTTATCGTAAAAATTTTGGGTGCTGTATTTAGGATCCCGCTGGTTTGGATCATTACTTCGGTAGGGATCGGTTATTATCAAACGGCATATCCGATCTATGTTGTACTCGTAGGGATCGCTACATCCGGATTTCCGGTTGCTATCTCAAAGATGGTATCGGAGCGTAGAGTAGTAGGAAACTATAAGGGCGCAGATAAAGTTTTTCGACTCGTATTTAAGATCTTGATCGCTTTTGGGATCCTCGCATCTGCCGGCGTGTTTTTTGGGGCAGAGTATCTTGTCAACGAACGACTTCATAATCCCAAAGCCTATTATGCCATGATCGCACTTTCACCGGCACTGCTGATCGTGCCGATCATGGCTGCATTTAGAGGATATTTTCAGGGGCACAACGATATGCGCCCATCTGCGATCTCACAGATCGTGGAACAGGTCGCAAGAGTCATCGCCGGACTCGGTCTTGCCTGGTTGCTTGTTCCAAAAGGATTGGAATACGGTGCGGCAGGAGGAACTTTCGGAGCAACGGCCGGTGCTTTGGCGGGACTTTTGGTTATGTTGTATATGTATTTCAAGAAAAGTGAAGATCCGAAAGAGACTATCGAAAATACATTTTTTGAAGAAGAATCCAACACTAAGATATTGCGAGAGATGTTCCATATTGCATTGCCGATCATCATCGGCGCGTTAGTGATGCCGGTCATGGTTTTGATCGACTTGGCTCTTGTTATGGGCAGACTGGAAGCGATCGGTTTTACAAATGATCAGGCTAATGCGATGTATGGGCAGCTGACAGGAATGGTCGCAACTTTGGTCAATCTTCCGCAAGTCGTTACTTCGGCGGTTGCGATCAGTTTGGTGCCGATCATTTCTTCCGCCTTTGCAACCGCAGACAATGAAAAATTGGAGAAAAATACAAACTTAGGGATAAGAGTGAGCCTTTTGCTGGGGCTTCCTGCGGGGGTTGGTTTGTTCGCACTTTCAACGCCGATCATGATGATGCTCTTTCCAAAAGAACCCGCAAGTGTAGGGGTTCTTTTGGCGATCTCTGCGATCGGAGCGGTCTTTTTAAGCATCATCCAATCTACAACATCCGTCCTGCAAGGGATGGGGCGAGCTCATATTCCGGTCATAAATCTCTTTATTGGTGCCGGTATAAAATTTATATTGACCTATATTTTGACAGGGATACCGAGTTTGAATGTCAAAGGAGCAGCGCTTTCGACTGTTGCAGCATACATCGTTGCAGCCTGCTTGGATTATATCGCTGTTCGATCGAGAGTGAATTTTAAGATCGATAAAAAACAATTCATTTTCGGTCCGTTGCTTACGGTTACTTTGATGGGACTGTCTGCAAGGGGAGTCTATGAATTGGTCTATATGTTGACCATCCGGAATTCTATTTCAGTTCTTGCGGGAATTTTGATCGGAGCTGTCGTATATGCCGGGGCACTTTTTATGACCGGAACGATCACCAAAGAAGAACTGAAAAATTTACCTCGCAGAAGGAAATAATTGCCGGCAGTTTATAATTCACTACATGAAAAAAGAATATCTCGAAAGAAGATAAAATGATCAAGCATCAACAGCTCGCAGGCTTTTGGTGCTTTTTAGAAACAAAAATGGAGGATCTATGTCAATAAAAATTATAGGGATCGAAAAAATGACCAAGGCTCAACGATTGAATTACATGAATATGCTCCTTGGCGGACAATTGGATACGGAAGATGATTGGATCGCGAATCTTTCAAATGCCTCGGCGATCATCAAATCGGTGATCGAAGATCTCAACTGGGCAGGATTTTATCTGGAGAAAAATGGAGAATTGGTTTTGGGACCGTTCCAAGGGTTGCCGGCGTGTAATCGGATCCGATCCGGAAAAGGTGTTTGCGGAACGGCGATGGAGAAGCATTCTACGATGCTTGTCGAGAATGTAGAAGAATTTGAAGGTCATATAGCCTGTGATAGTGCTTCCAGATCGGAATTAGTCGTTCCGATGATAGCGAATGGAAAAGTGATCGGAGTATTGGATCTGGACAGTCCTTTACTTTCTCGTTTTGGAGAAGAAGAAAAAGAAGCTTTTGAAAAATTTGTTGACATTTTGATGAAAAAATACTGTACTCTCAAATGATGATTTTGAGCTATCCGATCGGAATAGTGAACAGGAGTTTGTAAAATGAAGAATTATCAAAACTTAGATGAATTGCAAAAGATAGTAAAGGAGTTTATTTCAGAAAGAAATTGGGAAAAGGCTCATGGTCCCAAAAATCTTGCTATGAGTATAGCGATCGAAGCTGCGGAGTTGATGGAAATATTCCAGTGGCAAGATAATGGAGATTATATCCGGGTCGATGATCAAGTATTGGAGCATATAGGGGAAGAAATTTCCGATGTTATGATCTACTGTATCTCTATGGCAAATTTTTATAATTTAAATATTGGAGAGATCATTTGCGACAAATTTAGAAAAAACGCAAAAAAATATCCGGTAGAATAAAATTCGGAGGGCATTGATGAAGAGTGAGGAGATCAAGAAACTGTTTATTCAAGGGATCGATTGTTCTCAAGTTGTAACGGAGCATTTTGCTGAGTTCCTGGAATTAGATAAAGATTTTGTGAGAAGGATGAGTTCCTGCTTCGGAGCCGGAATGATGCGTGGAGAAACTTGCGGTTCCGTAACTGCCGCTCTTATGGTGATCGGTCTGAAGTATGGTCACTACAAAGAGGGAGACTCGGAGCAAAAAGCTGTTATGCGAGAAAAGTCGGAACGATTCAAAAGCTTATTTCTGGAAAAATACGGCTCGACGATGTGTAGAGAATTGCTGGATTACGATCTGTCCAAACCGGAAGAACTGGAGAAGGCTATCGAAAGCGGAAAGCTTTTGGATTTTTGTCCGAAACTCACAGAGCAAACGATCGAGATCCTAAAGAATATACTATAATTACTTTTCTGCTTCAACGGATCCGGTACAAAAAGATCCAAAGACCTTATGATATAAAAACATTTTTAAGCTGAATAAGCACAGGTATCGTTTTTACAGATCTTATGTCTTACAAAAAGCTCCTGAGTTCGTCTAAGTTTTTGATGAACGCAGGAGCTTTTTGTTTGTATCGAAGTTGAAATTATCGATCATCGGTTTACGGTCTTTCTTTTTGAGTGCTACTATCATTCTTTTGAACCATCGATATTAACGATCTGTATTCTATAAAGATCAAATGGATCTTGTGGTCATAAAAAAGGTAAAACTACACTTCTATGGAAGGATAGCATAAGAGCAGCTATAGTCGGCGGAATCGTTCATCTTTCAGTATTGAAAGATCTTCTTTTACAGATCCTAATTCCGACAGCATAAGCGGAACATCCCGATTCAATGTTCCTGAAAGCACAAAATAGTTGGACGCATGGTTACATCGAAAGATCGTCCCTTCCGAATCGATCGTACTTAAGAAAATGATCATCTCGTCCACTATATCGGATGCAGAAAGCGGAATAAATCGTCCTTGTTGGTACAGATCGTAGAGCGGAGTTCCCTGCTCTATCATCAAAGCCAAGAAGCCGATATAATCCGGTTTCATCTCGCTGAGAGCTTTGGCGGTTTCAAGCGGATGGATCTCCTTGCGATCCGTTCCTCCCAGACCGGATATGACGGTGACGGAAAGTTTGATCCCCGATCTCATCAATTTTTTTCCTGCTCGGACAACATCTTCTGTTTTTTCACCTTTTTGGATGTTTTCTAAGATCTTATCATCGCCGGATTCCAAACCCATATAGACGATCTTGATACCTAATTGAAAGAGTGTTCTGAGATCTTCCTCGGTCTTATTGTGAATACTTCGGGAAGTTCCGTAGATCCCGATCCGTTCGCACTCGGGAAACATTTGTTGTATCTCCTCCAAAATAGGAACTAATCGACCCATTGACAGTATGAGAGCATCTCCGTCAGCCAAAAATATTCTTTTGACAACAGGATAACTCTCTCGTGCTATTTTAAGATCTTCTTGGATCTCCTCAAAGCTTCTTGCTTTGAAATTTTTAGACTTATACATGGAACAAAAGGTACATTTGTTGTGAGAACAACCCAGTGTGACCTGTATAATCAAACTTCGCGCCTCGCTTGGTGGGCGATAGAGCGGCATATCATACTTTATCATAGCTACCTCCATTCAGTATTATATCATAGTGTTTGATATCATGTTTATAAATTTCTTTCAAAGACATGATACACAGAGGATGTCGATGGGATGTTTTGTTGTACATATTATAATTACATGTATCAAATACACTCTAAATCAAAGAATATAATTGACAAATGATAAAAACTCTCCTATGATATCAAAAGGAAATCCAATACAAAAGACCGATATGATACGAGATATCCGATCAAATGACCATAAAAATATCTTCTGTTCCGTAAAAGCGATCCAAAATAAAAATATCGTTGACCGGTCGTTCTCGAAGATATTAGTGTAAGAATATGTATCCAAGAATATCATAAACATCGGGCATTAAATATCCGGGAAAAACAGAGTGCTTTTGGTTTTGGTAAATGCGGTCTCTAAATACGAACGATCCGGTAAGATATGATAATAAAAAGATCTAGGGAATGAAGGAGAAAACATGACATACTTAAAATCGATCCGAATAGGAGATCTGATCGCTCGAATACCGATCATACAGGGTGGAATGGGGATCGGGATCAGTCTTTCCCGTTTGGCGGGGACTGTTGCTAAAAATGGCGGCATTGGTGTGATCTCAGTGGCGCAGATCGGGTATCGGGAAGAGGATTTTGCTAAAGACCCTCTGGCAGCGAATCTGAGAGCTCTTGAAAAAGAGATCCGAAAAGCAAGAGAAATTGCCGAAGGGGGTGTCCTTGGCGTAAATATAATGTGTGCGGCGAACCATTACGAGAAATATGTTCAATGTAGTGTTGAAAATAACATTGATATCATTTTTTCGGGGGCGGGGCTTCCAACGGAATTGCCGGCTTTAGTTAGAGACTCAGGGGTAAAGATCGCTCCGATCATTGCTCCTCCCAAAGCTGCCAAAACACTACTTCGACTTTGGGATCGAAAATACCGTCGTACGGCAGATATGGTGGTTATCGAAGGATCTATGGCGGGAGGACATCTTGGATTTTCCTCAAATGAGATCGAGCGCTGCAGATCCGAAGGTTATGATAAAGAGATCTTGGAGATCTTGGAGATCGTTTCGGAGTTTGAAGAAAAATATGACCGAAAGATCCCGGTGATTTTTGGTGGTGGAGTTTTTGATCACAATGATATCCGACATTATTTGGATCTGGGCTGTGCGGGGGTTCAGATGGGGACAAGATTTGTTGCAACAAAAGAATGTGATGCGAGTGAAAGCTTCAAACATGCTTATATCAAAGCGAAAGAAAAGGATATTATTATAAAGAAAAGCCCTGTCGGGATGCCGGGGCGCGCGATCAAAAATAAATTGCTACAGGAGACCGAAAAAGAAAAAAGGCGCATACAGCATTGTTATCAATGCCTTCAAAGCTGTGATCGATCCAACATACCTTACTGTATAACTTCCGCTCTGATCTCAGCGGCTGAAGGGGATCTTGACAATGCGTTGATATTCTGTGGAGAAAATGTAAAAAAAATAGACAAGATCATCACTGTGGAAGAATTGTTTCAAGAGCTTTGCGGTGAAGCCGGATCGAACGAATAGAGCTTGGGTACACTGAGATCTAAAAATGCGTCGGCACTAAGTGCAATGATATTTTTTAACAGTGAGGAAGGATATGTTGTGTAGTATGTAAACAGATGGAGCACTTTTTGCTTCATCTGTTTTGTTATTGGAGAAAGACCCTTAAACCGAAATATATCGTTTTACGATAAAAAAATATTGCTTTTCGCTATCGATTATGATATATTATCAATCGGGAGGATATGAAAATGAATCAAAAAGAACTTTCGATCTGGCTAAAAGGCTTACTTGCTATATCCGGAACCTTAGGGTTGTTTTTGTGCTTTGGTTTGGCTCCGAATGTCGGTATGAATCTAGCCAAAATGGATCCAAACCGATCATATATGTTTTGGCCATGTTTGACTTTTATTTGGATCGCTTGTTGCCCGATCTATATGGCATTATATCAGGCGTGGATGATCTTTACAAATATCGGAGAGGATAATTCTTTTTGCGAAGATAATATACTGCGCCTAAAAATTATCAGTCGGCTATCGATCATCGTAGTTTCTATGTATTCTTTTGCAGCATTTGCGTTACTTTTTATGGATCTGGTCAGCATTTACATATTCTTGGCGATTTTTGTGATTTTGTTTGCTTCAATTTTTATAGCGGTTTTATCTGCAGTTTTATCGCATCTTGTGAAAAAAGCGGTCGAACTCAAAAATGAAAATGACTTGACGATATAAGGAGGTTGGCATGGCGATCAGAGTCAATTTGGATGTTATTATGGCGATGCGCAAAATGTCAGTAACCGAATTATCGGAGCGTGTAGGGATAACGATGGCGAATATGTCTATTTTAAAGAATGGAAAAGCGAAGGCGATCCGTTTTTCAACGCTTGAAAAAATTTGTGAAGCATTGGACTGTGAAGTTGGGGATATAATTATATACGAAAAAGAGGATACGACTCTTTAAAAAATGAGGTAGGTATGACAAGTGCAGTGATCGTTGCAGCGGGCAGAGGCACTCGGATGAAATATGATCCGAAGATAAGCAAACAGCATATTGACATTCTTGGAAAATCGGTAGTATTGCGAACGATTGAAAAATTTGTTGAAGCGGGATCGATCGATGAGATCATTTTAGTGATCATAAAGGCGGAAGAAGATTACTTTAAGAAGAATGTGTTGAGCGAGATAAGATCGGACAAGCCGATCAAATTGGTTTATGGAGGAGCTGAAAGGGTGGACTCCTGTTACAATGGGATATTGGCTACGGATGAGAAAGCGGAAGTGGTTTTGATCCATGATGGAGTAAGACCTTTTGTAAAAGTTTCGGAGATCGATGCTGTGATCGAGGCGGTGCGAGAGAATGGTGCAGCTGTTTTGGCAGTAAAGTCAAAAGATACTATTAAGATCGCGCCGGATAATGTGATAGAACATACCCCGGACAGGGATAATGTTTATATGATCCAAACGCCACAAGGCTTTACCCGTCAAACACTGATCGAGGCTTATGATAACTTAGCTTGTCTGGAATGCGGATTTGTTCCGACGGATGATGCTTCTGTTGTAGAGAAATATGGTAAAAAAGTTTATATCGTTGAAGGAAGCTACGAAAATATCAAGATCACGACTCTTTCGGATATCGTGCTTGCCGAGGCGATCTTAAGATCGGAGGAACTTTTTGCATAGGATAGGCATAGGTTATGATGTACATCAGCTCACGGAGGGTCGAAAACTGATCCTCGGGGGAGTTGAGATCCCTTTTCATAAAGGGCTTCTCGGACACTCGGATGCAGATGTTCTGATCCACACCATAATGGATGCGATTCTGGGAGCTTTAGGTCGTGGAGATATTGGCAGACATTTTCCGGACAATGACCCCAAATATAAAGATATCTCGTCTCGTGTTTTGTTACGAGAAGTGGCTGCTTTTTTGAAAAAAGAGGGATATCAAATCGTAAATATCGATTCGGTGATCGTGGCTCAGGCTCCAAAAATGTTGCCATATATCGAACAGATGAAAGAAAATATCGCTGAAGACCTCGAGATAGAAAGATCAAAGATCAATATAAAAGCAACAACGACCGAGTGGCTTGGGTTTGAAGGTCGGGGAGAGGGGATCTCATCTCAAGCAGTGGTGTTGATCACAAAAGTTGATCATCCGAAATAAATAGAATCCGGTATCTTCTTAAGATCCGGGATGAAGGTTTTGTTATGTATGTCTAGGGGTCGAAATTTCAACTTTCATAAGGACCTTAAGACCTGTGTAAGGTATAATATTATATGATTAAAAGGTATAAATTTTTATTGATCGGAGGAAAAAATGAAATTCAAAATGATACACAATAATATCAATGTATTTGATCTGGATAAAAGTCTAAAGTTTTATGAAGAAGCGCTGGGACTCAAGGAGATCAGAAGAAAAGAGGCTGAAGATGGTAGTTTTATCATCGTCTATGTAGGAAATGAAGAAGCGGAGCATGAGCTGGAATTGACATGGCTGAGAGATCAGGATCGACCTTATGATCTGGGGGACAATGAGTTTCATTTAGCTTTCCGGACGGATGATTTTGAAGCGGCTTATGCAAAACACAAAGAAATGGGATGTATTATTTACGAAAATCCAAAAATGGGGATCTATTTTATTTCGGATCCGGATAATTATTGGATGGAAGTTTTGCCTCCGCGCAGATAAAAAAGTATTGCATAGTTTCGTATAATAGTGTAAAATATTACAGGTGCAAATCGCACTTTGGTAAGCAAGAAAACTTGCAAAAATATAACACACGGCTTGCATTCATGGCAAGGTGCCAATGGTATGTCATGTACAAACAAGTCGGAGGAAAAACCTAAAAGGAGATATTATGGCTGTAGTAAGTATGAAACAACTACTTGAAGCTGGTGTACATTTTGGACATCAGACAAGAAGATGGAATCCTAAAATGGCAAAGTACATCTTCACAGAAAGAAATGGCATCTACATTATCGATCTTCAAAAAACGGTAAAGAAGATCGAAGAAGCTTACGATTTCATCAAAAGCGTTGCTGAAGAAGGAAAGCCGATCTTGTTTGTAGGAACAAAGAAACAGGCTCAAGATGCGATCAAAGAGGAAGCAGAACGTTCAGGAATGTTCTATGTAAACGAAAGATGGCTTGGTGGTATGTTGACAAACCACAAGACGATCAAAACTAGGATCGAAAGATTGCGTAAGCTCGAAGAGATGGCTGAAAACGGAACTTTTGATGTGCTTCCGAAAAAAGAAGTTATCAAGCTGAATGCTGAGAAAGAAAAGTTGGAAAAATATCTGAACGGAATAAAGGAAATGCCTGAACTTCCGGGAGCGCTTTTTGTAGTTGATCCGAGAAAAGAAAGAATTGCGATCCTTGAAGCTCACAAATTGGGAATTCCTGTAGTTGGAATTATTGATACAAACTGTGATCCGGATGACATTGACTTCCCGATCCCGGGTAATGATGATGCGATCCGTGCGGTAAAACTTATCACAAGTGCGATCTCTCAAGCGATCATTGAAGTGAAGCAAGGAGAGATCGGTGAGGTGAGCGAAGGATCAACTGAAGCGGAAGAAGCAGAAGGATCAACTGAACAAGAATAATGATCGAATAATAAAGATATCCAAAACTTTGTACAACCATGTTACTAAGGTTGGGTATCTTTTTTTATGGAAATGGAGGAATAATCAATGGAAATTACTGCCAGTATGGTCAAAGAACTAAGAGAGAGAACTCAAGCCGGAATGATGGATGTTAAAAGAGCTCTTCAAGAAGCAGATGGTGATATGGATAGAGCAGCTGATATTTTGAGAGAGAAAGGTCTTTCAAAAGCAGCAAAAAAAGCTGACCGGATCGCAGCGGAAGGACTTGTTAAGATCGCGATCGCAGAGGATGGGAAGACAGCGGCGATCATTGAAGTGAATTCTGAAACGGACTTCGTTGCTAAGAATGAAGAGTTTATAGGCTTTGTAAAAGAAGTTGCCGATACCGTCTTGTCAAAACTTCCTTCAAGCGTTGAAGAGTTGAAGACGCATATGTTCGCTGCAACATCTGAAGACATCGGAACGAAACTGAACGGATTGATCGCAAAGATCGGGGAAAATATGAATATCCGAAGAATTGCAACAGAAAAAGCAACCGGAGCTGTTGTAGGATATACTCACGGAACGGGGAAGATCGCTGTTTTGGTAAATTTTGATTCTGATGCTTCTCCTGCTGAGTTGGAAGAGCTTGGGAAAGATGTTGCGATGCAGATCGCGGCAATGAATCCGATGTATATCTCAAGAGATGATGTTGACCAAAACTATATCACGCATGAAAGAGAGATCCTTACAGCTCAAGCAATGAACGAAGGAAAGCCTGAAGAAATTGCTAAAAAGATGGTAGAGGGAAGATTGAACAAGCAGCTGAAAGAAGTATGTTTGCTTGATCAAGTCTTTGTTAAGAACAGTGATCTTACGATCTCTCAAGTGATCGAGAATAAAGCGAAAGAACTTGGGAAATCGATCAAGATCGCAGCCATCAAGAGATTTGAAGTTGGTGAAGGGATCGAGAAAAAAGAAGAAAACTTTGCAGAGGAAGTTGCAAAGCAACTTGGCAACTAATATCAACTATTTAGAGAACATATGCAACACGGCTGTGTTCTCTTTTTATAAGTAATATAAAATGGAGGGCTGTTATGGGATTAAAGAACAAGAGAGTATTACTGAAACTCAGTGGAGAAGCTATGGCAGGGGATAAGGGTTTTGGTATTGATAATGATACGGTACTGAATATCGCTAAATCGATCAAAAAAGCACATGAGCTTGGAGCTGAGATCGCCATTGTAGTTGGAGGAGGAAATATTTTCAGAGGAAGGACCGGAGAAAATATGGATCGAACAACAGCCGATCATATGGGAATGTTGGCTACGGTCATTAATTCACTAGCTCTCCAATCAACGCTTGAAAATTTAGATGTCGTTACTCGAGTCCAAACGGGGATCGATATGTATGCAGTCGCGGAGCCGTACATCAGAAGACGGGCGATGAGGCATTTGGAAAAAGGACGAGTGGTTATTTTTGGAGCCGGGTCAGGCAATCCGTATTTTTCTACAGATACCGCTGCTGCTCTTCGTGCCGCTGAGATCGATGCGGAAATTATTTTGCTGGCAAAAAAAGTAGATGGAGTGTATGATCGTGATCCTGCGGAAGATCCAGAAGCAAAAAAGTACGATTATTTGACATATCTGGATGTTATAAATCAAGACTTGAAAGTAATGGATGCTACTGCGATCACTCTTTGTCGAGATAATAAGCTTCCGATCCGAGTGTTTTCTTTGGAAGATCCGGATAATATTATCAAGGTTCTGACAGGAGAAGAGATCGGAACTCTTGTAGAATAAGTTGGATCATAAAGGATCTCTCGTTTTGAAAAATATCAAAAGAAAAGACTTCTTTTATTATGCAAAATGGGAGATAAAAACTAAAAAATATGATATAATGAAGGAAAAATCCAAGGAGAGATCTTATGAGAAATGAAGTGCATACAAAACTGGAAGAAAAAATGGAAAAAACACTTAATGTGTTAAAGGAAGATCTGGCAGTTATTCGTGCCGGCAGAGCAAATCCGACCTTATTGGATAAGATCGTAGTGGACTACTATGGGACTCCGACGCCTTTGAAGCAAATGGCGGGAGTATCTGCTCCGGAACCGAGGATGATCGTTGTACAACCTTGGGATAGATCTGCACTCAAAGACATTGAAAAAGCGATCCAAATGTCGGATATGGGCTTCAACCCGACAAATGATGGAACTCAAATTCGCATTGCTATACCTCAGCTTACAGAAGAAAGAAGAAAAGAACTTACAAAACTTGCATCCAAGACCGGAGAAAATGCTAAAGTTGCATTGAGAAATGAACGGCGAGAAGCAAATGATAAGCTGAAAAAAATGGAAAAAGACGGAGAGCTTACGGAGGATGATGCAAAGAAAGCAACAGAAGAGGTACAGAAGATCATTGATAAATATACAAAAACTGTAGATGAGATGGTCACCAAAAAAGAAAAAGAGATCATGGAAGTGTAATGGAACATTTATGGATCGGGCTTCCGTTGAATAAAGTGGAAGCCGTATTGAAAGACCGGGTTTTAGAATACTCCATCGAGATGATCTCGGGAGGTAAAGATAGCGAGGTCCTGACAGAGCCCTATGTGGTCAGGGTGAAAAAAATAAATAACAGGATCGATCTGGTAGTAACAGGATTCAAAACCACCATTTAAGTTCAGGCTGTCAAATTTGGTGTTTGACAGCCTGAATTGTATGTACTGACAGGAAACCGTGAGAGACCGGATCCTGATCGCTACAACTCTATACGAAAATACAACAAAAAAGATATCCTGGGAGATGTCTTGCATATTGATATAAGTGAGATATATTGGAATAGGTAATGATATGGATCTAGATTTGGAAAAGATCCCTGCTCATATCGGGATCATAATGGATGGAAACGGTCGTTGGGCAAAGACCCGAGGTCTGCTCAGAACACAGGGGCATAAAATGGGAGTAGAGGCACTGAAGATCATTGTGGAGGAGTGCTCGGATCTTGGCGTAAAATATTTGACCGCTTATGCTTTTTCGACTGAAAATTGGAAACGGGAAGCAAGTGAAGTTTCTGCGATCATGAAGCTGATCGAAATATACCTTAAAAGTGAATTGAAAAAAATGATGGCAAATGATGTTCGATTCCGAACGATCGGAGATCTTTCGGCATTGCCGGCTAATATACAAAAAGTTCTGTATGATTCGATCGAAAAGACCAAAAACAATACAGGGCTTACTTTGACTATAGCTCTAAACTATGGAGGGCGAGATGATATTCGACGTGCCGTTCAAAAGATCTGCATGCGCATAAAAGAAGAAGGATTACAACCATATGAAGTAACGCAAGAACTGATCTCTGAAAACTTGGATACGGGATTTATGCCGGATCCGGACCTTGTGATCCGACCAAGTGGAGAGTTGAGACTATCTAATTTTTTATTATGGGAATCGGCCTATAGTGAATTTTGGTATTCCGATATTTATTGGCCGGATTTCACGCCGGAAGATCTAAGAAAGGCGATACTAAGTTATCAACAACGAGATCGAAGGTTTGGAAACGCGAAGTAGCGGAGGGGTTTATGTTAGTTAGGATCATTTCGGGGGCACTATTATTGCCGGTATTATTTTTTGTAATGCTAAAAGGCGGTGTATATATCTATATCGGAGGAACGATATGTTCGTTGGTCGGGTTGTTTGAGTATTTTAGAGTTTTTGAAGCTAACGGATACAGACCGATCACTATTTGGAGCTATCTCTTGACCGTTATAATGTACACGATGATCTCTCTTTCAGAACTCAATTTTTCTCATATCGTGATCAACATCCTTTATCTATTGATCGCAGCAGGGGCATATATGATCATTATGCGCAAGATACGGATAGAGGATCTGATGGTGACCTTGTTGGGGTTTGTTTATATTCCGGTTTTCCTGTCTCATATCAATTTACTTAGCAATATGGGAAGCATTTATGTTTGGTTGGTTTTTATTTTTGCGTGGGTCAGCGATACATCGGCATATTTTAGTGGCGTGTTTTTTGGTAAACGAAAGCTGATCCCTCAGATCAGTCCGAAAAAAACGATCGAAGGATCTATCGGGGGGATATTGGGGACCGTTATTTTTACCGTAGTTTTCGCAATGGCTTTTAAGGAACAAAATCCGATGTATTTTGTGCCGTTGGCTATCATCGGGAGTATTTTTTCTCAACTTGGCGACCTTTTTGCATCCGCAATAAAACGTCAGCTTCAGATCAAAGATTATGGAAATATCATTCCGGGACATGGAGGAGTACTGGATCGCTTTGACAGCATACTTTTTACAGCTCCATTAACATATTATGGAGTGATCCTGATAGATTTTATTCAAAATCTGTAGTTCTCACAGGATCGACTGACTCGCATAAACCGGACTTTCTATTCAAGGAGAATTTATGAAAATTATCGTAGCTATTTTGGTGTTCTCGTTTTTAATGTTGATCCATGAATTGGGGCACTTTTTGATGGCAAAAAAATTAGGGATCCGTGCTTATGAATTATCGATCGGGATGGGTCCGAAACTTTTCGGAAAAACCGTGAAAGATACACAGTATAATATAAGGCTTATACCTTTTGGAGCTTTTGTCCGTTTTGGTGATGATGAAGATGAGATGTTTACAGAGCCGGATAATTTTATGAACAAAAGTCCTTTGGACAGGATAAAAGTTATTATCATGGGGCCACTGGTAAATATTATTGCGGCACTTTTGTTGATGATCGGAGTTGCTTACCATGCAGGGTTTCCTACAAATACGATCGCCGCTGTCAGCGAAGGACTTCCTGCAGCAAAGGCGGGAATAGAAGCCGGGGATCAAGTGATCGAAGTAAATGGCAAGAAGACGACTGAATGGACGCATATCGTTGCAGAGCTTTCAGTCGTTCCTGAAGACAAGAAAGTGCATCTTCTTGTTCAAAAAGCGGATGGAGATCAAATGGATCTTGAGATGTTGATGGAAGAACATGAAGGACGATTCATGGTAGGGATCAGTCCAAAATTTGAAAAGGATCTTTTTCGTGCCATAAAATATGGATCGATCGCAACAGCGCGTCAAAGTACGATGATGGTAGATACTCTGAAGCAGCTATTTATAGGTAGAGCAAATATAGAAGAATTTTCAGGTCCGGTCGGGATCGTAGCTGTTGTGGGAGAAGCAACCAAGGCCGGATTTGAAACGGTGATCATACTCACAGCACTTTTAAGTTTGAATTTAGGTATCATCAATCTTGTTCCGATCCCGGGACTTGACGGTAGTAAAATTCTATTTTACATTTATGAGCTATTGAGCAAAAAACAATTAAACAGAGAACTGGAGATGCGTTTGACGATGGCCGGTTTTTTCCTGATCATAGCATTTAGCATCTTCATAACGTACAAAGACATCGTACGCTTATTTTTTAGCAAAGGTTAAATATGGATAGAAGAGTAACAAAAGAAGTCTCTGTCGGAAATATAAAGATCGGAAATAATAATCCCATTATCATCCAGTCGATGACCAACACGGACACTAGAGATATAGAAAAAACCGTAGAGCAGATCCGACGACTGGAAGATGCGGGCTGTCGGCTTGTCAGAGCATCTATACCCGATATGGAGTCCGCAGAAGCGATAAAAACGATCATCAAAAAAATAAATATACCTTTGGTAGCTGATATCCATTTCGATCATCGTCTTGCCCTTCGATCGATCGAAAATGGAGTAGACGGTCTTCGTATCAATCCGGGAAATATCGGTCCCCTTGATCGTGTACGAGAGATAGTCCAAAAAGCCAAGACTAGGAATATCAAGATACGCATCGGTGTCAATGGAGGTTCTTTAGAAAAATCTGTTATTGCCGAGTATGGGAATGGTGCTATGGCGATGGTACAAAGCGCACTCAAACATATTAAAGTCCTTGAAGAGTTTGATTTTTACAATACTGTTGTATCACTAAAAGCAAGTGATATCTTTAGGACTATAGAAGCTTATGAGACCTTCTCCGAGATCTCGGATTATCCTTTGCACTTAGGGATCACAGAATCCGGCACGACGCAAAGAGGTACGGTAAAATCAGCGATCGGGATAGGACATCTGATATTAAAAGGGATCGGGGATACGATCCGGGTGTCTCTTACGGCAGATCCTGTAGAAGAGATCTATGCGGCAAAAAATATTTTAGGTGCACTGGATCTGGATCGTGAAAGTATTCAGATCATCTCTTGTCCGACATGTGCCCGAACAAAGATCGATCTCATTGAATTGGCGGAACGAGTTGAAAAAAAAGTTGAAAACATAAAAAAACCGCTTAAAGTAGCGATCATGGGTTGTGCGGTAAACGGTCCGGGAGAGGCGAAAGAAGCAGATATAGGGATCGCCGGAGGGAATGGCGAAGCACTTTTATTCAAAAAAGGAGAGATCATCCGGAAGATAAAAGAGGAAGAGATCGAATCGGTTTTGTTATCGGAGCTTGAAAAGATGTAGTAAAGAGGGACTATGCAGATCATTAAACGATATTTAGAAGAGAATGCTATCGAACTTGAGAGGATCAAACTATATAAAAATGAAGCTAAATTAGAGTTTTTGATCCGATCGGATAAGATCATCAACTACGAGATCCTGCACAAGTTGGAAAAAGAATGTGAACAGCGAAATCCGATACTAAAAAAAGTAACTATATTGACAAAATGTACCGGTAATAGTGATGTGAAGGATCGGATCGTAAATTATCTCCCTAATATTGAATATATCCTTCGCAAGTTTTGTCCGGTAAGCGAGAAGATCGAAAGCTGTGTGTCTGTAGACTGCGAAGATCTGGGGAATGAAAAGAAAGAGATCGTTCTCAATGTAAACAATAAAGTCATTAAAAATAATATTGAGAGCAAGAAGCTTGATACTCAGATCAAGAGGTCGATCGCGATGAGCTTGGGTCTGGATGTGAAGGTCGTGGTGAAAGACCTTGCAAATGATATTGATAGGGACCGATTTTTTGAAGATAGTGAAAAGCTATTAACGGAAAAAATGAAGGAACTTTCTCAACCTCAGAAAACGCAACCTAAAAAAGATCGACCGGACGGAGTGATCCGCGGAAGATCTATAATGAATGATCCCAAAATGATATCAGAGCTCGGCGTTGAAGAGAATAATGTTGTTTTTGAAGGACGGACTTTTGCGTCTTCCTCAAGAAAACTTAATAAAGGATCCGTCATCCAAACTTTTGCTATGAATGATAATACAGGTTCTATCATGTGCAAAGTTTTTTGGAAAGATGAGAGCGAGCTTATCAAAGAAGGTAGTTATATCAAGGTCAAAGCGGATATTGCTTTTGACAGCTATGAAAAAGAGATCGTAGCCACATTAAAGGATATCAATATCGCCAAGCAGTTTAAGCGAAAAGATGATGCGGATACCAAGCGTGTCGAGCTTCACCTTCACAGTAATATGTCATCGATGGATGCGATCGAGAATGTAAAGGATCTTATAAAGCAGGCGAAAGAGTTTGGTCATTCCGCGATCGCGATCACAGATCATGGAGTCGTACAAGCCTTTCCGGATGCGATGGAACAAGGAGCCAAGAGTGATATAAAGATCATCTACGGAGTTGAAGGATACTTTCTGGATGACACGAAAAAAGTTTTAAAGGAATACAATTCGCTACTGCTTAGTCAGCCTTTTGTCGTATTTGATATTGAAACGACCGGACTCTCTTCTGCAAATGACAGGATCACGGAGATAGGCGCAGTCAAGATCGTGGATGGAGCCATCGTTGACCGATTCAGTCGCTTGATCGATCCGGAAAGGAAACTCAGTCCGAAGATCATTGAATTAACAGGAATAACGGATGAGATGCTCGCAGGAAAGCCTAAGATCGAAGAAGTGCTCCCCGAATTTATGAACTTTGTCGGAGATGCGATGTTTGTTGCTCACAACAGCGATTTTGATACAGGTTTTATCAAGGTCAACTGTGAGCGTCTAGGATTGGCGTATAATACCAAAGCGATCGATACGGTTTCGGTTTCCAGAGCACTACTGACCGATCTGAAGAGTCATCGTCTGAATGTGGTGGCGAAAAAACTGGGGATCAAACTTGAAAATCATCACCGTGCGGTAGATGATGCACAGGCTACTGCTGAAATATTCCTCAGATTTTTGGAAATGTTCAAGGAGCAAGGTGTCATTACACTGGACCAGGTAAACCAAAAATTTGTGGATACGGATCATAAAACGAAACGCCCAAATCATATCGTGATCTTGGCGAAAGACCTGATCGGACTGAAGAATCTGTATAAGATCATCTCGGATTCGCACATAAATCATTTTTATAAGGTGCCTAGGATCCTAAAAAGTGTGCTTAGTAAGTATCGCCAAGGTCTGCTGATCGGTAGTGCGTGTGAGTCCGGTGAAGTATATCAAGCGGTCCTCAATAATCGCCCGATGGATGAGATCGAAACGATCGTTAGTTATTATGACTATTTGGAGATCATGCCTTGGGAAAATAATGAATTTATGATCAAAAAAGGGATCGTCAACTCCAAGGAGGACCTGAAACAGATCAATAAAAAAATATGGGATCTGGGGAATCGATCCGGAAAACTTGTAGTGGCAACAGGAGATGTTCACTATATAGAACGGAGCGACGGGGTGATCCGAGATATATTCAAAGCGGCTCAAAAATTTGCAAAAGATCCGGATAACGGTTCCCTATATTTTAGAACGACTGAGGAGATGTTGGAAGAATTCTCTTATCTGGGAGAAGAGGATGCGTATCGAGTCGTTGTAGAAAATACGAATCGAATTGCGGACCAAATAGAAACTTTTAAGCCGATCCCGGACGGGACTTTCCCACCGATCATCGAAGGCTCGGATGTGGAATTGAGAGAAATGTGTTATGAGAAGGCGAAGAGGATCTACGGAGATCCTTTACCGGAACTTGTCAAAAATCGATTGGATAGAGAACTGAATTCTATTATCGGAAACGGATACGCCGTGATGTATATCATTGCTCAAAAACTGGTAACAAGATCGATCGAAGACGGATACTTGGTAGGATCAAGAGGTTCTGTCGGATCTTCTTTTGCAGCAACGATGAGCGATATCACGGAAGTCAACCCTTTACCGCCGCATTATATTTGCAGAGATTGTAAATACAGTGAATTTATAACAGATGGTTCCATTGCCTCCGGGATGGATCTTCCGGACAGATCGTGTCCGAATTGCGGGGCGAAACTTATCAAAGAAGGACATGATATTCCATTTGAAGTATTCTTAGGATTTGAAGGGGATAAGGAGCCGGATATCGATCTGAATTTTGCAGGTGAATATCAGGCGCGTGCACACAAATACACGGAAGACCTTTTTGGAAAAGATCATGTTTTTCGCGCGGGAACGATCGGTACGGTAGCCGAAAAGACAGCTTTTGGATATGTTATGAAGTATATGGAAGACTATGATGCCAAGATCAACAATGCCGAAGTGATGCGTCTTCGCGATAAGGTAACAGGAGTCAAACGTACCACCGGTCAGCATCCCGGAGGAGTAATGGTCGTTCCGGATTATAAAGACATCTATGATTTTACACCGATCCAATATCCTGCAAACGATGTGAGATCGGAAGTTTTGACGACCCATTTTGACTACCATTCCATCAGTGGTCGTATATTAAAACTTGATATCCTCGGACACGATGTACCGACGATCATCAGAATGCTGGAAGACTTTACAGGAATAAATGCTACCGAGATCCCGCTGGATGACGAAACGACTATGAGTTTATTCACTTCCCCAAAAGCATTAGGGTGTGATCTGTCCGCAATATCCTGTGAAACGGGCACATTAGGAATACCGGAGTTTGGAACAAAGTTCGTCCGGCAGATGCTGATGGATACAAGACCCACAACTTTTGCTGAATTACTTCAGATATCGGGGCTGTCTCATGGTACGGATGTATGGCTGAATAATGCCCAGGATCTTATTCGTAGCAATATAGTGACATTGAAGGATGTCATCTCTACCAGAGATGATATTATGAACTATTTGATCCAAAAAGGGCTTGAACCGCTTACAGCATTCAAAATAATGGAGGATGTCCGAAAGGGAAAAGGACTGAAAGAAGACCACATAGGATCCATGCTTGAAAATGATGTGCCGCAGTGGTATATCGATTCGTGCCAAAAAATAAAATACATGTTCCCGAAAGCACATGCGGCAGCCTATGTAATGATGGCATTTCGTATTGCATACTTCAAAGTCTTTCACAAAGAAGCTTTTTATGCTGCTTTCTTTACTACAAAAGCGGAGGACTTTGATCTTGAGATCATTTTGAAAGGAAAAGAGATCGTTTTGGCAAACCTTAAAGCGATCGAGGCAAAAGGGAATGAAGTTACCGCAAAGGAAAAGAATATGGGGATCGTTTTAGAGATGGCATATGAAATGCACCTTAGAGGCGTTGAGCTCCTGAATGTCGATCTGTATCGATCAGACGCGACGAAATTCAAACTGATCGATAACAAACTATTACCGCCGTTGATATCGATCCCGGGACTTGGGGAAACTGTAGCATACAAAATTGCTGAAGAGTCGAAGAAGGAATTTTTCTCGATCGAAGATTTCCGAAAGAGATCTAAAGCAAGTAAAGTTTTGATCGATACTCTTGTTGCGTTCGGTTGCCTGAAAGATCTTCCGGAAAACAATCAATTAAGCTTATTCTAATAAAGTAACGATGTTATATTTGTTGAACCCTTAGATTTGATCGGGGGAGCGTGGATGATCGATCCGAAGATCAAAACTTATCGGGTCAAAAAGACATATGTAGTATAAAAAACGAATAATTGAAGGAAAAGGTCATGAGTAGATCGGAGTTAAAGGTAAGGTTATTATCCCATTCTGCGGACCCCGATAAAGTGGTAACGATGGCGGCAAAGCTGTGTTATTCGCCGGTTGGGGTAGAAGAGATCGGGAAAGATCTGACAGAAGAACAGGTAGAAAAATTTTTAGAAATGCTGGTAGGGATGGGGCATGAGAGTCCGATAGAGCATGCAAGCTTTACTTTTGCGATCGAAGGGATCTCAAGAGCTTGTTCGCATCAGTTGGTAAGACATCGGATCGCCTCATACTCGCAACAATCACAACGATATGTCCGATTGGATAATATGGAATATATCGTTCCCCCTTCTATTGAGGACATCCCCTCTGCTAAAGAAACCTATATTCGGTCAATGGATCGTACCCAAGAGGATTATAAAGAATTGGTCGATCGATTGATCGCTGCGGGCAAAACGGAGAAAGAAGCGATCGAGGATGCCAGGTATGTTTTTCCCAATGCTTGTGAGACGAAGATCGTATTGACGATGAACGCCAGAAGTCTATTGAACTTTTTCTCGAAGAGATGTTGTGAACGAGCACAATGGGAGATCAAAGAATTAGCTTATGAGATGCTGAAAGAATGTAAGAAAGTCGCACCGATCTTGTTTAGGAGTGCCGGTCCGAGCTGCTATAAAGGATCTTGTAAAGAAGGAAGACTCTCCTGCAGAAGACCGGACATCCCAAGAAAAAGGATCGATACGATGAATGAGTGAGGGGTTATGCAGATCGAAGGAAGAAATGCCATTTTGGAAGCATTAAAAAAACATAGGTCGATCGATATTTTGTATGTTCGTAAGGGAGATATGGACGGCTCTCTATCTAAGATCATAGCGAAAGCTAAAGGATCCAAGATCATCATTAAGACGGTGGACAAAGCAAAACTCGACCAAATGAGCAAAAGCGGTCATCATCAGGGTGTCATCGCTCTTGCGAATGACTACCGCTATTATGGATTGGAAGAAATTTTGGGCAGTTTTGAGAGAGGGAAGGGCTTCTTTTTGATCCTTGATGAGATCGAAGATCCGCATAACTTTGGAGCCATCATCAGAACGGCTGAAGCTGCCGGCGTCGATGCGATCATCATACCGAAACGTAGGGCGGTACAGGTCAATCAAACGGTTGAGAAAACATCCGCAGGAGCAACGAGTCATATGAAGATCGTTCGTGTTTCAAATCTGGTCCAAACAATAGAGCTGATGAAGCAAAATAACATATGGATCTATAGTTTGGATATGTCAGGAGAAATATATGATAAGATGGATTTCTCCGGGAATGTAGCATTGGTCGTCGGGAATGAGGGAAAAGGGATCTCAAGGCTGGTCAAAGAAGCAGGAGACTTTGTTGTGAGGATCCCGATGAAAGGAAAGATCGATTCATTGAATGCATCAGTAGCAGCTTCGGTATTGATGTATGAAGTCGTTCGACAGAGAGGGCTGTTTTGAAACAGATAAGAAATAATGTACTTTTGATCGACGGTTATAACATCATAAATGCTTGGGGAGATCTGGCAAAGATCGCCGGGGATAATTTGGAAGAGGCTCGTCGTTTATTCAACGATAAGATCTCTGAGTACGCTCAATACAATGGGATCGATACCTATATCGTTTATGATGCGTATAAAGTCAGAGGAGTAAGTGATCGGGAAGAGAAAATAAAAAAACTTACGATCATTTTTACAAAAGAAAACCAAACTGCGGACAGTTATATTGAAAAATTTATCCATGATTATAAATATAAACGTCATGCAATGATCCGTGTAGCAACAAACGACCTTACAGAACAGAATATGGTACTTGGCAAGGGAGCTGCGCGCCTTACGGCAAGAGAGCTTCTTCTTGAAGTGGAACAGAGCAAAGAAAGTATCCGCAGGATCATCAAAGAAGGCTCTGAAAATCGATATACTTTGGGACAAAGGCTCGATAAAGAAACTTTTGATAAGTTAGAAAAACTCCGAAGGAGCTAGCAAACAAGGTGTTATCTTACCACAGGATCAACAAGTCGCTCATAAAAGATCCACGTTAAAAAAACAAGGTAGAATTTACTTTTTCACTGTACACATTTCAAAGAAAGATAAGAAAACTATTGACAAGAAGGACTAAAATTATATAAAATAAGGGAGGTAGCTTGCTCACGTGGCTCAGTAGGTAGAGCACGTCCTTGGTAAGGACGAGGTCGGCGGTTCGAGTCCGCTCGTGAGCTCCAACATAAAAAATCAATATACTTAAGTGTTGAGGAGGAAATAAAATGGCTAAGGCTAAATTTGAAAGAACCAAACCACATGTAAACA
>JAUMYO010000059.1 GCA_030528605.1 Peptostreptococcaceae bacterium | reverse complement strand
CCTCTCGGTGATCTGATGTATCTTCATAACGCCCTTCTTTCTAAAATCATGGATCAAAGAGATCTTTGTTTATCAGGATATTTTAAGGCACTCCGAAGAGTGCCTGATGTTTATCTCGGTTCTAAAATATTATCCGCGTTTCGATCCTGGACAGGAAGTTCCAAGCTGTCGGTCAGATCGTTGACCGATACATAAAGATTCAGATCGACAAAAGCCGGAGCCTGCTTGATCTTTACAGCAGTCTCTTTGTCGCCGACGGCACGGATGTATCGATCCTCGCCTTCCACAAAATAGATGATGATCTTTTTGTCGCCGACGACATTGGTGATATTCATCTTCGCGATCCCGTATTTCGGGCTGTCCTGTTTGTAATCCAGACCGAAATGTGCTGCAAATTGCGATGCGCTGACCATGAGCGGTCCGCCGTTCTTCGGTCGGATCGCATCGATATCGAACTCTTCCTTCAGTGCTTTCTTATCCGTTCCGTATTTTACTGTAAGCGTGACCTTTTTTACATCGCTGCCGGTGTAAGGTCTTTGCGGAGCGTTCTTGTTGGATTCGTGAGAAAGCTGCAACACGCCTTTTTCGGTAACATAGTACTCTTTGTCCTTCAGCACGATGTCATATCCGAGACTCTCCAACAAAAATCTTGCCGGAACATAAGTGCGACCTTCGATGACGGTCGTTTTGTAATTGGAAGAAAGATTTTTGCTCATACCTTCCTGAGTGATCGTCGCTCTCTTACTGTTTGCATAGAGCACGAGGCTCTTGCCTTTCTCGCCGTCGGAGATCTGCACGGACTTTGTTTTCTTGGAGAACTCCAGATCAAGATCCATTGCATTGGTGAAAGAGCGGACTTCCATCAGCGAGATACCGTTTCGGATCACCGTATTGACCTCCAGCCTGTTGTCACCGAAGTTCAGCATCATCCGCGAAGAGCCTTGCGCAAAGATCATCTGCGTGCTCATCAGTATTGCGAGGGTGAATATCAACAAATATTTTCTTTTCATAAAAGATCTCCTTTCGATCTTACGCTTCTTAATTCATAGCGAAACCATAAATACTTACCATATTTTTTACGATCTTCGGATCGTGGAGCTTGTCGGTGCATAACGGCACTCTATTGCAGAACGATAGGATCCTTGTTTTTTTAATGACCGGGTCGTTGTTTATCCAAGATCTCAAAAAAGACCGCATCAGGCAGATGGTAGTGCCCGCAGATCTCGCGCAGTCCGGAGAGGATCTCAGCGCGTGAAAAATCGCCTGCGTTGAGCGTTTCGTCGGACAAAGCATTGATCTTCTCATAAAACCAAAAAGCATCTTCCGTCAACGGCTCTTTTGATGTTTCGATCGCATCAAAAAGCAGATCCTCCGCTTCGCCGATCCGATGCTCTGCGATCTTTTCGCTCAACTTGGTGCGGAGGCTTTCGTCCAGGGCGGTGGAGCGTGCAAACTCGTCGAATTTATTTTTGTTTGCGGATCGTCCTGCGATCAGTCCGCGAAGGATGGAGATGATGATCTCGATCTGCCTCATGACCCAGTCTTGTTGGTATTGCATGCGACCTCCTTGGCGATGAACTTTTTGATCTCACGAAGATCATTCAAATGATTTTTGTTGGAGCTACAGATACAGCGCCATATAGTCGGTGTCGGAATATTCTTCGCCCACCTTGAAGGATCGTTTGAAGGTGCCGAACTTCTCAAAACCCAGTCTTTCGTAAAGCCCGATCGCACGATGATTGTTGGAATTGACTTCCAAGGTGATGATCTTCATACCGATCTTTCGGGCAAAATCGATCCCGTGTATCATCAACTCTTTGGCAAAGCCCTTACCCCAGTGCTTTTTTAACAGGGAGATGGAGATCGATCCGTGATGCGCGATCCGGTCGCGAATATTCGCTTCAAAGGAGCAAAGTCCGATGATCTCACCCTCATAGAGTGCGGCAAGCATACAGCCGGTCGGCGATTTTTCGATTTTTGCAAGAAACATCTCCTCCTGAGCGAGTGTATAAGGCACTCCTTCCGCCCCGAACAGCAGAAAATCGGTCTCGCTGCCGATCTTTTTGGAGTACTCGAGGATCTGCTCCGCATCCTCAACGCGAGCAGGACGGATCGTTAATTTCGGTTCCATAGCCGGACCTCCTTGTCTTTGTACTTTTTTAGGAATATCGCGGCATCATCGATCCGAGTGCAGGATCTTCGGTTCTGTGTGTCGAGCTCATTCCATTCTTTTTCCATCGCTTGGAGTTTTTTGTCAACATTGAGATGAAAGCCTTTGTCCGTTTTCACAAATTTGTGTTCATACTTTTTCATATCGACTCCTTTCATCACGCCCTCACAGATCGGAGGGTCATGCTTAAATTATATCAGATCACGAAAAAAAATCAATTCATCCCCGATCTTTATCCTATTATTCTCTTGAACCATGGATATTAACGATCCGTGCTCCTCAAAAGATCCGGCAGATCTTCGTGGTCGCAAAATATCTATCGAAGGATAGGATCATGCGGGGATCCGTCTTTTTTGCAAAAGAAAATACCTCGCGAAGTCCGCGAGGTATTTGATCAATCTTTGAAATGTTGTGCCCAATAGGTCCCGTATTCGCTCGGTCCGCTGGTTACAAAAAGCGATACCGACATTTTGTTATACGCCGGATCAAGGATGTTTTTTCGATGTCCCGGTGAGTTCATCCAAGATTGGACCACTTCTTCCGCTGTCGTTTGTCCGGCAGCGATATTCTCCGCAACGGCATATTTCCCGCCCAGCGTGTACAGCGAGCACCAGTCTTTTCCGCATGGTCGATCGTGGTTGAAATAAAACACGATCTCTGCGGCACGAACATCGGTACCGGTCTCAAGCGAAGTACTCCAGCCCAGTTCTTGGATCCCTGCTTTTCGTCTTTCGGCATTGACGAGTGCCAGCGTTTTTTCAGCCATCGCACGATCGAATTTGCCCTTCACCGGAACGATGCCCGAAGCCGTTTCGACATTCATCGTTACGACCGGATCGGAGACCTTCGTTTTTTGTGGAGGCGCAGGTGCTTTTGTCGGTGTGTTGACCGATGATCCGGATCCGGCGGATGCGACGATCGGGATCCCGTTGACCGATTCGTAGACACGGACCAGGATCGAAGCCAGTTCGGCGCGGGTGATGTTCTTTGCCGGAGCAAAAGTTTTGTCCGGATATCCGCTCATGATCCCCGTGGAAACGATCTTGTCGATCTCATTCTTGTACGGAGAATGGGCGATGTCGGTCAAAGAAGAAGAGGTCTCGGCAAAGCGAAGCTCATGTTTTTGCAAGATCTTGTACATCGCTCTTGCTACTTCCTGTCGCGTCGTCATCTTGGTAGGACCGAAGTCGCTTGATGAGATCGGGACGATCAGATCCAGCGCAACGCTCTTTCGGATCGCGGTTTCGCTCCATCGTCCGCTCACATCTTGGAACGATCCGGAGAGGGTCATCTCCGGGTCGCCTGCCAAACGAACGGAGATCGCGGCAAGTTCTTCACGCGTAACATTTTTTTTCGTACCGAAAGTGTTGTCGCTGTACCCCTTCATCAATCCCAGTCGGATCACTTTCTCGATACTTTCTTTTGCCCAATGATTTCGGACATCTTTGAGACCGCTTGCCGCAGCGGTCATACTCGTGCTGACGAAGAGGAGTCCTGCCAACGCGAGCGCAAAAGATCTTTTGATAAGATTCATAAAATAATTCCTCCCATGAAAAAATGACCGGATCAAAAAATAAAAATAAAACATCATGTCTCGGAATTTGTAATGACTTTGGATCCGGATGTATATCTATATTATTATACCCTAAAAAAACCAAAAGTCACGGTCCTTCGGATAAGATCGGAGAAAGAGATATCATCTTCACGGTATATATCGGATGAAATGCTTCCAACCTGAATGTTTTGTAGAATGAGGTCAAAGAAAAAAATAGAGAGGCTATGGAGGAGTCCGGGTGACGGGAGACTCTTGCATCGGACGATGGCTTAAGATATACTGGGATAAGGAGGTGGATATGCGAGAGATATTACCGGATCTGGATAAAAATTCAAAGGAGCCGATGTACCATCAGCTCTACAAATATATCAAGAGAGAGATCGAAAACGGTACGATCCGTCCGGGTGAAAAACTGCCCTCGATCCGCGCGCTTTCGGGCAAGGTCGGCATCAGTATCACGACGATCCGATCGGCATACGATCAACTGGCGATGGAAGGCTACATCCTCAATAAGGAAAGATCGGGCTATTTTGTCGATCGGCTGGATTTTGTCGAAGAGGTCTTGAACATTGGGAAGGATCTGCAAAACGAAGGAGAGCGGGAAGAGATCCGGCAGATGCTTTCGATCTATGATGAAGAATGTTTTGATTTCGTGAAATGGAAAAAATGTCTGACTCACACGCTCATCTACGAGAGTCGGTCTTTGCTTGCGGAGGCGGATCTTCAAGGCGAGATGAGGCTGCGGGATCAGATCGCAAAATATGTGTTCCAGTCCAGGGGCGTGCATTGCCACAGCAGCGAGGTCATCATCGGAGCGGGAACACAGCAGCTGATGAATATTTTGACCGCCATCCTCAAACGCAGCGACAAAAAAAGCATCGGATTTGAAGACCCGGGCTATGTTTTGAGCCGAAATATCTTTAGCGACCAACATTTTGGGACCTATGATCTCGGGCTTGATACGGAAGGCATCCTGCTCAAGGAAGCCTTTGAAAAAGATCTCGATCTGCTCTATGTCAGTCCGTCGCACCAATTTCCGACCGGCATCGTCATGTCGGCGGGAAGGCGCACGCAGCTGCTCTCCTGGGCTGCCGAAACAAACGGATATATCATCGAAGACGATTATGACTCCGAGCTGCGATACTTCGGACGACCGATCCCCGCGCTCAAAGCGATGGATAAAAATCAGCGTGTGATCTATATCGGTTCTTTTTCATCCACGCTGCTGCCGTCCATGCGGATAAGCTACCTCGTACTGCCCCAAGAGCTGCTCGCGATCTACCGCACGATCCGCGGATCCTACTCGCAAGGCGTGTCCAAAGTCGATCAGCTCGCGCTGTGCAAATTTATGGAGGAAGGGCATTATCAACGTCATATCCGGCGCATCCGCCGACTGTACAGCGATAAATCCGGCATGTTGTCCGACCATATCCGGCAGCATTATCCGCAAAAAGTAAAGATCGTCAGCAATACCTCCGGACTCTTTATGATCGTCGAGATGAAAAGCTCCCGAAGCGAAAAAGAGATCGCCGGCGAATTGCTCCAAGAAGGCATCAAGGCAACGCCGCTCGGAAGCTATGTCAGGACTTCGTATCATCCGGACCATCCGAGGATCCTGATCTATTTTTACAATATCGAAAAAGAAAAACTGATCGAGATCATCGACTCGGTTTTTGCTAAAGTTCTCGCGTAATGCTAAACTATTATTCTTTAGAGCCGGCACTTAACGGCATTTTATTTTTATAGCTTTTAGGGAATGCTGCCCCATCGCTGCACCGTTCTATCCGGACGGAAATGTATGCGCTTATCTTAAGGGATGACCGTATTATCAGCCGGAAATATAAGACCGCTCGTTTGCGTATGCGAACGGAGCGGTTTTTGTTTGCATGGGATACGGATCGGTCGCAATTTATTTTTTATGATGCAGGATGTCAGTTTTTGAAAAGATAGGGGTCATTTTGCAAAAATAATTCAGCCGGAGTTTAATATAGGAGGCGAATTTTCTTCGGAGCGGGGTGAAAAATTTTCTCGAATTAAGATATAGTGATCAGGAGACGGAGATCGTTCGTTTACAGAATAAAAGCGTAATGACAAAAAAAGGGTTTCATAATATAATAGAGGAAGTATGACAAGCGAGGCATGCGATCTTATACAAATACAGAGCCCCTGTACTTTGGCGGAGGCTGCGTCGTGGATGAAACAGGACAGATCCCGCCTTGCCGGTTTGACCAAAGTCTTGTCTTGGACAAGCAATATTTTTTGAAGGAGAGTGTATATGAAAATACTAGCGATCAACCCCGGTTCCACATCGACCAAAATAGCGTTATATGAGGATAAGGAACTGCTGTTCAAAGAAGGATTGGAGCATTCGACTGAAGAACTGTCAAAATATCCGTCGATCGCATCGCAATATGAGATGAGAAAGGATGCGATCATCTCGGTATTGAATAAAGCGGGCTACACGATCGATCAGCTGAGCGCTGTCGTAGGTCGTGGCGGGATCCTGCCTCCGGTCCGATCGGGAGCCTATGTGGTAAACGAGGTGATGGCGGAGGTGCTGCTTGATCGCCCGGTGCTTGAACATGCTTCCAATCTCGGAGGACTGATCGCAAAAGATATCGCCGATACCGTTGGCATCCCTGCCTATATCTACGACTCGGTCGCAGTCGATGAGCTGGATGATGTGGCGAGGATCACGGGGATCAAAGAGATCCGCAGAAAGAGTTTGTCTCATGCGCTCAACATGAGAGCGGCAGCGATCAAAACTGCTGAAAAACTCGGCAAGCCGTATGATCGATGCAATCTGATCGTCGCGCATCTGGGCGGCGGAATGTCGATCTCGGCGCACAAACACGGAAGGATGCTGGACATCGTATCGGATGACGAAGGTCCTTTCTCGCCGGAGCGTTCAGGCAAACTGCCGATCAAAGATTTTATGAAATACGCGGTTCAGTTCGATCTGCCGACGCTGACTAAAAAGATGCGTGGCGGAGCGGGATTGGTCTCGTTGCTTGGTACGAACTCGGCACTCGAGGTGGAAAAGATGATCGCCGAAGGAAATGCGGAAGCAAGACTCGTCTATGATGCGATGGCATATCAGATCGCCAAAGCGATCGGAGAGCTGTCCGTCGTATTGGAAGGCGAAGTCGATGCGATCACGATTACCGGCGGTATCGCATATTCCCAATATATCACCGACTATGTGACCAAGAAAGTTCAGTTCATCGCACCGGTGCATATACTGGCAGGAGAAAACGAGCTGGAATCCCTTGCACATGGTGCATATCGCGTGCTTGTCGGCGAAGAGACGGCACATGAGTTTGCGGAAAAGAAATAACCTTTGTTGCACACAACAGTTTTTGATAAAACGATTTAGAAAAAGTAAGAATTTCAGGAGGAATGAATTATGATCAGAATGACGGCAGAGCATGCACAATGGCCGATCGAGGACGATGCGATCTTTGCGATCGCAGGAAGAGCAAAACAAGCGGAAGAAAAATTTGGCAGAGAGAATGTGATCAATGCGACACTGGGCGCGATCATGGATGATGACGGCGGATTGGTCTGCCTAAAGACTGTCTATGATGAGCTCAAAGGATTGCCGAACGCAAGGATCGCTGCGTATGCGCAGCTTGCAGGACAGCCGGAGTTTTTGACTGCGATCGAGAAGGCTTGCTTTGCAGAGCATAGACCGAACGGACATATCCGATCGGTAGCGACACCGGGAGGAACGGGCGGTATCAAGCATGCGGTATGGAACTACACCAACGAAGGCGATGATATCCTCGTTGCGGACTGGTTCTGGTCTCCATACAAGACCATCTCCGAAGAAGGCAAGAGAGGTCTGAGAAACTTCCGTCTGTTCAACGAAGAAGGCGGATTTGACATCCGGGATTTTGACGAGAAGTTTACACAGCTTGTCAAAGATCAAAAACGCGCACTCACCATCATCAACACCCCTGCGCACAATCCGACCGGCTACAGCCTGTCTGATGAAGAATGGGACAAAGTGATCGAAGTGCTCAAGAAAAATGCACAAGATAAAGAAAACAAGATCATCCTTGTTGTCGATACCGCATACATCGATTACGCAGGAGAAGGCACAAAGCAGCGTGCGTTCTTCAAAAAGTTTGAGGACCTTCCGGAAAATGTGTTCGTGATGATCGCATTCTCCATGTCCAAGGGATACACGATGTATGGACTTCGTATGGGCGCACTGATCGGGATCTCTTCCGTGGAAGATATTGCTGTGGACTTCTACTACGGATGTCTGCATGCCGGTCGTGCAAACTGGTCCAACGGGACTCGTGCGGCGATGGAAACTTTGATCGAGATCGACAAAGACGATGCAAAACTCAAAGCGTATGAAGACGAAAGAAATCACTGGAGAGATGTTCTTCGAAACCGAGCGAATGTTTTTGTAAAAGCGGCGGAAGAAGTAGGACTTGAGATCTTGCCATACCGCGACGGATTCTTTACGACCATTCCGTATCATCATCCGAAACAATTAGTGGAAAAACTCACCGAGTCCAATATGTTTGCCGTAGCACTCAAAAAAGGCGTGCGTTTTGCGATCTGTGCAGTCGATGAAAAGAACTGTGCCAAAGCACCGGCGATCATCAAAAAAGCGATGGACGAGCTCAAAGCAAACAAGAGATCCGGCGGCGGATGCTGTGGCGGAGGAAAAGGCGGCGGATGCTGCGGAAAGCATAAGTAGATCTTTTTGACAGAAAAAAGTTTGTAGAATAAAAATGTTTGCTCAAAAAATGACGGGCAACACATTATAGATCAAAAGGGCTGTTGCAATTTAAGATCTTCACACAAAATATATGACAAAACCTATGGTTTACTACATATATCTTGTTCTAGATCTGTGTTTTGTAACAGCCCCTTTTTAATCATAGTGTCCACGACAGGACAGGATCTCCAAAATATTTTGGTTTATCCGGTAGACCAGACGATTTACATCGTCGATACGTCTACTCCAAAAACCGCTTAAATTACCTTTTAACGGTTCCGGTTTTCCAATACCGTCGAAAGGGCTTCGCTCAATATCACGGATCAGCAGGTTGATCCGTTTGAGCGTTTTTTTATCTTGAGTTTGCCAATAGAGATAATCCGTCCATGCTTCATCAAACCAGATCTTTTTCATCAGTCGACCTCGATCAACTCCCGTTCGATACCTTTTCCCGTGTTCAGTGCCTCTACTCCGCGGAGTAAATGTGCCATGTTGCTCTCACTGTAAAAGGGGTCGGCTGTGATCTCAAAAGGGATCCGTCTTTCGTTGGTGACTTTTTTTGCAAAGATGGTAAATGCTGTCGTCATGCTCATTCCCATCTCAGCGCAGGTCTGCTCCATTTTTTTCTTCAAATTTTCATCCATTCGGAAATTGACCATCATTTGTGCCATATTGACCACCTCCTTGTTTAAGAACATTATACAACGAATGTAAAGCAAAAGTCAAACTTATGCTTTATATTGTTGAAGAAATTTATCGGATCTTTTGTGGCGCACGGATCGTTCATATCCATAACTCAAAAGAATGATCGTATGACAAGATCCTTCGTTGCTCATTATCATTTCGATAAGATCTTTGTTGCTTCGATCAACGCAAGAAAAAACTTTCTCGAAAATGAGGTCATAAAAAGGTAGAGGAGGATAAGATGATCCTTTTGACGGAGGAGATCCAAAGATCGAATACATCTATACCGTTACAACAAAATATGATAAAATAAAAGCGTGGGAGAGTTCTTCCGCGCTTTGTTTACAATAAAAGGAAAAGGAGTAAAGGAGTAAAACAATGAAGCGATCTATCAGTAAGCTGATCGCGGCTGTAATGCTTACAACGACGATATTCAGTTCTTCCGCTTTTGCTGCGGAGGAAAAGATGCTTACCATCATCCACACGAACGATGTGCATGCCGCGGTGGTGGATAACGGCAAGTCTCAGATCGGATTTGCCAAGCTCGGCACTTATGTGGAGGAGCTTCGCAAAAAGGATGAGATTCTGGTACTTGATGCAGGAGATATGATCCAGGGTCTGCCGATCGCAAACCTTGAAAAAGGAAAGAGCATCATTCCGATGGCGAATGAGATCGGCTACGATGCGATGGCAGTCGGAAACCATGAGTTCGACTTTGGAACGAATGTTCTTTTTGAGATCGAAAAAGGATTTAATTTCCCGATGCTGGCAAACAATGTCATGAAGGGTGGAAAATCGGTTTTCAAACCATACATCGTAAAGGAGGTCAAAGGACTGAAAGTAGGGATCTTCGGTATCGCTACACCGGAGACTGCATTCAAGACCCATCCGGAAAATGTCGTAGGATATGAATTCAGCGATATGATCAAAGCATCGAAAGATTCGGTGGACAAGCTTCGCAATACCGAGAAAGTGGACATCGTCATCGCGCTGGCTCACTTGGGGCTTTATGAAGGTGAGTACACATCCGACCTTATCGCAAAAAATGTCGAAGGCATCGATCTGATCATCGACGGACACAGCCACACGATGCTGGACAAAGGTCTTGAAGAGAACGGAACGCTGATCGTAAGTACCGGAAGCTCGATGCGAGCAGTAGGAAAAGTCGATCTTAAGATCGTGGACAAAAAGGTCGTGGGAAGGACAGCTTCTCTTTTGAAATATGATGATATGAAGGATGTCAAGCCGGAGCAGGCGATCCTTGATGCGATCAAAAAAGTGGAAGAAAAACAAAGTGTGATCCTCGACAAGGTCGTAGGAAAAACTGCGGTCGATCTTGTGGGCGAGCGAAATGTCGTAAGGACCGGCGAATCCAATCTTGGACAGCTGGCAACGGCAGCGATGCTCGATCTGACCAAAGCGGATATGGCGATCACCAACGGTGGCGGCATCCGTGCTTCGATCAAAGCGGGCGATATCACGATGCGTGATCTGGTGACGGTATTCCCATTCGGCAACACGGTGATGGTCAAAGAGGTCAAGGGATCGGATATCGTAGCGGCTCTCGAGCACGGAACGAACGAATATCCGAATGAAAAAGGCGCATTCCCTCATGTAGGCGGAATAACTTTCACACTTCGTGTGAATGCATCGGTCGGCAAGCGTGTTACCGATGTGAAGATCGGCGGACAAGCGATCGATATGGAAAAAACTTACAAAGTGGCTACCAATGACTTTATGGCAGCAGGCGGAGACGGTTATCTGATGTTCAAACCATATCCGTCCAAAGCGGAATACAATACTTTGATGGATACATTGCTCGACTATGTCCAAAAAGTCGGTAAGGTAGAGGGCAAAATGGAAACAAAGATCACTTTTGACAAAGGATCCGGCGGCGATGAAAAGGTAGGCATCCGTGAGTTTGCTCAGTCAAAAGGCTACAAGGTAAACTACGATGCAAAAGCTAAGAGCATCACGATCCTGCAAGACGGCAAAGCGGTGATGACGATCGATGTCAAGTCGAACAGCTATGTCAAAGGCGAGCAAAAAGGAAGTATCGGATCGGCTCCGATCTTGGAGAACGGAAGATATCTCTACATGACAAAAGATCTGAATAGGATATTCAGCCCAAAAGCGGCTTGATCATAAGAACGGAGCGAATATCATTCGCTCTGTTTTTGTACCTGAATGAGTGGGTCATACTGAGATCCGATAGAAAACATAGAAAAGGCATCCTCTGTTCGATGGGATCGATATGATGCTCCAACGAATGTTGGAAAGTATCATCCATAGAGACGGATGCCCTCAGACAATGATCGAAAGGAAAAAAGATGTGGAAGCTATTTCATCCTGAGATATTTCAGGGAAGCAACAAGCGAAGAAACTATTTTGAAGGATGGTATTACAAACTGATCGACAAGGATCGAAAGCATGTGATCGCGCTCATCCCGGGCGTGGCGCTCGGTAAGGACGGAACGGATCATCATGCCTTCGTCCAGTATTTTGATGCGATGACCGGACAGACTGCGTATCTCCGCTATCCGCTCGAAGATTTTGAAGCGAGCAGAAGATCTTTTGAAGTATGGATCGGCGCAAGCTTTTTTGCCAAGGATCGCATCCATCTTGATATGGAGGATCGGGACATCTGCATCCATGGCGATCTGACTTTCAAAAACATCCGCTCCTATCCGTCCACTTTGCGAGAGCCGGGAATCATGGGACCGTTTTCTTTCGTTCCTTTTATGGAATGTTATCACGGGATCGTCAACATCCATCACGACATCGAGGGCAAGCTGGATATCAACGGACGGACGCTCGACCTCACCGGCGGCTACGGTTATATCGAAAAGGACTGGGGGCGATCCTTCCCGAAAGCGTGGGTGTGGATGCAGTCCAATCATTTTGAGCAGCAGGACGCATCCTTTATGTTCTCCGTCGCGGATATCCCGTGGGGGATGAGCTCATTCACCGGTTTCTTGTGCTTTCTGCGTCTGGGCGAGCACTTTTATCGCTTTGCCACATACAGCGGAGCCAAGATCCTGTCGATGAAAAAGTCGCAAGGGATGCTGGAGATCCTGATCAAAGACCGGCATCATGTGCTTAAGATCCGTGCTCTGAGCGGCGACACCGGCAAACTCCTCGCACCGACGCACGGCTTCATGTCTCGGAGCATCGAAGAGAGCATATCTTCGGTGATCCATGTGTCGATGTGGAACAAAAAAGGAGAGAAGATCTTTGGCGGTATCGGTCAAAAGGCGGGGCTGGAGATCGTGGACATCCAAAAGCTGTTGATGAAGATCCGCTGATCCGGATGGGATCATCCTTTACAAAGCGGCAGATCATGCTATTATCCAATAAAATCATCCCTTAGATATCTTTCCGTTCCGATAGAACGATGCAGCGGTCGGATCATCATTCCTTACAAGCTATCAAAAATAAAAATGGTGATGAGTGGTAGTTCTAAAGGATAATAGTATCAAAACTTCGCAAAGAGCGGCAGATCTTCCGATACGCCGCGGCATGGATCATCTGTGGATCGGTGAAGTGTAGGATGGGAGGGATCTCGTTACGAGATCCCGGAAGATATGAAAAAAATATTTTGAGATCTCTGCGGATCTTTTTGATCCATCGTGCAGATAATGTTGTCGATCATTTATCGGATGCTTAACTCGTAGAAGTGGTGTTCAAAAGTTTATCCGTTTCGTCGGGATATTATTGAAGACAAAAGGTTAGTTTGATCCGATCGAGGATCTTTTTTTCGTGCTTTCAAGATCTTTTGAAATCGGTTTCAGCGAAAGTTTATTGGGTATCATCGGTATTGCAGAAATAAATCATATTTCACGATTTTCTTATTGATCCTAAGGAGGGGAAATGCGCAATTGGAAAAAAATATTGCTTAGTGCATCAATGGCTGCGTTGATGTCGATCACATCGATCGCATCTTATGCAAGCCCGATCACCAATCCGGGTCGCTCGATGAAGCCGGAGTCCGCAAAAACAACATCATCCGTACCGAATCAGGTGTCCGAGCAGGCAACTGCAAGATCCGACTTCTACGAGTATATCAACGCTCAGTGGCTGAAGGACGCAAAGATCCCGGAGGACAGAGCTTCTATCAGCAACTTTACGATAGCAAACGATCAAGTGGAAGCGAGCATCAAAAAAATGATCGCCGATCTGAACAAAAATTATGACCAACTTGCTGAGGGAAGCGATGAAAAAAAGCTGGTCGACTTTTATAATGTCGCTCTCGATTTTAAGACAAGAGACGCTCTGGGATTCAAACCGGTCAAGCCTTATACCGACAGAGTAAATGCTGTGAAAAGTATCGACGGATTTACTACATTGGCGAGCGAACTTTTTATGAAAGGATATATAACTGCTGCCGTTGCTTCTCCGTCCATCGACCGAAAGGACAGTCAGATGACCGTGCTATATATCGGAGCGCCATCGACAGGACTTTCAAAAACGACGATAGAGAGTAAGGATGAATTTTCCGTCAAACGACAGAATGCTTACAAAACGCTACTGACAGAGCTCTTTGAATTGAACGGAAATTCCAAAG
>JAUMYO010000058.1 GCA_030528605.1 Peptostreptococcaceae bacterium | reverse complement strand
ATTTCCTTTGTTGTCGATCTGCTCTTGTCCGATGAGTCCGTTTCCGTAGATGTAGCGGATGGTGCCTGTTTTGGTTTGTTCTTGCAGTACACGTGGGAGTCCGTTTTCTTTGTCGATGGTGTATTGTATGATCTGTCTTTCTTCGGTTTTTTGGATCCTTGCGTTTTCGCTGTCGTAGAGGTATCTGGTATTGCCGGCTTGGGTCAGTCGGTTACGCTGATCATAGATCAGCTGTTGTTTTTTGCCATCCATGTAGTAGTGGTTGACGTTGCCTTCTTTATCGTAGGTGAGGCGTTGTCCTTGGATCGCTGTCAGCTGGTCGTAGGTGTAGCTGTTTTGGATCTCTCGGTCTTTTGGGATGGTCGTTTTTTGATTGCTCGTTCTTCGAATGATATTACCGTTTTTGTCGTAGGTCAATTCGTATTGGAGCAGGATATTGCCGTTTTTGTCTTGGTCCAGGAGTTCGGTTTTTTGGATCCTTGCGTTTTCGCTGTCGTAGAGGTATCTGGTATTGCCGGCTTGGGTCAGTCGGTTACGCTGATCATAGATCAGCTGTTGTTTTTTGCCATCCATGTAGTAGTGGTTGACGTTGCCTTCTTTATCGTAGGTGAGGCGTTGTCCTTGGATCGCTGTCAGCTGGTCGTAGGTGTAGCTGTTTTGGATCTCTCGGTCTTTTGGGATGGTCGTTTTTTGATTGCTCGTTCTTCGAATGATATTACCGTTTTTGTCGTAGGTCAATTCGTATTGGAGCAGGATATTGCCGTTTTTGTCTTGGTCCAGGAGTTGGGTGATCCGTCCTGCCATATCGTATTGGGTCTGTTTGATGCTGCCGTTTGGTCTTTGTTCCCCGATTTCTTGACCTCTGATGTCATAGTTGTAGGTAGTGACTCGATCGTTCCAGTCGGTAACGGTCTTGATGTTTCCGATGGCATCGTAGGTGTAGTGCACCGCTTGTGGGACTTTGCTTGATCTACCGGTCGGGTAGGTCAAAGTTTGTAGGTTGCCGACGGCGTCATATTGGTACTTAATGGTCTGTTTGTTGGTGTCGGTGACTTGGATGACTCGTCCGAGGGCGTCGTATTGTCGAAGGATCTTACCTTGTTTGTTTTTTACTTCGAGAATATTCCCTTGGGCATCGTATCGATAGGTGGTGGTGTCGCCTTTTTCTTTTCGCTTGATCACTCGTCCGAGTTTGTCGTAGGTGAGGGTGGTTTTTTGTCCTTTGGCGTTTTGGATCTCTTCGAGCAGATTTTTGGCGTTGTATCGATATTTTGTCGCTTTATCGCCTTGGTACATGATTTCGCTTTGGGTGATAAGGTTTCCTCTGCTGTCGTATTCGAATCGAAGCATGCGTCCTTTCGGATCGGTGATGCTTTGGAGTCTTCCGGTTTGATCATAGCTTTGGATAGCAATGGTTTCTTTGCCGGACTTTGTTTGGATAAGTCTGCCTTCTTTGTCGTAGTGATAGTGGGTCTCGTTGCCGTTTGGATCGAGTTTTTTGACGATCTGTCCTTTGGCATCGTAGGTGTAGGCGGTCTCATTGCCGAGGGCGTCGATCTCAAGGATTAATTGCCATTTGTTGTTGTATTTGTATTGTGCGATCTCGCCAATGGCGTCCTGTACTCGGATGAGTTCTCCGTAGGTGTTGTATTCGTATCGGATCTCGTTGCCGAGGGCGGTGGTGGTTTGGATCTTGTCTCCTCTTTTGTTGTATTGATGAACAGTCGTATTGCCGAGTGCATCGGTCTCTCTAATCAAGTTGCCGAGTGCATCGTATTCAAATTCGGTGATATTGCCTAGGGCATCGGTGATGGTACGAAGATTTCCGTTTGGCGTATACTCAAACCGGGTCGTGTTGTTATTTTTGTCAGTCTGACGAATCTTTCGTCCCAGTACATCGTAGTCGTATTCGACGAATTGATCATATGGATCGATGATCTTTTGGATCTTTCCTGTGGCATTGTATTCGATCTTATGGACATTCCCTTCCTGGTCGGTAACAGTGGTCACTCGTCCCATCGAGTCATAGATGTAGCTGAGCTCATTGCCGGCCGCATCGATGATCTTGCTGATCTGTCCGTATTCTCGTTCGTAGGTGATCTTGTTTTTGTCTTTGCCTATATATTCTTTGAGTCCGTTCTGATCGTAGGTATAGCTTTCTTGATGTCCTTCTTTGTCAATAACGGATAGGATTCGTCCTACCGCATCGTAGTTTACGACCTGTTTTTCTCCATCGGCATCGGTGACGGTCGTTAGATTCCCGTCTTCGTCATAGCTGTAGTTTGTTACCTGATCGGTCACAGCTTCCAGAAGTTGTCCCATAGCGTCATAGCGGTAGCTTTGGGTACGATCCGCTTTGCTGATTCGGATCAGATTCCCGACGGTATCGTAGGTGTAAGTCGTTTTTTGTCCGAGTTGGTCAGTCTCCTGGGTCTTTTGTCCACGCTCGTCATAGGTGTAGCTTATTTTCCCGCCATTTGCATCGGTGATGGATAGTAGATTGCGCTCGGCATCATAGATATAGGTCGTTTGGTTTCCTTCCTGATCTTGATACCATACAAGATCTTTGTATAAATTGTATCGGTATTTTTGGGTATGACCGGTGGCATCGGTGATGACGGAGAGGTTTCCTCTTTTGTCATACTCAAATTTGGTAATGCTTCCTGCTTCGTCGGTGATGGTTTTGATCTGGTTATCACCACAGTAGGTGAAGTGGATCGCTCCGCCAACAGGATTTTCTACACTTTCGATTCGTCCGATGGCATCGTATTTTTTGACGTAGTTGCTATCTTGTTTTGGTTGCACGCCAACCACACGACCGTTTTCGATCGTGTATGTGATTTTGTCTTGATTTGGTAATGTCGTTTGTAGCAGGTTGCCTTTGGTATCGTATTCGTTTTCGAGTACATCACCGATCGGATTTTTGATGGTCAGAAGTTTCCCATGATCATCGTAGGTCATCACAGTGGTATTTTGTCTTGGGGTCGTCCGGGTCAACAGATTTCCTTGTTCATCATAGGTGTAGGTGGTTACTCGTCCGAGTTTGTCGGTGATCTTGGTGATGTTCCCTCTCGCATCGTATTCGTAGTGGATGCTTGCTTGGGCATCTTTTTCTTCGATAAGTCGACCGTTTTCGTCATAGACTCGCTCAAAGATCACGCCTTTCCCATCCTCCAACTTCTGCAGGCGTCCGGTGATTTTGTCGTGGGTATAGGTTTTGGTATTTCCTCTTCGATCGGTTACGATGGCGAGGAGCTGTGTATCTGTTTCTTCATAGGTGATATTCGTTCCTTCCGTCGAAAGAGTGTCTGTTTGTTTGATAATTCGGTCCATCTCATCGTAAGTGTTCTCGAATATCAATTCGTCCATTGGGTCGTATCCTCGGATCAAACGATTTTCTTCATCATATTCGTATCGTGTGATGCCGCCGGTCGCGTCTTGTATTCGGATCAGGTTTCCTTTTTCATCATAGTTTAAGCTTACCTGTCTCCCGATACTGTCACTCAAATGACTTACTTTACCATCTTGTATTGTAGCTATGATGTAGATCCCTGTTTGATTGTCGGTGATCGTTTTTGTATTTTCTGTATAGGTGATGTCGATCGCTTTGTCGTCTTTGTAGGCGATTTTGATCAGTCTTCCGGTGTTGTCAAAATGATATGTGATATTGTCTTTTTTGCTTAGAACAAAGCCGGATCCTTCCTTCGTAAGGATATCGTCAATTCGGTCGGCATCGCTTGTTCGATAGGTTCCGTCCGCGTTTTGTACAAAGCTGTTTTTCTTGGTGCTGCTGTAATATACATCGATCCCTTCTTCTTTCGGCTCGATCCTCATATCGAAGATATTGCTCCATCCATTTCCATGGCTTGCCGCATCTCGTAGATGCGAATTGTATGAGATAAAGTATTGTAGTGGAAGATTCCCTTCCATTGCCAAAAGCTCCAGATCGACGATCTGTGCTCCGCTTGACAAGTCGATCGGGTCGTTGATGCAAGAAGCCGGATCCGGATGGTTTCTTTTTTTGATGCGCTCTCTCGCGATCTGTTTTGCTTGGTTGTTGATCTTGATGCTGATCCCTTTGATCAGCGGCATAATCTCTAAATCGAGTTCATTTTGATAGTCAAGGCGTATCAGCCGATTTTCGATCGCTGTGCTTCTGGAAGAGGATAAAGTAATCACCGTTGTTACGCTTTCGCCCGGTTTGATCTCTTGATCCGTTTTGATCTCTCCCGAGCTGATAGCTGTTCCCAGATCTTTCTCCAATGCACTTCCGATCGACAGTATATCAAAGTTTTTTGCTATCCCTTTTCCGATATTGTGGATCGTTGTCTTGATCTCATATTGTTTGCCTGCCTCCATATAGCTTGGCATTTCAAGCTCAACATCAAGGTATGGCAGTGGTTCCAGTACGAATCTTACCTCATCGGTATCTTCTATGTTTTCTTTGCCGTCTTGTTCGTATATGATCTGAGCAAAGGCGGTAAATTCGGAAGGACTTTCTACAAAAAACTCATTTTCAGCAAGATACCAGGCGATCTCATATTCATTCTGAGGGCTTATCGTCGCTTCTTCGATATATTCGCTGCCTTTGTAAACTTTTTTATAAAATTTGTGTGTTACATTTTCTCGGTTCGCATCTAAGATATGGATATCGATCGATTTAATTTTGATCTCTTCTTTTATGCCAAATAATCTAAGCTGTGCATCGAGTATCTCTCGATCCATTATGATCTTGCTTGCGATATTGAGCTGTATCTTGCTGTCTGTCTGTGGTGCATAATTCCCAACTCTCGGCTTTTCGACCTTACCGGTCTGATATCCCGATCCGCCCGGGTAGGTCGGTGCTTGGATATTTCCATTACTGTCTTGGATCACTCCGCCAATCGCAGCAGTGGAAAAAATAACGGTTTTGGCATCTCTCGTCATTGAAAATCCCGGACATTCCGCTGTTACTTTGACTTCTAATGTTGTTTCGTCAGATGGCATCGATCTTGTCGGTGCAATGATCGTCACGGGAACATGAATTCCCTCTCCCGGCGCAAGACCGAATTCCCCCGGATCATGCAGGATCACTTTTACCATATCATTGGATTCGCTCACCTGTTTTAGTATCATGCTGTCAATCCTTATATTCTCCAATCGATGCTTGGATGGATTTGTTATGATCAAAGAAGTGTTTATCTTTTGCCCCGCTTCCATCAGATGGACATCTCCTCTGACTTGAATGCTCGGCAAAGAATCCGGTAAGATACTGCCGGGTGCTATCGATATGATTTCTATCGTATAACCATCCTTGATGATCTTTTTTTCCACCTTGAAATCGGTCTCGAAAAGTTTATCTTTGATGTCTAGCTGTATTCTTTCTTTCAGAATAACTTTTGGCAGGATCTCGATGTCGATCGCCTTCAGGCTTTTATTATCTTCAGTCAACAGATTCAATTTATATTTTCCGATCTGAAGCTCTTGGATCAAGCTGTCTTCTTGAAGTGCGGAAAGGTCAAATTCATACCTAACATCACCCAGATCTTTGTGTTCAAGAACTACTATTCCTCTTTTCCATACTTTTCCGTCGATATCGACGATCTTTAGATCGATCTGACCGGTCTGATCGCTCGAAACAATGTGCTTGATCGCAACAATTCCTTTGATCGCGTTTTTTTCAACTACCTCGATTTGATAAGCAAATTCTCCGATGGTACCGGCTGCTTCCGGTTTTATCTTAACGTCGAAAATATGACTCTCTCCGATGGAAAGTTCTGAAATCGAAGGCTGTACGATCTCGATTTGAGGATCATTTGTTCTTAAAGCGATCTCTTGTAGTTTTGCGTTTCCCACATTTTCTACAACCAATTTTGTTTGAACTTCTTCATTCAGCCCTCCGCTGACCACTTGAACATATTGGTTGTTGTTTATAAGTAGCTTCCCTTTCTTCTTCAGAATTTGAACATAAAGTGTCTTGTTTAAAGATACCGCATCCGATCCGGTCGCGGTTATTGTGATCTTGCGATTTATATAGTCGCTCTCCACAGTATCTGAAATCACTTCAAAAAATACTCTTCTCGTTTCTCCGGACTTAAGGTTTTGTATTCTGCTCTCTTCGAGTCTTACAGTTATCCCTTCTTCTTCTCGTGCCGTTAATGTCAAGAATGGAATCTCAACGTCTCCCGTGTTGCTTATCTCAACATAGGATCGTTCTCTTTCGTTTTCATATAGTGAAATACTGCTTTGTGCAGAGTTCAATACGAATTGATTTGAGATCAGTTCTCTTGTCTGCACGGCAAAGCTGACCTCACGCTTTTGCGAGTTGTCTTTTCCCGATGTTGCTATGATCCGAACAGTACCTCTTTCATTATTTTTTGGTGTCAGTTGAAGTGGAACACTTGCACTGCTCTGCCCTTGTACCTCGATCTCTCCCGGACCTTGCACATCCACATTCTCAGCAATATATTGCAATGTGATTCTATCTTTTGTATGGTTTTTGTTTCGGATCTGAATGTCGTTTTTTGTATCTATTCTTTGTCCTTTAGGGATCAAATATACCGGATTTGATCTGCTTAAAGTAAAATCGGATGTCGCCTCGACGGTATATTTTTGGGTCGCAACAACCTCTTTCCTGTCAAATTTGGAAATCGCGACAACTCTTATCTCTCTCATGCCAACTTTGTCGGTTGGAAGATCTATAAAAACTCTGTTTTGCCCCGATGGTGTAATCGTCAAGTCTTGAACGCTCTGTTCCGCACCATCGATAATTATTTTGAGTTCCAGCGATTCATCGATACCGTTCTGTGGAATGAGTCTGCACTCTATCGTCTTCTCCTGACCGAAAGGTATTGGCGCAACAAGAGATTGAAGATCTAAAGAGAAGTTGGAATCTTTACGGATCACGAGTGGTTCGGATCGCCAATTTTTGGAGATCTTATAAGAATTTTTGGGGATCAGCGTTGCCCAAATCATCCATTTTCCACTCGAAACTATATCCATCTTCACAGGTATTTCCGCATGATAGGAATGATCTTCCTTTTTTTGGATCATTATCTTTTCGTTCAGCTGAACTGTCTCTTTCGGTCTTCCTTCTTTCTCCATCCAGGCTTTGATATCAAAGTCTTGACCTAAAGCTCGTGTTGTACGGATATCTAACGGTATGATAAAATCATCTGTTTGATCTCCTGATAGCGGAACAAAAGATATTTTATTCCCGAGGATCTCGATCTCCTGCTCATTTTCCAGTAACAACATCCTTTCTTCTGAATCTCTTACTCTGAATATTGCTTTAGCAGATACTTCATCGGATCCTCTCAATATATTTTTCGCTGGTATCTGTAACCTGAGAATGACTTCCTCTAATGCTCTTTGCCCATCAAATAATCTGAGCGCTACCACTTCATCGATCTCTTGGGTCGGGAACGTCTTATTCGCGCCGGTATCCCATTTATATTCTTTGATCTGACGATTCACCTCTGTTTGCCAGCCACTCGTTCTCCACGGATCGATCAGTAATTCGGCTTGTAAACCGGATTGATAACTTCCGTTCTTGCATTCCCGATAGATCTTCTCTGACATTTTTGCTTCGACAACGATCATGTCTTCTTCGAAGAATGTTTTCTGATCCATCTCCTTGAGAGCGCAACGCTCCCTTATTTCTTCAAATCGTTGTTCCAATCTAGTGCCGTTCGTATCGATACGTAAGATCTTTTCAGCATGATCAATCGATGTTTGCAGACCGGTTTGAGGATCTTTGTAAACGATAATCACATTGATGTAGTAAATCCGATCTTGCTCAAATCGAACACTATGGTCGATCCGTTGTTTTTTGTTGGCAAATCTCCCATGAGACCAATGATCATCGTAATCGGTAGCTGAGAGACTTGTGCTTCCTTGGATCTTTTGCAGTAGATTTCCTCTAAAATCTCGGATCTCAAAAACTTCAAACAGATTTCCATGATTTTCTTGCTCTGAAATAAAATCGTAAAGAGGCTTATTGATGTTGTATCTGATTACAAAACTTTTATCTTCCAGATTCAGTGATTCTAAAGATATATCTGAATCGCTTTGGAGCTTTTTGATCTGCTCAGAAATTTTGATCCCCGGCACAACGATATCTTTTCTGACTTCTCTTAAAATAAAACTTCCATCCGTCGTATTGACTGAATAAGATAGTTTTAGATGATATTGTTCATTCTCCGTTTTAGGCTCGAATATCACCTGATCGGATACGATCCGCGGAGAGATTTTTGCTCCTTTGCTGTCTGTCACTTCAAATTCTCTTGATATATCCCGAATTCCTAACGTTTCAAAGTTCTCGTAATTATATATTGTTATCGTATTGTCCAGTCTTTCTTTGTCATCCCCTATTATGCGAACCGATGTCTTAGGCTGACTTTCTTCCACGATTTGAGGATCAAACCACTCAAAATATCTCATTATGCTCTTCTTGTTATCTTCAGCGATCTGTTTGTCCTTTTTGGTCGTGTTAAATCGATAAGCTTCACTGCTTTTGATGACAGACGGTTTCCCTACCAAGTTTTTGTCATACAAAAACTCGACTTTTGCAACATAATTTCCTTCAGTTGGCAGAGGTAACTTGATGATACCGCTATAATTTTTTTCTATCTCATCCTCCGTTAATGTATTCGGATTTTTAGCAAGCAATTCTTTTATATTTTCAGAGCGCAAAACTCGAATATCGTTTTCATCAAAAATACTGACATAACAATCGACCCAAGATCTATAATCAAAGATTTTTCGGGCTTTCTTTACCATATGATATGAAGTCGAAGGCATTTTGATCTCAACTTCCAAAATATTATCCTTAATATTCTCCTGGACGGATCGAACCTCCGCCTCCAATTTCGACTTCAGTTCTTTTATTTGCAGATTCTCATTTTCAACAACAGAGAATGGATAGTTTTTTGTTATGTCATTTATCGGATCTTTGGGGTCTTTCAATATGATTTCTAAAATATATTCCCCATCTTCAAGGGTCGAAAGTAGTCTCCCGACATGACCACCCAGTTTTTCAAGATCATTCGAATATCCGGCTGTTTTTCTGAGGCGATCTTGATATAAGATCGTTCCGTCAGACCCTTTCAAAATGATTTCTCGCTCATAGGCTTTGATCAATAGCCGAATTAGGCTCTCAGGTTCTCCAAACCGAATCTTTACATCCTTCAGATTCTCTTTGGTGTTTTGCTCTCCTTCTTTAAGAGGGGACAGATCAAATATCTTCATATCGTTTAGAATATCTCTTGTCTCTTGAGATTCCTCTGAAGATTCTTTTATCTGAACCTCCATTGTTTTTTCGAGAAGTACCTTATCTTCTCCAATCGAGTATATTTCTGCCAAGATCTCGTATTGACCCTCTGCAAGAGATTCTTTATCGAGAACAAGCCCACCATCAAAAGAATCGAGGTAATTCAGTGAGGTACTCAGGCGATCGATATCGGGAACACGGAATGAATGTTCCATACCTAGGAGTCGATCAAAACTCACTCCTCCTATAGGACCATCTCCCTCGTTGCCTCCTACGATCTTATACCAAAGATTTTCTCCTGTTGGGTACATTCTATGTATACAACCTCTCTTGGATATACCCAGTTCATCCTTCAGAGGATATTTTGCATTGCCAGCTTTCAAGTAATATCGAATATCGAGATCGGAGTTTGGAAAAAATGAGGATGACACAACCTCTGATATCCGACCGTTAATCCTAAAAATTTTCGTCCCCTCGACCGTTTCTTCCGCTTCAGCTCTCTCAAAACGAATCCCATGATCGATCACATCGATCTGACTCTGCACATACGATCCCTTCGCGAAATCAATGTTCACAGATCCATATATAGATCCGGAATCCCACATCCCTCCTGATCCAACCACATCGACATTTAATATCAATGTAGCGATATCTTTTTCGGCAATAAAACTATTTACCGGTTTTCGACTGTTAAAAGTAAACTTGTACCGTCCTTCTTCTTCAACAAAACGGTCCGTGCTGATCGCTTCCCTAAAAGTATTAATATTCAGATCTACCCCAAATGAGAAATGCTCCCGCGCGCTCGGGTCCCCAAAAGACATTCCATGTTCTGACGGAATTGACGCTTCGATCCTTCCAAAAACATAGACTTCTTTAAGTTTTTCGCTCTCTCCTTTCAAATATTTATAGAATTCTTCGTTTATACTTCCGCTTATAGTGAAGTTCTGCCAATATGTTGAATTCCCCATCGAATGATCAATCTCTATAGTGCTTTCCGCTTTTTCGATGTAGATCATATCTTGGACTCGGATCATATGATCTTCATTCTGAGTAATTATTTCTACAGCTTTTTCTCGAATCATTTCTGCGGCATCGCCCACTTTTTCGACCAAGTCTTGAATGCCATTTCGATCATCTGCTTTCTCATTCAAAAATGAATTTCCATTGATCGGATCGCTCGCTCCTGGCGTCGAATCCTTTCGATCGGCTTCCGTTATAGGCAATATCAACCCTTGATCCGGCAACGGGTCTTTCGGATCGGTCATTTCATCTTGTTGGTTATAATGCCCTAAATCTATGTTGATCCCGTCATCAACAATCCCTCTCCTAGAATTATGTGCATACGCAAAATTAAAGTTTGACATTATGATCGTCAACGACATCAATAAACTCACGAGTCTTTTATATCTCATATTCTTCTCCTATATGTTCTCTAATACAAATATTCCTATCACCCTATTGCTTGACTTCCCTTTTATTCTTATGCTCCCATCTTGAGTTTTTCTTGCATTTTTGATCTTAACTTCTTTACCTTTTATCTCGAAAATCCTATAATTTTCAATGTCATTTGGCTCTTTGGGTATGTATATGGACTCGAATTCTATTTGCTTTCTGCTCTCGATCCTTATGTTAAATTCATATTCAATTCTTTTGACTTTCTTTTTGCTTTTCTTTAACGATCCTTGTATCTGTTCCAGACTGGTTTTTTTGTCTCTACTTATCGTTATGTTCAAGCTTTTGTTTTTGTCTGTATGTTTTAGTTGAGAGTTTTTTATTCTGATCGTAACCCCATCGTAGTCAATAAAAAGATCCTTTTTGTTCTTTATTACATTTTGTATCTCATTTTTTTCGATCTCTATTGATGTTGTAATCCTAGTGTCTGTTGATTTAGTTTCTATTTTAGCTGATATGTTATGCCCATCGTTATGCTTAGATGTACTGATACCTACCTTTGGGTCCTCTTCTCTAATCGGATAACTCGGCTCGATTGGAGAGTTTCCTCCACTATTATTACCTGGAGATCCACCGCCGGATGTTCCTCCTGTATTTTCTGATTTCTTCCTATGAAGCTCTGTAATGATGTTCCCCGTCATATCATACACATATTCGATATAACTGCCGTCATCATAAATAACTTTCACCAATCGATCATGCTCATCATACTGATATTCTTCAGCGCTTGAAACGTAGGTGCCATTCCATAACACGATCGACACGATCAAATAAATCCCAATTTTTTTCATAAAACCTCCCGAATTTTTCATGAAATTCAAAATATCTTCCCTGATACATAGAATCGATATGTATCTATCAATTATATTAAATCATCTATGGAATCGGGTCAATAATTTTTTCCAAAATCATTTAATTTTATAATACAAAAAAACTTAAAGCGTGCAACTCAATATCGTACCAATATGGATACCCGATAAAATCACCCTCCGACAAGATATCATTCAGCTTGATCTATAAAATATATCAGCTTATACCAAGACCTGTTTGAACCTATAATATTGATCCGATTCCTATGAATGATACTTCCAAACACTCATCGGATCATCGTATCGCTCTCACCGAGTAAAGAACGAAAACATTTTTATGCTCTCTACCGGGTTTTCACATTACAGCAAGACAGCTCCTCATCACCAAAAATGATCCCAGTGATAAGGAGCTGTTTTGTCAGTATTTTGAAATTCGATCTAACACTTTAGTTTTGCTTCAAGCTCTACCGCTAATGCCTCGAAATACGGTCCTCCTTTTGTCTTTACGATATCATAAATTTCTTCATGATATCCCATATCTGAGAGCAGTTTACAGGTATAATAATCCATGATCCGATTAACAGAATATTTTTTTAATTCGCCACTTAATAATAATGATACAAACATTTCTTTATTTTCAACTTTAGCAAATAGATCTGTCGCTTCCTCTAAAGCTCTTTCAAGTTGTTTTCTTGCTTCCTCGATACATGTATCAGCATTAAAACGATACCTGCCTCCGTTAAATCTTGTTCTAGCACTAAACTGGCACTCATATTCTTTAAAAACTTTATTTACAAGTTCATTCTCGACTTCTATGTACAAGCCATAATTAATGAAAATTTCTATATCATCCGCACGATTCCATCTGGACCTTTGAAAATTAATGACCCTTCCAAGTCCGCTTTCATCTACATATCTATAATTCAAACCCCGTTTTTTCCATCCATACTGCTTGAAATTACATCTAAAGATCTCATCAATCAATTCTTTAAGCATCTTCTGCATAAAATACTCCTTTACTATATTTACTATAGAAGTTCTAATTACATTTTGACATTATCATCTCAGATAGTTTTTTTCTTCCAAAAATCTCATCCTCTCCCAATTTATTTTTTCGATAGAATATCTTGTTCAGTATCCTAAGTCGCAATGGAAATTGAAAAACTTTGTTAAAACCAAACTCACTATGCTTTAGTAATTGAGAAATAGCATAATGTATAAATATCATATCGTAAGTTTCTGAAAATGGATCTAGGATCTCCGATCATTTTATCGTTGACCGAATGAACGGAACCGCTCTATTTGTCATTAAAAACGTATCTTTTATCATTTGCTTATCCTCTTTATCAATTCCTGTTGGCGTCTCGATGCTTTGCTTGTCGATATCTTTAATAAACTTACCACGATCTCTGGGTTTTATCGGTGCACGATCTCTTTCCAATGGTTAAGAAGGTAACCGATTTTTTTGTTTTTGCGGATCTCGTGATCCATCGCATCGCAACAGGATCGTCAATTTTTATCACTATCGCTTTATGACCCTCAGTATTTCGCTTTCTCAGTCATTCGGAGCCATTTACTTTTCGCAGTGGATCTTTCTACTATTTTTGTACCACAGGTTATATGATCTGTGGTACGATACTTTTCATGGATATCTTCCCTTCAGATAAGATAGCTTTTTCTTTAGCCCTACTTTACTACATCGGAGCGGATATCTATTTCTTTTTATAATCTCCCTCTACTATGTTGTGCTGTCCGAAAGTTTCATTTTCAAAAAATCGATTCAACGTGTAACTCTCCTTGATCCATTCATAATTTCTTCTGTCTACTAGGCTGATCTTGAATCCATTCTCGAACAGAATTTCTGTTTTCAAACTCGAAGTACATGCTATTTCTTTCGTATAAACAGTTTGCATTTGGTGAGAAATAGCTTTCAGCGCATTATCGGGTTCTTGAACGATATACTTTGTCAGATCTACACGCTCAAAATTTTGGTCTTCAGAGTAGTCTTTTTCGTCATACAAAGCCGTATATATCATATCTTGCTTTGAATTCATATACATCAACTCACCGGATCCATACTCAAAAAAGAGGCGGTCATTATCGCACAGTATCAACGAAACTTCTTGCTCATGAAACAAGCTGTCTTGTTTGTCATATTCTTTTTCTTTATAGAAAGTGATCCTTTTCGGAGTCTTACCAATTGCATCCGCAATATAGAAAACGGAATGATGATCTTTATTTTCTTTATACGCTAACACCAGCTCGTACAATATATAACAGGTTATCGCCTTAACTGCATCATTTTCTCTATAAAAAGAAAAGCTTTCCTCCGTCCCCAATACCTCCAGAAGTTCTTCACGCCAATCTTCACAAA
>JAUMYO010000057.1 GCA_030528605.1 Peptostreptococcaceae bacterium | reverse complement strand
CTGAAGAAGAAGAATGTACCGGGTGCACCGGGCGGAGGCTCAGGCGGTTCCGGAGGATCGGGCGGATCTGCCGGCAACTCGAACCAAAGACCGAACGATGCGAAAAAGCCGGAGTCGATCCGTCCGAACGAAGTACCATTGGCAAATGCAGAGAATGTCGTTTCGATCCTGTCGATCGGATCACGATCTTATACAGTGACCGAGAATGGAAAGACGGAAAACAAAATGATGGATGTTGCGCCGATGATCGTTCAAGGAAGAACGATGCTGCCGATCCGTACAGTATCCGAAGTTCTGGGGATCGACATCCGTTATGATCACAAAGCGAAGATCGCGACTTTTGTATATCAGGTAGATGACAAAGAGAATAAGATCGAGCTCATCGTTGAAAGATCGATGATGAAGATCAACGGAGCGGAGCAAAAGCTAAGCGCACCGCCGACAAACAGCAAAGGTCGTCTACTGATCCCGGTAAAAGACTTGCAAGAGGCACTAAAAGCACTGGGGCTACAGTCGGATATCGCTTGGAATGCTGAGAAGAAACAAGTGACGATCAAAAAAGGATAAGATCCGGGATCGTCATAGATAAAGCAAAACATTATTGAAAGATCAAAACACCTTGTACTTCCGGTCGAATATGGATCGGCTCGGAAGCGCAAGGTGTTTTTTTGTGATATCGTATCGACAATAGGTTCAAATAGGCTTTATACTATTATCCTTTAGAACTACGACTTGGTGACATTATTATTTTTTATAGCTTGTAAGGAATAGCCCCCTCTACTACATTGTTTCATCAAAACAGAAATACATTTATGTGACGATCTTACCGGATAATAGTAGTATCATTTTTTCAGAGTGGGGTCAGCTACATAGGCGATGAAGGTGACGACCTTCTGCTGTGAATTTTTCTCAAGGTCGGTCAGTACGATATAGTACGGACTGTCCATGTGGATCTCGATCCGGTCTTTGATGGCTTTGATGGCATTTCCGTCGATCGAAGTGATCGCTTTGGCTTCTGCGCCTTTTTCATCGATCCGAAGCATCACGTTCTGTTTGGCGGATGTGAGATAAAGCGGCAGATCCGGGAAGAGTTTTTCCAGCCTGAATTCTTTGTTCAAGATACCGAGGTCGAGCATGTCAAAACTTTCGGAGAGATCGATGTCGGATCGGAACTCCAGCTTCGGCATCGAAAATTCGACGATCGCAGATAACGCATGCTCATCATGATCTTTTACCGCCTGGGAGAGATCCGGCTGACCATCTTTCAGCGGCTTGATAAAATACACCGTCGCATCGTTTTTTCCGTAGAGTGCGAAGACTTCTTTTTCTTCATCGACATAGGCGGAAGAATCAAACTCCCGGAACATCCTCGGCGTCATGACCTGTCTGCCGTCCGCCGTCGTAAAGAGACGATCGAAGGTCTGCGACTCGTCAAATGGGCTGATCCATTCCGAGTAGTATCGGATCGCATCGAAGAAAACGAATTTGCTCTCATCTTTGACCGGCGTTTTGTCGAGTACTTCGCCGAGCACCCGTTCCTGAAGAGCGAGCTTTTCTTTTGTCGCAGACTCCGGAAATTCGGTCAGCTTGACATTGTCAAAAGGGATCTTCGGCGTATCGGAGAACTGATCTTGCGAAAGAAGGAGCAGACTCTCCATTTTGCTGTTTGAAAGATCCATCTTTTGCAGGTCGTTTTGGTCATAGATCCCAAGTGCTGCAAAGTCATTTCGTTCATCGGTGCACAATGCGATCAGATCGAGCGTTCGCTGGATCGAAAGCGGAGAAACGATGAAATTTTTGTTCTTGTCCTGTTTTTGAAAAAGCGCATCGAAGATCTCATAGCTCCTCTCGTCCAGCGATGGGGCGATCGTGGTCTTTGAGATCTGCTCCGCTTGGATCAACGAAGGCTGTGATGGGGTCTCGGCTTGTTTTTTCGGTTGGTCCGTCGGACTGCAGCCTGATAGAAGAAGCGATAAGATCGCTGCGCCTGCCAATATTTTTTTCATAAGAAACTCCTTTCGTTTTTATACTAAAACCCGATAGAAAGCATAGAGATCCTTTCCATCCTTTACTCAATGCGGTCGATACAGTTCTCCAACGAATATCGGGAAGTATCATCCATAGGGATCGGATCGATCCCATATGTTCAAACAGGTTTTAGTATTAGTTTTTGAACTCTTGTCTTGGAGAAGAAAAGCCGATCAAGCCTTTCAAGCGTTCTTATCATCGATCCCTGCGCCAGTATGGGATCTCAGCGATCCGTCCCAGCGGATCGATATAGGTCTCTTGTTCATCATAGCGGTCTTTGTCGAGGGACACCCTTGCCATCCCGTTTTTGAAAGGGCTCGCTGCATAGAATCGGTGAGGGATGATGACATTGCCCATCCTGTCGATATAGCCGTAGCGACCATTGTCAAGCGAGATCGCATAGCCTTCGCGGAATGAGAAGGATCCATATTCCCGATAGTCAAACTCATTTGATCGGTCAAAATCATCATTTTCCATCCTTTTGATCTTTCCGATCGGTTCACCGTTCGGTTTTTTGGCGATCTCAAAAGATTTGTCGATATACACCAGATGATCATCATCCAGATCGACGATCGCGCGTCCGTCTTGGAACGGATAGGCGACTTTGTGAACCGGACCGGTCAATAGATTTCCTTCGGTATCGATATATGCGTATTGTTCGAGCTCATTCCTTGAGATCTTGACGCATGCAACATTTTCCGAGTAATCGCGGATGTCATCAAAAATATATGGGGTCTTGAATCCACCTTTTTTATCGATGACTGCGAATCGATGATCGTCGATATGAAAACCGCCCTCTCCGACAACGGCGCGTCCGTTTGAAAAAGATCTTGCGTATTTATAATCATAAGGGATGACTTTTTTGCCCGACAAAAGATCATAGTAGGCATAATTTGTGACCCATCCGCCGTCTCTCGCATGGCTGGTGGAGATCGGGATCATTCCTTCGCTCGGGTCATCGATGTATTCGATCGAAGCCGATCCGTCTCTTGGGATCTTGACGGAGATCTTTTTCTGTTCATCGATCAGATAATATTGATAGTCAAAGAGCGATCCTTCCGATGAGGAGTCACTATTTCTTATCAGCACCTTGTTGTCCCCGAGATAACTGAAGGAGGAAGATGGAGGGATCACCACATTGCCGTCCTTGTCCAACAAACCGTCGATATCCGGCGTATAAATATCGGTCAAAGCTCTCTGAAGATCGTCCGAGAACTGTTCAAATTCTGCACCCTGAATGCTCTGTCGGAGCCGATCTTCGTCTATGGCGGTGGAATTGACCGAAAACACGGCATGATCGCCGTCAAAGTCTTGGGCATCTTCCAAGATCGGCGGGATGACCCACTGACCTTTGCGATCGACATAACCATGATCATGATCAAGCGGTTCCATGACCGGATAAAGAAGCTGATTTTCAGTATAAAATGCTCCTTTTTCATTTCTTTTTAAGAGCATCCCCAGATCGTGAGCGAAAGTTTCGGCTCCGATATAAAGTCGATCGCCGATCTCATAGACGATCCGCTTGACCTTCTGACCTTCCACGGTCAGATCGATCGATCGGGTCTTTTGGATGTCGTTTGCTTTTATTTTTTTGATGCTGATGGCGATGTCTTTTTTGGAAAAAGATTTGATTTCGCATCGATCCCGATCCAATGTATATCGAGCATCCATCCGATCCAGGATGTTTTTTATATCAACAAGTTCCCGATATTCCGAAATATCTTCGGCTTTTTTGATCTTGCTCGGATCGATGCCTGCGGTGAGGTGGATCCTTGTGGTCGTACTTCCGCGGAAAGAGTTTGGGAACTCCGGTTTTTTAGTAAATCCATTGTTCTGTCCATCCTCGATGGCGATCGAACCGAGATGATCCCAAGATCCGCTCAGCTCGAGGATATAATCGCCCTTCTTATCCGGCAGACGGATCTGCGGAGAGGTCAATTCGCCGCTTTGGATCGATCCGCTGCGTTCATCGTAGAGCGCATAGGATGCTTTGACAGGGAAATTAGGGAACAGAACATTGACGACATTTCCGTTGAGCTTATAATGCTGTTCCTGTTTTGAGGGCTGCATCGCTTCGGAGGGACGCCATTCGTAAAAAAGATCTTGGTATTCCCATCGATCCACCGACCGGTCGCCTAAAAGCTCTGTTCCTTCCGCATAAACGATCGGGAATACCGGGTCGTACGAAGGATAGAAAGCTTGGAAAACAGGGGATCGGAATGCCTCCTCGTTATATCCGTAGTCCAGTTTCCAGCTTTTTCGATCAAAAGGATCGGAAGGGTCGAAGTCGGTCCAACTTTCGGCGATATAGACTTCCCCCGTCGCCTTCAGGAAGATATCGTAATTCTTTGTGCTTGAGTCCTTCATCGTGGCTGAAAAAGTAAAAGCGCAGTCTTCATGAAGGATCGAGTAGCTTTTGAGTGGGGATCTCGGAGAATTTATGATCTTCACGACAGTTTTGATCTCCTCCTCGGTCAGATCTTTGGACCTTGTTTGAAGTTCATCGTATAGATCCGATACCAGCGTTGCAGATACGATCTCCTTTTCTTTGATAAGAGGCTTTGTATTCCAAAATAAGATAAAAGCGAAAATGATGAGGCAAGCCCCGATCATTATTATGTATGATCTGCGATCCGACATAAGCCCTCCTAAAAATATGATTTGTCTCTATCGTATCACAGTGACAACTTGTTGGCAAATTTTTTTGGAGAAGTGTTTTCTGTAGCGGTTTCTTACAGCTTGTAGGAAACGGTGCTCATCTGCATCGTCCTGTCGGAACGGATCTATGTGGTTCCTTCATCGGATGATAGTATCCGAGTGCATCGGCGATCGATATTTTTATCCGTTGAGCCTTTCTTTACTTTTTTGTTACAATGAAAAAAAGACTGTACAGGGAAGAAAAATTGTGTTACTATAATAGTACAGTTAGGAGGTTGCTATGAAAAGAAATATTAAAAATATTGTTGCAGTGACTGCAGCGGCAGCACTTTTGGTAAGTTCGAGCCCTTCGGCTTTTGCAATGCCGATCTATAACAAACCGGTAGCGCCGCCTAAGACGACGAAGGCGGAAGAACAGAAAACGGAAAAGAAATTGCTCACGATCGACGAAGCGATCAAGAGTGCAGTGAATAATAATCTTAATTTGAAAAAATTTGAAGTGACCAGAGAAAGCTTGCTCAAGAAGATCGATCAAAATTACAGTCAAGACAAGAGCATCTTTGAGCTTCGTACATGGCAGGAGAACAATTTGGCGAACCTTCCGGACGGACCGGAGAAGGAAAAGGCGAAGCAGCAGCTGGAGCAGGAGTTCAACAAGGCGATGGCAGGCTCGGATGTGGTGATGGCGCAGCTGGTCAATCAGCGCGGCACGATCGACATAAGCAAGGTCATGGAGCGTGAGGGCGTGCATCTGTCGATCCGACGACTGTTCACGAGCATCATGCAGAAGGAAAAAGATATCGAGATATTGGGCAAGAAGATCGCTCAGGACAAGAAGAATATGCAGCTTTACGAAAAGCAGTTCGAGCTGGGCAAGATCTCTCAGTCCAAGCTGAAAGAGCAGGCTTTGGAAACGACTAAGAATGAAAATCTTCTCAAGATCGAGCAAGGCAAGCTGCAAAACTACTATAATGAATTGGAAAATCTGACTCAGATCAGTAGTTTGCAGTCCAAATATACTTTGGAAAAGCCGAGCATCGACTATCGTCCGATCGAGCTGAGCGAAGCGAGCCAAAAGGCGCAGCAGGAGCGTGCGGCGGATTACAATCTTCAGGTCATCTCCAAGGTTGCGGATACCAAGATCAAAGAAAGTGTGTATCAAAACTATCCGTATGTCGCGACCGAGAGCAGCTATGTGGAGCTTCGGGACCAAAAGGATATCGCTCAGCTGGACGAGAGCCAGGCGAAGCGTGATGCAAAATACAATGCGCAGGTAAAATACAATGATCTTCAGGAACTTCAGCAGAATATCCTGTTGACCGAGAAGAATATCACGAAGATCGAAAATCAGCTCAAGGATCTGAGATCGAAATATGATCTTGGATTGGTTGCGAAAAATGTAGTGGACAATTCGGTGTTCGCACTCGATGAGGCGAAAAACGGACTCGATTCGCTAAAGATCCGGCACTATCAGCTCAGGATCATGTATGAGAACGCATATTTTGCAGGACAATAGAGCATCCGGAACCAAAACCTGTTTGGACCCGGAGTATCGATCCGATCTCTAGGAGTGATCCTCCGAAATATTTGCTAAAACGCTCTGCCGATCGTATCAAAGCACGAAAATATTTTGATGCTTTCGATCGGGTCTTGGTATAAAACGATATAGACAGAAGAAATAAAAAGATCGTCGAGCGAGATCCTTCGGGCACTCACCGGCGATCTTTTTTGATGATAAGGATCTTAGGCGGGATGCTTATACTACGCTCATTTGGTCTTATAGCATGGATCCTTATGGATGATACTTCCACGAATGGATCAACGTATCGATCGGATCGAATAAAGAATGATACGGATATCTTTTAGAACTGCCACTTATATTATTATTCTTTAGAACCGGCACTTAACAACATTTTTATTTTTTATAGCTTATCTTATATGGAACGATGTCCCCGCCCATTTTGTCGTTTCATCAGAACGGAATGTTGATATGCTTATTTTATTGGTCAATAGTATTAGCAATATTTTTTTATAGCTTGTAATGAGTGATCCCGCCGTTGCATCGTTCCATAGAAAATGTATTTATGTAGTGATCTTATTGGATGACAGCATAAAAATGAATTTTTGATTTTTATCAGGTTTCAGCATTAGAAGCAAGGGTGATCGCTCGGCTTTGTTTTATAAGTAACAGTTGAATAAGGATTTATTTTTGATCTTCCTATTGAACTGTTTCGGAAATTGTGATATACTTTCCGCAATACATCTTATTAAATAATAATTGATTTCATTATGAAAGATCGCGGTCGCGACGCTGTCGTCACCGGATCGAAAGGCAGAGAAGTGAGTATTCCGCTGTCCCGCAACCGTAAGGGCGAAGCCCGAGCCGGATCACTGCCCATAATGTATTGCTTCAAAGCTACGAGAGATAGCGGAAGAGGAAAAAGCAGCTCGCTGACCTATCCGGCGAGTTTTTTTATGTGTAAAGCTATGGAAAGATAGGTCGATTTTTAGGAGGAAAAATGAAAAGAACGATGAAAAAAATCGCGATCGCCGCTCTTGCGGGATTGCTGGTCGCTTGTCAGGCTGCCCCGAAAGAGCAGGGGGAGAGCAATGGAAACGATGCGGAGCAGACGGCTGCGACAAGATTGACGCTTGCTTTTAATGAGGATTCGGTCGGAACGCTCGACCCGCATATGTATCTACCGAGCCAGTTCATCACGCAGGATATGGTGTATGACGGTCTGGTAGCTTATGGCGAAAACGGTGTGATCGAGCCGAAATTGGCGGAGTCCTGGGAGATCTCTCCGGATGGGAAGACTTATACTTTCAAACTTCGAGAAGGTGTTAAGTTCTCGGACGGCAGCGTATTTGATGCGGCGAACGCGGTGAAGAATTTTGATACGATCTTTGCGGCAGAAAACAAAGAAAACCATGCGTGGTTTGCGTTTACCAATTATTTGGAGTCTTGGAAGGCTGTCGATGACATGACTTTCGAGATCAAACTGAACAATGCGTATTCCGCTACATTGTATGATCTGGCGATGATCCGTCCGATCCGATTCTTGGCGGATGCCGGATTCCCGGATGACGGCAATACGGCGAAAGAGATCAAAGCACCGATCGGAACGGGCGCATGGATGCTCAAAGAGCATAAGCCGGATGAATATGCTCTCTTCGTTCAGAACGAACATTATTGGGGAGCAAAGCCGGCGGTGTCTGAAGTGATGATCAAGGTGATCCCGGACAGCGAAACATTGGCACTGGAATTTGAGTCCGGAACGATCGATATGGTCTATGGAAACGGACTGATCTCATTGGATCGTTTCAATGCGTACAAGGAAGACTCGAAATACACGACTGCAAGTTCCGAGCCGATGTCGACCCGTATGCTGTTGATGAATACGGGAAGTTCCAAGCTGAGCGATGTGAAAGTTCGTCAGGCGCTGAGCCATGCGATCGACAAAGAGAGCGTTGCACAGAATATCTTCGGCGGTATCGAGCAGGCGGCGGATACGATCTTCGCGCCGAATGTGCCGAATACGGATGTGAAGCTGGACAAGTATGAGTACAGTCTGGAACTGGCGGAAAAAATGCTGGACGAAGCCGGATGGGCGAAGGGCGGCGACGGGATCCGTGAGAAGAACGGTGAGAAGCTGGTACTTTACTTCCCATACATCGCTTCCAAAGTAACGGACAAGAGCGTTGGCGAGTATGTTCAGGGCGAGTGGCAAAAGATCGGCGTGCAGGTGGATCTGAAAGCTCTGGAAGAAAAACAACATTGGTCGAATGCCGCAAAAGGTGATTTTGACATCATGATGAACTTCTCTTGGGGTGCACCGTGGGATCCGCATGCGTTCTTAACTTCGATGACCGAGGTATCGGACAACGGCGGACCGGACTATGCGGCTCAAAAAGCATTGCCGATGAAGGCGGAGCTTGACAGTACGATCAAGGCACTGTTGGTCGAGCCGGATGAGGCGAAGCTCAAGGAAATGTATCACTATGTGCTGACAACGCTTCATGAGCAGGCGGTATATATCCCGATCTCTTATCAGGCGATCGTATCGGTATATCGTACGGATGAATTGCAAGGTGTGAGATTCATGCCGGAAGAGAACCGCTTACCGGTGTGGGAGACCTCAAAAGTGAAATAGAACGGAAATGGTTATGAAACACCGGGTCTCAGCAGTTTTGGAGTCCGGTGTTTTTTAGACAGGAGAAGGGAGGATGGATGAGAAGTCTGTGTGATCGAGCGGTGACAGACCTGCTGAAAAAAGGGATGCTGTTTTTTTCATCTCTGTTGATGATTTCGGTCCTGACTTTTTTGTTGATCAAACTTTCGCCGGGCGATCCGGCAGCCAATTATCTTCGCGCATCTCGTGTGGCGATAACGGAGGAGACGCTTGCCAAAGCGAGGGTCGAGCTGGGACTGGACAAACCGGTGATAAAGCAGTATGCGGATTGGCTTTCCGGGGTGCTGAAAGGCGATCTCGGAAGATCCTATCTGAAGAAAGCTCCGGTACTTCAGGTGATATCCGGTGCGATCGTCCCCACTCTCCAGCTCGGGGCGGTCTCTTTTGTCGCTTTGTTGATCCTGACGCTGTGTTTGGGGATCTCGAGCGCACTTTTGCATGATCGATGGTGGGATCATCTGGTGCAGGGATTTTGTTTTGCATGCGCATCGGTACCGACCTTCTGGCTCGGTTATATGCTGATCATTTTTTTTGCAGTCCTATTGCAATGGGTGCCGGTATCGGGTCGTGGAGGTATGGCGAACTTCTTTTTGCCCTGCCTTACGCTGATCACTCCGCTCGTAGGACAGACGAGCCTGCTGATCCGCAAGAGCCTGATGGAGCAGATGCAGCGACCCCATGTGCACAATGCGGTGCTTCGGGGAGTCAACAAAAGATATATCATCACCAATCATCTGCTCAAGAATTCGTTGATCCCGATCATTACGGTCCTGAGCTCGAATATCCTCTATCTGATCACGGGTTCGGTCTTGATCGAGGAGGTATTCGCCTGGCCCGGTGTCGGGAAGATGTTCGTCAGCGCGGTAAAGGGCGGAGATATCCCGGTCATTCAGGGATCGCTCCTACTGTTCGGCGTGCTTGCGATCGCCGTCAATGCACTGACGCAACGTGCGGTCCGTTTTTTGGATCCTCATCTGAGGATCGGAGGAAGGGAGGTCGTCGGTGAAAAAGAATAGATCGTTTTATTTTGCTTTGCTGATGTCGATCGCGCTGATGTCCGTCGCGATCTTCGCACCGGTGCTCGCACCTTTCGACCCGCAGTATATCGATATCACGAACAAGTTGCAGTTGCCGGACGGCGTGCATTACCTCGGGACGGATCATCTGGGGCGCGATGTGCTCTCCCGGTTGATCTACGGGACGAGGCTGTCGATCTTTATCTCGGCATCGATCACGATCTTGACGTTGTTGATCAGTTTTCCGATCGGCTTGCTCGTCGGCTGGTTTGGCGGGCGGGTCGAGAAGTTTTTTTCTTGGTTTGCGAGCATCGTGATGGCTTTTCCGAGCTTCCTGCTCTCGATGGCATTTGCCGGGATATTGGGCGAAGGGGTCGACAATATCGTTTTGGCGGTCACGATGGTGGAGTGGGTCTATTACGCAAGGATCTTGCGCAATATGGTCTTTACCGTAAAAAACAATGAGTATGTCCTGGTCGCACGATCGATGGGTGCTTCGCCTTTTTACATCATCCGAAGGCATATCCTCCCCTTCGTGTTCCGACCGATCCTGATCATCGCGCTGATGAACATCGGGAGTATCATCCTGATGATCTCCGGATTCTCCTTCCTGGGGATCGGGGTCCAGCCGAATATCTCGGAATGGGGCATGATGCTCAACGATGCCAAGTCTTACTATCGCAGTATCCCGGGGCTCGTGCTTTATCCGGGGTTGGCGATCTTCGTGACGGTATTGACCTTTAATCTGCTCGGCGAAAATTTTGATAAAAAAGGATCGAAAAAGCTATGGGAAAATTAGAGATAAAAGATCTGAATGTAAGGATCGGCGAAAAGATCTATCTGGACGACATTTCTTTTGACCTGCCGCTGGGCGAGACGCTGGTCATCATCGGCGAGAGCGGTAGCGGAAAGACGATGTTGTCCAAGCTCCTTATCGGGCAAAGACCGGAAGAAGCTTCGACGATCTCGGGACAGATCCTGTTCGACGACCGGGATCTGCTGACGATGAGCCATAAGATGTGGAGCCTGTATCGGGGGATCAGCATCGCCTACATCGCGCAGAATCCGATGGCATTATTCGACCCGAATCAGACGATCGGATCGCATGCGCGGGAACTTTTTAAGAGCCGGCTGTCTTTGGGTCGTGCACAGAGCAGAGAAAGAATGATCCAAGCACTTTCAAAGTTCAATCTGAAAGATCCGGAGGAGATCATTGACAAATATCCTTTCCAGCTGAGCGGAGGGATGCTCCAGCGGATCATGTTTGCGATGATGATGGAGCTGTCGCCGGTACTGATCATTGCGGATGAGCCGACCTCGGCACTCGATGAGCACAATACGCAGACCATCATCGACACATTGAAAAAATGTCGGGGTGACGGAACGAGCCTGATCGTGATCACGCATGACTATGAACTGGTCCGTCAACTGGCGGATCGGGTCATCATCCTGAAAGAGGGCAAGATCATCGAGCGAGGGGATGCGCAGGAGATATTGAAGGCACCCTCGACCGAATATGGAAAAGCGTTGTTGACGCCAAGATCATACTCAAGATATAGGCAGGTGTAAAATGAAGATCGAAGCAAAAGAGGTCTCCAAGAGATACGGAAAAGATCTCGTGCTGGACAAGGTCAGTTTCGTACTGGAAAAAGGGACCTGTCTGGCATTGATGGGCGAGAGCGGCTCGGGGAAAAGTACGATGGCAAGACTGATCGCAGGCCTTGAAAAATACGATGAGGGCGAGATCCTCTGTGACGAGGTCCCTTATCACAAGATGGATGCGGCGCAGGAAAAGAAGCGAAAACTGAATATCCAGCTCGTTTTTCAAAATGCGCTCGGAGCGGTCAATCCGAATTTCAGCGTTTATGATGTATTGATCGAGCCGCTGATCATCGGGCGATCGACCTTGAGCAAAGAAGCAAAACGAGAAAAAGCAAGAGAGATGCTGGAGCTCGTCGGTCTGGAGAAGATCGATCTCGATCAGAAAGCACGCCGTCTGAGCGGCGGACAGCTTCAGAGAGTCTGCATCGGACGGGCGTTGATGCTGGAGCCGGAGGTGTTGGTACTGGACGAATCGCTGAGCGGTCTGGATCCGCTCGTGCAAAGGCAGATGCTGAAATTGCTCGGCGATCTGAAAGCGAAGTTCGACCTCACCTATATCTTTATCGCGCATGATTTTGCGGCATGCTACTATCTCTGCGACAAGATGATCATCATGGATCAGGGACGGGTGATCGAAGAGCTGGACGATATGGACGATCTGGTGATCAAAAGCCCGACCACCAAGCGTCTGATGGGGGATGCGGCTCATCATCTGCGCTACCGGGAGGAGTTTGAGACAGCCGACGCATAGCGTCAAAACGGGGAAGGGAAGCATCACTTTCGGTCATCAAAAGAGAAAAGGGCGAGGTCGGAGCGACTTCGCCTACTTTTGTATTGCACTTTGTGAAAAATGGAGTTATAATAAAGCTATGTCATACCGATGCCCAATGATCATAAAAACAGATCTTCGTTCCACGGAGCGATGTAGCGGTGATATCGCCCCCTACAAACTATAAAGGATCGTCAAAGGATATCGGCATTACGATAAATTTCAGAGGAGGTGCTGAGGATGAAAAAGCATATCAAAACACTTACAACAAACAATCTAAAGAAAGATGCAGAGAAAAAAGGTTGTGGCGAATGTCAGACTTCCTGTCAGTCAGCGTGCAAAACTTCTTGTACAGTAGCCAACCAAGAATGTGAAAGATGATTCTGCATACATAGCTGGGGCTGCTGCCTCAGTTTTTTTATTCCCAAAAATCCCGGCATCGGTATGGATCTCTAAGGCGGTGACGGGAAGACCTTTTGACCCGAAAAGGAATGGGAGTCGTTCTGATAAAATGAGCATAGAACAGATCTTCGTTCTGATGGAAATGCAGCGAAGGGATCCCTGTTTCCTACGACCTATGAAAGACCGTTGTTAGATCGGTTTTAACGGACATCGACACAAATAGGACGAAGCGGGAAGAGGTCTTCGATGTGTCGGGGCAAGATCGTGGATGAAAACATGATGGAGATCTGCGATGCCGGCGGATGTATCAAAAGGCGGAAGATCTGACGATGGCAATTCGATACACTATAAATAGGAAGAAGAGTTTTCGAGGAGGATGTGAAGGATGAGATTATATAATACACTAACGAGGCAAAAAGAAGATTTTGTTCCGCTCGAACCGGGAAAGGTAAAAATGTACTCATGCGGACCGACGGTCTATAATTATTTCCATATCGGAAACGCAAGACCTTTTATTCTGTTTGACCTTTTGAGAAACTACTTTATATATAAAGGATATGATGTTACTTTTGTTCAGAACTTTACCGATGTGGATGACAATATCATCGCGCGCGCGATCGAAGAAAATTCCACACCGCAGGAGATCGCCGACAAATATATCGAAGAATATTTTGTCGATGCGGATGCTCTGGGGATCCGTCGGGCGGATGTCCATCCGCGCGTTACCGAGAATATCGGGCAGATCATCGAATTTATCTCCGGGCTGATCGACAAGGGCTATGCTTATGAAGCGGACGGCGATGTGTTCTACAACACCCAAAAATTCAAGGAATATGGAAAACTTTCCCGTCAAAATCTCGCGGAATTGAACTTGGGCGCGCGGATCGACGTCAACACGAGCAAAAAACATCCGATGGATTTCGTGCTTTGGAAAAAGAAGAAGGAGCATGAGATCGGATGGCAAAGCCCGTGGGGCGAAGGCAGACCCGGATGGCATATCGAATGCTCCGTGATGAGTCGAAGGTATCTCGGCGATACGATCGACATCCATTCGGGCGGCGTGGATCTGATCTTCCCGCACCACGAGAACGAGATCGCGCAGAGCGAAGCCTATACCGGAAAGAAATTTGCAAACTTTTGGCTGCATAACGGCTTTATCAACATCGACAATGAGAAGATGAGCAAATCGCTCGGCAACTTCTTCAGCGTGCGTGAGATCAGCGAGCAGATGGATCTGGAGATCGTGCGGTTCTTCATGCTGAATGCCCATTACCG
>JAUMYO010000056.1 GCA_030528605.1 Peptostreptococcaceae bacterium | reverse complement strand
CGAAAAAGGTGCTCCAGATCCGGGCATAAAAAAAGCAGCAGATCAAACTGCTGCAAATTTTTATTAAGCGGATCGCGCGATCCTTTACAACGGTCGCACCATCATAACAGATCGCCCGTAAAACTAGAGCGTCTCCTCGATCTCGACCGCGACCTCGATCTCCTGAGCCTGTGCTTCGATCTGTGCCGCCACCCTGCGTCTCCGGGTCTTTTTCAGCATCCGAAAGATCATCCACAGCGTCGGCAAGATACAGATCATACAAGCGATATCCAGCACGTGATAGACTTCCTGTGTATCCAGTGCCGGCGGCAGTGCGGAGATAAAATTGTTCAAGATATGGATGAACAAGGGCGGGATCAAACTTCGGGTATGATCGTATATGATCGCGAGCGCGATCCCCATAATGGCGGTATAGACGACCTGCACCGGTTCGCCATGCCACAGCCCGAACGAGATGCCCGTAAATAATATCACGAACCAACCCCTGCCGATACGCTCGACATACCAGAACTGCAATCCGCGGAACATCAGTTCCTCAACGATCGGTCCTACGGTAACGACGGATAGGAAGGTCCAGATATAAGACTCCGTACCCGGCGACCAGGTCTCGTTAAAACTTTCGAGACTTTCGCCCAGTCCGAGGATATCCGATCCCACAGTCAGATCTTCGACCATCGTGAGCCAAAGCAATGATATGCCGCTCAGCCCGAGCGTGATCACCGTCCATTGGATGATGCCGGAAAATCGGATCGGCTCTTTGGGCTCCATGCTCGTTTGGTATCTTTCTCTTCGCCGGAGGATCAAGAACCACGGCAGATAGATCGCCAGGACTGTCAGGCAAAACAGTGCATCAAAAAAATAATAGTTTTCGGAGACCATCTCCCCGATCACTTCGGGATCGAAGGAAGGCAGGTCATAGACTATGTTATAAAAAAGCTCTTCCATCCGATCGTAAGTGAGCGGGATCAAAAAAGCAAGGATCAAAAATTCAAACCGATGGCTCGGTCGCTTTATCATTTCTTCCATAATTCCTCTTCGTCTTCGATCTTATCCTGCAGTCATACTGCAAAACATTTCGTCAAGATCGGCTATTTTTCATTCAAATAGTAATAGACCCAGATGCCGACTTCCGAAAGTGCCGGATGCGGAACCATCGTTTCGCGTACCGTTGTAAGGAGATTCGGATCCATCTCTCGCTTGATCCCCTTCTCACGAAGCTTGCGCGTCAGCTCCGAACCGATCGCTTCATTGATCGGGGTCAGCGATACTTCGCCGGCATTCATCAGATTCAGATAAGGCTGGATCAGCATTGCCGCCTCATGCCCGATCGCATGGAATCCCAGGATCTTTTTGGTGTCTTTATCGATGATGATCTTCGCAAATTCATCATCTCCTTTTTCATAGCCCAGTGCAAAACCTTTTGCCGTCTGCTCATATCGATGTTTTCCGATCTCGATCGAGTAGCCCGCTTCACGCGCCGCCTTTTCGCTCAACCCGACATGAGCGACTTGCGGATAGCAGAAGGTGACCGCCGGCACCAGATCATACCTTGCCCATCGATGATCTTCCGGCGTTTTGTTCATAAAACAGTTATGCGCGATGATATCCGCCTCATAATTCGCTTTGTGGCGGAATTGCTGTCTACCGTTTACATCCCCGAAAGCCCAGACCCCTTCGACACTGGTCTCCAAAAATTCATTGGTCTTGATCCAGCCTCGCTCGTCCGTCTCGATGCTCGTATCCTCGATCTTCAAAAGATCCGAATTGCTCACGATCCCGGGAGCCACCAAGATCTCCTCCGCAACGATCGATCGGATCTCGCCGGTCGCCTTGTCGCGGATCTTGAGCATTTTTTTATCTCCATGTTTTTCGATAGAGAGCGTATCCGTATTCAGATACAGATCGATCCCGCGCTCCTTGTAACGCTCCATGATCAGAGCCGATACCTCTTCATCTTCTTTTGGCAACAGACGCACATTTCGTTGTACCATGCTGACCTTTGTCCCCACTGCATCAAAGATATGAGCAAACTCCGTTCCGATCGCTCCGCCGCCGAGGATCATCAGACTCTCAAAAGGTTTTTTCGGATATTTATCCCCAAAAAGCGTCTCCGAAGTCAGATAGCCGACTTCCTCCAGCCCTTCGATATTCGGTACATTCGTTCTTCCGCCGACCCCGATGAAGATCTTGTCCGCCGTGATCTGCTCGCTGACCGTACCGTCATGGAGTGCGACCTCCAATACCTTCTCGCCGACAAAATAGCCTGTTCCTTCATACACATCCAGGTTTTCCGTATTCAGGTAGAAATCGCGAAGCTCCTTGCTCTCGTCGATCTTCTCCCACACACGCGCGGACATCCTGTCCCAATCAAACCGGATCTTCTCGCAATGGATGCCGATCCCTTCCGCTTCCTTCATCTCCATCAATTTGTCCGCAAAAGTCGCCATCACCTTTGTCGGGATACATCCTCTCGTCAAACAGGTCCCGCCGAACTTGCCGCGCTCGATCTGCGCACAACTCAGCCCCTGCTCCAATGCTGCTTCCAAAATGATATTCCCTGCACCCGTGCCGACCACGATCATGTCATATTTTTTCATCGTTTCTCCTTTGACCGATCCAATTTTATTTTTATTTTTTCCCGTCTTTTTGAAAATATTTTTCAAAATAATTTTTGATCAAATAAAGATCCTTCTCGTCGTAAGATCTGCTGTGATCTTATCCTGTTATCCACTAAAAGACCCTCCTGCTCCGATGGAGCGGTACATAAATGAGGGCACCGTTCCCGACAAGCGGTAAAAGATCATCGTTGAGCGGTAATTCTGAAGGATATCCGCATTATTCTCAACTCAGCAGCTTCAACGCCTGTTGATATTTTTCGACTCTCTTAAAGTCTTTTTCGGTAGGTTCGCCGATCCTGCTCAGATCCATATTATGTTTGAGATCCTCTATCTTTACCGCTGCAGCGATCTCATTTTTTCTTATCCTTTCGATAAATGCCATATAGTTTTCACCACCACCTTTTGTGATCGTTTGGACCGCATCGCCCGAAAAGCTTATGAGCCTCTAGCCCAATGCTTCCGGAAATTTGAAGTCGATCTTGATCCCTTTTTCAAAACTTGCTTTCTCATCATGATCCGTTTTGATGGAGACAGCCTCTCCTTCATATTCCAGACGGATCTGATCATGGGTATCTCCCTTGCTTATCATCAACACGGCATCTTGGATATATTCTTTCGGTCCGTCGGCACCTTTTGACGATTCACTGACGATCAGCGTCGTACCGTAGTATTTCGGGACGATCCAGAAGCTTCCATTCCCTTGTGCACCGAATTGCCAAGGAAAAGTATTTAATTTTTTCTCTCGAAAGTTGATCCTCTTGTCGATCTCTTCTTCGTAGCTTTGAGATCGCATCGACAAATAACCGTACAGATCATCCTTCCCTTTACCGACCGCGGATGTATAGCTGAGATTGATGAGTCCTTTCTCGTCTTTTTCCGGAACAAGCGGCTCTCCACCGCCGAAAGGAACAAAAAATTTGTCCTCCAGTTTGAGTTTGCCGTCGGTCAGTGAATAAAAACCGACTCCATAATAAAGCTCGCTCCCCGAATAATTCCAATACATATCATCCACTTCTACAAAATATTCGTCAAGCCTCTTCGGAAGTCGCCACAGCCCTTCCTTCTCTTGGATATAAAGGATCAATCCTTCTTCGGATGAAAATCCGGACTCTTCTTCATAGGAGGGTCCCATCGTCACCGGTGTGTTCGTGTCCAGTTTCCAAATGTCTTTTTCTTTGACAAAAGCCAGCTTCCCGTTTTGAAGGACTTGACCTTCCATCGTCTTCACAGGAACTTGATATACCCTTCTCGAGTCGGATTCATATACTGTATGATAAGATCTCGGATCCCATCGGATCAATTCATTGTCCGCCTCCAGGCTTTGGTTGTCTCCGGAAAAATATAATTTCCCGTCCACTTCGATAAACAGCCCTCCGTCGGTATGGATGTCATGCTGATAATTGTTGTAATACACTCGATCGGAGAAAACTTCTTTTGCAAGCGTTTCAAGATCCGCGATGCTCTGATACGCCTTATCGGTCACTCGATAATATTCGATCTCGCCATCTTCAGTATATTCGCTCTTGACCTTATGCACATCATTTTTGTCCACTTCGACTTCGCCAAACCAGATCACGCGACAGGCTTTGTCCGCCTTGCTCAGCGACTCCTGTATCAATCTCACCGTTCCGGCATCCCTAGGGGGAGACGTATTGCCCCCGCTCGATCCTGCTTGATCTCCACATCCCGTCAGCAGCAAAACGATCACCGCTGCCCATACCGATCGCAGATATATTTTTTTCATATTCCCTCCTATCTTTTCGCTTCGATCCCAAAAGCGACCCCCGCATCCAAAGCTTTGTATCCATATTCGACACCGGTCCGAGAGATCGATGGCGGCATATCCGATCACGATCTTGTTCATAGCATCTCGCCTAAGAGCGATCTTGTCGGCATCTGCGGTTTTTGCCTTCCAGCCGTTGCTTCCTTCCGGTCCGATCCTCTTCTCCTGTTTCAGAACAAGAGCCAATAACCCGTCTCCATTTTTGATCCGCTCTCCGTATCAAAAATCTCTTGTCCTTTCCGTACCCCTCATTCGGATATAACAAAATATTTTTCCATCTGTATCATATCACAAACGAGCTCACTTATAAATGAAAAACGCTAAACTCATACGATTCTGCCTATGAAATTTAGCCATAATGAAACCGATCCGAAATTTTTCTTAAAGACCTCACAACTCCGCTCATTTGTGATATACTAAGAATCGATAGTAGATAGATGCTAAGGATGTTTGAGCTTGGAGGTGCTTATGAAAAAAAGTTTGACCCTGATCTTCGTATTTCTTTTTGTCGTTACGGCATTTGCTCATGCCGACAGAACGATCACCGTCAAGATCGACGGCAAGGCTGTAGATCTCAAGGATGCTCCCGCTTTCATCGATGAGCGCGGATCGACGCTCGTGCCCATCCGATCGATCGCGGACAACTTCGGAGCTCAGACTTCGTGGGATGCCAAAACACAGACCGCAACGATCAAAAAAGACGAAAAGGATATCGAGATCTCGATCTTGGATAAAAAAGTGCGGATCGGAGGGAAGGCAGCGTCCGCCCAAAGCTTCGGAACGGTAAAAAACGGGCGTACTTATGTGCCGCTTCGTCTGATCGCTGAGGGATTTGAAGCGTCGGTAAGCTATGATGACAAGACCGGGACCGTCTCGATCTTGACTTCTCCAAACGCCCCGGCAAAAAAACAGCCCGAGATCAAAAAAGAAACAGATCCTTTTTTAATACTCGGCATCACCGAAACACCGTTAAAGTACCGCGAGCTGAAATTGCAGGATGCGTCCGCAGAGGATCTGAAGATCGCCAAAGATACCTATGGTAAGTTTTGGACGGACAATATGAAAGTCTACAGCGCAAAGGACCATGAGATCCCGAATTTGAATCTCACCCTTGATTTTGCAACGACCGAACAAGTCGGATTGTTGAACAATTATACGATGTCGATCGACTCGATCGTGTTGTCGAACGGGAAGATCGTTCCATCCTCGCTGTCACTTCCGAATATGGCACTGTTCGGCATGGATCTGAACTACGATCCGAAAGATGCGATCGATCTGATCGGACAACAGATCGACAAGATCGTGCTGGATCTGCCGTTCGATCATGAGCTGAAACAATTCCCGGTCATCGTCGTCGATGTCAAACCTCTGCTCATCCGGAAACAGGACAGCCTTCTCCAAAAATATCGAAATAATTGATCTATCGACCTGCCGAAACAAAACGGCAGGTTTTTTATTAAAAAGATATCGTAGGAAGACGCACCGAAAATTGTAACCTTTTTGTTGTTTTTTTACGATCATTTTTATGATAGTATAAGGATGTAAATGTAAGCGACTATTTATCCGTTCGGGCGACCGGCTCTTTTCTTCGGATCGCGGATCGATCGTATGTGCCGAGCCGGACGGATGATCATGGAGATATTTTCATTTTTATCGTCGATCTTAAAAGACGAGATCACATAACAAATACCTAATGACATATAGAACTCCTCTAAAAAAATAAGATGCAGTGCATCTTATTTTTTTGTCCGCTCACTCTATATCAGTCCCAAACGCTGTATGAGCCATGGGATATTTTTTTCAAAGCACACGCCCATCCTTCGCTCCGCTCCCTCTGCCTTGCTCATCACGATCGTACGCTGTGTAAAATCCACCGCGATGTCCGTGCTCTCTTGCAGGTTTTTGTCATTGAGCAGGCTAGCCGTCATCACGCTCGCAAAGATGTCGCCCGTGCCGTAAAAATGGTCGTCGATCTTTTCGCGCTCAAAATAATCGATCGATCCCGTCCGGCTGTCATAGCACACCGCACCATACGATCCCGCCTTGCCGCTCACGCCTGTCAGCACGATCTGCGGAACCTCAAGGCGATCATGCAGTCGGTGCAGCAAGTCGCGAACATAGCCGATATCATCGCCACGCTCACGATAGGATCCTCCGACGAGCATCTCCGCCTCCGTCAGATTGGGAAGCAGGATGTTTGCCGATCGGCAAAGTGTTTTCATCGACTCGACCATCTCCGGCGCGATCCCCTTATATAGCTTGCCGTGATCCCCCATCACCGGATCCACGATACGAAGTGCGGACGGCTTTGCCAATGTCATCGCCGACCCCACCGCTTCGACCTGTTCATGAGACCCGAGATATCCCGTCTGGATCGCATCGAATCTGAGATCGAGCGACTGCCAGTGGCGGATGATCTTCTCCATCTCCGTCGTCAGATCCAAAAAACTGAGATCCTTAAATTCTCCCGAATGGGTGGACAAAAGCGCGGTCGGAAGACAGGATGTATCGATCCCCGCACTGATCAGGATCGGCAGAGCCACCATCATCGAGACCCGCCCGATCGCCGAGATATCCTGTACCGCTAATGCTCTTTTTTGCATGATCCCTCCTCCCGAGATCGCCCGATCTCTAATTCTTAAATGCCAAAATATAGATCACTTTCCCTTTTTCGGTAATGATCCGCCAGCTCGGAAAAGCTCGCGCATTCTTCACGCGATACAACTCTTCTTCGTTCAGATCGAAATAGTAGATGAAGTCCAGCCCGACGATCCGATCGCCTGCCGAAAGCTGTGGCAAAGCGTTAAGAACAGCTTCTACCGAACTCATTATGTCCTTCTTGTTGGGCGACTCTTCCTTCGGAATGATCAACATCGCTTGGATGATCACCTTCTTTTCTTCAAAAGCAAATTCGATAAAGCTTTCTTCAAACAAGACCTGACCAAACAACGGATTAAAGACGAATCGCCCATCATTCGTATATTTGCGACGAAAACTCCTGTCCGGAAAATATCGTCTCAAAAATCGTTCCGCAAAGATCTCCCGCTCTGCTTCGCTATCCGCCAAGTAACGTACGCCCCGGATGATCAGCTCATCGGATGGGATCTCGATCAAAAGCTTCTTGGAATTTTCAGAGGTCTTGACCCCTTTGAGATCTCGGAACAGATCCGCATACCTCTCTTGCGTAAGATCCTCATACTCTACATTATATACGCCGACGGTATGGATCTCTCTGGGCATCTCCACGCTCAGTGCGATCCCCTTCTCTTTCAGCAATTTGTTAAAATTCTCCATCGATCGATTTGAAAAATACGGATTGTCGATCGATGCGTTGTTATTATGGCTCATGATGCTCAGCAGCAATAGGATGTTCATGATCGCCAGCAGTATGATGATATAGTTTTTTGCAGTCTTCCAATCCACTAAACGATCACCTCCGCATCCGATATTTTGAAGAAAAAGGTCGTTTTGCCTATCACCATTCGATAGCAAGCGATGTAGTTGTAATCGGACGAATAGACATAGCTGTATTCCACTGAATGGATCTTGTCAAAAAGCTCCCCGGTGTTTGCAAAAGGTTCCAATTTTTGGATATGGTCATAATTCTGTTCCAAAATGAGCAACACTGCATTCTCACTGAATGCCAGATTGTTATCCACTTCGATCGTCGGCACACGGAAGATCCCTTCCATCGAATAGACCTTGCCGTTGATCACGACCATCTTGATCGCCGCCTCGTCATTTTTGAAAGAGACACGGATCCCGTCCAGTCTCCTCGACAGGCTGACCTCATAGCCTACATTCTTTTCATCACGATACTCCGCGATATGCTCTACAACATAATTCGCCTGATCATGAACGATCTCACTGACCATATTCATCGCCACGCTCACCGCATCGGATACGCTCATACGTTTTCGGTTGGATCCTGCATCTTTGTTAAAATAGAACAGCTTGCCCTCCGGAGAGATCTTGATGATCTCACGACCGTAATCATAGGTCACGATGATCGATCCGTCGATCTCGGCGATACGATTTGCAAGATCATATTTGGAACCGAGGATCCCACGGATCGCCTGTTCGGTGTTTTCATCGTTAAACATCGAGACCGTGACATAAGATGGCAGGCGCGCCTCATCCGAGATCAGTACATGATTATCCGTAAATTCCGGAAACCGTTCACTGATCGAATAGTATTTTTTTGAGCCCGGACCTATAAAGCTGTCAAAGTTCGCCATGGTATTCAGCGATGTGTTTTTGATCTCAAAATATCGATCATCTTCAGTCTCCAGATAGATCGAAGTATCGTAGTTTTGCGGTATGATGATCTCCCTGATCTTGTCAAAGTCGCCAATGCTCCCATCCTCTAAAAAAAGACTCCCATACAGGAGTCTTTGATCGATAGCAGGTTCAAAAATAAGCTGTATATTTTTTGAGGTCCTCTTCTCTCGATGATCCGTTCTCAAAACAGGCTCGACCGATATTTTGTTTTTGATGGAATCCTCCAATATCCTCGAAAGTTCCAGATAATAAAAACCATTCTTATCCAATATCTTGGTCGAGTTCTCCGCTCCCAGATCAAAAATGATAGTGTTGGGACGAACAGAATATTTCAAAGTTGACCGACTGCTCAGCGTGCCTGAATTGGCGGCACCTGTCACGATAAACAGCTCAAAACGGATGGATAACAAAACCAGGGACAGCATCACCAGCAAGATGATGGTGACATTTTGCATCGATCCCTTGTTCATAACGCTCCTTATTTTGCACCGATCGCCGGAGTGACCGGGATCGCATCCAGAGATCTCTTGACCTCCTTATCATTTGAAAAACGAACGAAGCGATAGTCCCATACCGACACTTCGCCTCTTTTCAGCTCCAAAACGATCAATGTTTCTTTTGAAACAACAGCTTCTTTCGGTGATTTTTGAGATCCGTCTTTCAAGGACAGCTCTTTTGTGAACACACCCAGCGGTCCGATCTTTATTTCAATGCTGTCTCCCATAACGACAAAGTTCTCTCCGTCACGTTTGTACATCGTGATCTTTACGCGATCATTTTCTTTGCCCGTACCGGATAATACGAGCGTATCATTGACCGTACTGATCGAAAAATCTTTCGGTTTATTGATAAATCCTTCTTCGACCTTGATCTCTTTTGCGATCTTGGTAACTTCTTCTACAGGGATCGGCTTTACTTCTTCCTTTTTCGGATTCGCAAAGCTGAGCACTGTAGCGGACATTATAATTGCAAAAATAAATATCAGCGTGATACCGAGCCTTTTCATCTTTTTCCTCCTTTCTGCATTGATGCCATAACTTTCTCTCCTCTTATTATATCGGCGAAATATTACGATCGTGTTACACTACAATTAAAACTCCTTAACAAATCATCCCTTTTTTAGTGGAAGTTTTACAATAAACTCACTTCCTTTGCCGACTTCGGAGCGTGCTGTGATCTCTCCGTCATGCGCCCGGATGATATCCTGCGCGATCGAAAGTCCCAGCCCCGTGCCGCCCTGCTGACGCGAGCGTCCTTTATCGACACGATAGAATCGTTCAAACACGCGCTCGACATCCTGCGCCGGGATCCCGATCCCATTGTCGATGATATGCACCTGCACGCTATTGCCTGAGCACCTCAGATCGATCCGGATCTCGCCGTCATCGGGCGTATATTTGATCGCATTGGAGATGATATTGACAAAGACCTGTTTGATCTTCGTTTTATCGACATAGACGATCGCCTTCTCCTTTGCGACGAATCGGATGTCCTGTTTTTTTTCGATGTAGAAGATCTTCAGATGCTCGATACATTCTTTGATAATGCTCGACAGATCGTATTCATCCATCTCCCACTTGGTCTTTTTGAAATCGATATGCGACAGCTGCAGCAGATCGCGAACGAGTGCCGTCATACGATCCGCCTCTTTTTCGATCGTCTCGAAAAAGTTTTGTGCGGTCGCGGGATCGTCTACCGCTCCCGAAGCCAACGTTTCGGCATAAGTCTTGATGGTGGTGATCGGCGTTTTGAGCTCATGCGATACATTGGCAACGAATTCCTTGCGCAGATCATCCAGCTGCTTTGCCTCGGTGATATCCTGGAACAAAAGGATAAATCCGTTCTGCCTTCGGGCATCATCGCTGAAATACGCACAGGATACCTTGAGGACTTTTTGGTCATCGGTCTCAATGATGAAGGTCCCGACATCCTGTTCCGCCAGCGAGCGTTTGATATCCGACAGTTTCAGATCGAGAGACAGTTCTCGGGCGAGGTCGGTCAGATTGTTCCCGTACAAAACGATCCCCTTGGTCTGGAGGAGTTTGATCAGCGACTTATTATACAGCACGACAAAGCCCTGCTCGTCGATCGCCATCAGACCGTCCGCCATATTATTGATGATCGCATCGAGCTTGCTCTTCTCCGTCGACATCTCGATCAGCGTATGATCCAGCCTTTTTGCCAGGTAGTTGAAAGTATTGCCCAGCATCCCGATCTCGTCATTCGACTTGGTCTGTACACGCTGAGAAAAATCTCCCTTCGCGATCATGCTCGCCTTGGTGTTCAGGTCATTGATCGGTGTCGTGATCGATCCGGACATGATATAACCGACGATCAACGAGACCACCAGAGCGATCCCCGAAGCATACAGGATGATCATCGTCGTCGCACGGAGCGATCTATAGACCGAGCTCAGCGAAGCGGTCGAATAGATGATGTATCTTTCCGCACCGTCCTTATCCTTGATAACATTCGTATAGATCTTGGACATGTTAAGACCGCCCCCTTGGTCGCGGACGTCCATATTCACGGTCTTTTCATTGATCGTCATCATCAGCGCCCGATTGTCGAGAACGCTCATAGCACTTTTGCCGACATAGCTGCTGTTGGTCGCAGCGATGATCTTGTAGCTTTGTGCGTCGATCAGATAAACATTGTATCCTACGGGCAGAGCGATCTTTTCGATACTCTGCTGGATATCATCATAGCTCGGGGGATCCTCCGGAATGATACTCAGCACGGTGCTGCTGGAGATCAGCTCGAGGTTTTCCCTGACCAGCCCCAGATTATAATCCTCCAGACGGTCGCTGACCGATACCCCGACGATCGTCATCGCGATAAACACCAAAATAAAGTACAGCCCGCTCAGACGCCACCTTATACTCTTGAACATAAGTCCTCTGCGCTATTCTCCTTTGAAGTAATATCCTACGCCTCGTCTGGTCATGATAAACTCCGGCTTGGCGGAATCGTCTTCGATCTTTTCACGCAATCGGCGAACGGTAACATCGACCGTCCGCATGTCGCCATAGTATTCATAGCCCCATACCGAAGCCAGGAGCTGCTCTCTGGAGAACACCTGTTCCTTCTGCACCGCCATGAATTTGAGCAGATCGAACTCACGGACCGTCAGAGGGATGACTTCCCCATTCTTCAAGACCTCGTATTTGAGCAGATCGATCGACAGCGATCCCGAACGGATCACCGTCTTGTTGTTCTCATTCTGCGCTTGCTGGATCGGCATCGCCGTACGGCGGATATTCGCTTTGATCCTTGCAGTCAGCTCCCGCACGCTGAAAGGTTTGGTGATATAATCATCCGCACCGAACTCCAGACCGAGTACCTTATCGACTTCTTCCGCCTTTGCCGTTGCCATGATGATAGGCACATTGGAGCTCTCACGCACTTTTTTGCAGACCTCAAAACCGTCCATGCCCGGAAGCATGATATCCAGCAAGATCAGATCGACATCGATCGAGCGTGCCAGACTAAGCCCCTCGACCCCGTCAAAAGCCGTGATGATCTCAAATCCTTCCTTCTCCAAATTAAACTTTATGATATCCGAGATCGGTTTTTCATCTTCGATCACAAGAATCTTGCTCATACGATCCTCCTCTGTATTTTCAAAAGTCGGTCCTGCCGCCTTTTTTCGACCGCAATCCCCCAAACGGGATGCCAAGACCTGTGCATCATTTTTTGTAAACAAGTTTCCTTCATCATTCTAACACAAAAAATGAAATTTATCAAACAAGATAAGCGTTCATCCTAAGAAGATCCGGCGTGTAAAAGATCTTTCTTGAGAAGTATCTTTTGCACACAGGATCTCCTGCATCACTTTCACGATATTGTCGATGATACGGTCATACTTCAGAACTGATAATCCTTGATCCCGTTCAGGTAAAAATCATTCCCCGCCTTATTCGATATATTGATCGAAGCCTGATCATCATAGGTGATCGTTATCTCTTCCGGTTTTGAGTCGCCGCTGGTATGAGTGATCGTCATTTTCTCGGTAAAAAGTGTGTTATAATGTGTTCCGTCATATTCTTCGCTAAAAAGCAATGTTTTCGTATCCTCTGTTTTATTCTTCTCATAATATGACATCATTTTTTCATATGCCTGATCGGTATATTGTTCGCTGCCATATATCTCCCCCAAAAACAGCAAGACCTCCCGCCAATTTTCTTTCGGCACATTTTCAAAAGTTTCTCCCGCTTCCGTACGCGGTCTCCCGAACAACACCAATGTGATCACCCTCATCTCATCCTTTTGGATCGTTGTCAGGACTCCCAGCGATCTTCCGTCTTTCTCCAAATGAAAGGCTTTGCCATATCCTCCTTTGGAGAACTCGTGATCCTCCGCGATCTCTCTGACGACACTCCATCCCAACTGATGCTTGTCGATCGCCTTCTGCAGATCTTCCTGACCTACCGGAAAAGATGCCCCCTTGCTCTGAGCACATCCGGATAACAATAGGATCGCACCGATCAGCCCTATTATGTAAAAATATCTGCTCTTAAAATTTTTCATATGTCCTCCTTATTTCTTCAATAATTCACAAGGTGGTCTGATCCCGATTACAAAATATCTTTGTGCTTTTATTATATAACATTTGGTTTTTTCTTTCAATAAGAAATAAGATCCATCCCGGTCATTATCGTTATTTATCACGAGCAGTCTTAACGACCATCCTCCGATGATAAAGTCTACGATCCTGTGAGCTTCACGATATGATATCAGCTTCTACCGTATGATCCAAAACGAATGATAGCTTGCCGAGCAGGATCTTATCGGATATCAGTATAAAAACCAACGGCTCTTCGTAGCCATAAAACGGATAGGACTACATTTTATCAGAGGATATTCGATACTAAACTCCATGTGAGCGTATAGCATAGACCCGATCCCTATGGATGCTTCTTCCACAGATCTGTCGGATCGACCTATCGATCGTTTTGCATAGTCTATCGACCACATCGAATAAAGAATGAAAATGATCCCTATGTTTTCTGTTGAGTTTCAATATAAAAAGTTGTTATACTAATATCCATTCCATATTACACGATACTATGATATAATAAAGGAGGAATGGAGGACAAAATGAAACAAAAATATATCATAGGAAAAGAGAAACTCGAAGAAATAATTCAAGCAAGGAAACAGACCAAAGATAAAAGAGAAGATCGAAGATTGCAGGTGATCGAATTACGGATCTTAGGACATAGCAATGAAGAAATTGCGAACATTACACAAGCGAGTCTAAGAGCAGTTATTCTGTGGATAAAAGGCTATACAGAATGCGGTATAGATG
>JAUMYO010000055.1:7781-14001 GCA_030528605.1 Peptostreptococcaceae bacterium | reverse complement strand
TGGTATTATAGTATTATACTATTATTCTTTAGAACCGGCACTTAACAACATTTTTATTTTTCATAGCTTATACGGAACGATGCCTTAGCCCGTTTCGTTGTTTCATTAGAACGGAATGTTGATAGGCTTATTTTGTTGGATGATGGTAGCAGTATAACATGTCCTTCACCATCCTCTATATGGTCCGAATACCATTTGCGTTTTGTATCAAAAAAGAAGGACTGACGTTTGATCGCAGTCCTTGGGGAGTTCTGCTCACATGGCAAAACTATATTTTTGGTTTCGCTTGCAGATGTCGGCTGTTTTCAAAAAGATCTTAACGCTTTCCAAAAACCTCTCCGATCGGACCTCAGCCCGATCTCCTCTGCAAACTACAGGAAGCTCCGATCCGATAAAAGAGCAGCAGCGTCCGGCCAAAATGGTGCTCTCCTCTACAGTTTCTTTGCTTTGATCCTTTTTACGACAAAAACTTTTTGGGTCGATATGGAAGCTTTGTCGTTGTCATTTTTATTTTTCTCCACTTTTGCGTTTGCAAGATCGATGGGCGGTGTAGGTACAAAGCGGTCAAGGCATGGTCACATTTGAGATCGATCCACATCTGTCTTTTGCGGTCAGATCGATCTTCCCTGTTGCCGTACCGACTTTGATCCCTGGCAAAGTACCTACATCAGGTCGATGCCGATCGATCGTTGCTTTGAGTGACGGTCGCTGAATTTTTATGTAGGTCAGCGACCCACTCCTGCGAGATACGCAGTATCTTTTATATATCATCAGGCTAAACGCTTGATGTAGGAGACATATATCGATTCGCCGTATGGCTCTTTCAATAAGATCGGTATAGTATACAGATCTTTTGCTGTGATAAACGGATTGTAGTCGAGCATCTCGGAGTATGCAAAGTTTTCCATCAGGATCTCGATCTGATCCGGGTCGGTCACCAAGATCACATCCTCTTCACGCTTAGGATCCGCAGCAAGCTTGAGCCCTTCCTTCGTTCTCAGGATCTCATAGATGTCCGCCGGGATCTCTGCACGGATAACATCTTCCGCGGTGAGCTTCTTGTACTTCAGATAGTCCTTTTTCTCAAGAAGAGAAAGCGTCCTTTCGTAACATTCAAAGATCGGTATCGCGAAGTATCCCGGATATTCCGCCTCGTTGTTTCTGTACATATCATAATCGAAATCAAATTCCAACAATGCCACCGTGAGCGAGTTTTCGACCTCTTCCGCTCGTACATCGAGGAAGTCCTCTTCGACCGCTTTCATCAGCTGCAGGATGTCTTTTTTGTTATCCAACGAGATATCATAGCTCGAATCCGGAACGAGGAATTCCAGCGCGAGAGTTCGGACCGTATTCGGATCGATACTCATGAAGCTCTCGATCGCAGCGGACTTGCATTCCTGCATATCGTAAAATTCCAACATGATCTTGTTGAAGTCGCTCAGTTTGATATTGCGGTACACTCTTTTGTACGCCGGTCTGCCCTTCGGCTTGACGGTGATCCGGGTCGGTTCGGCTCTCTCGTCGGCGGAATACGAATAGGGGTCATAAGCCTCTGTCGAAGAGGTTTCCTCATCGTACAGATCTTTTTTCTTATCGCGATCACGCTGTTCCACAGCACCCTCGATCCCTTTTTGGATCAGTTGATCGACCAGCTTCTTCCCTTGATCCGAGCTCACCCGGATCTTGGCTCCTTTGCCCCCTACCATCAGATAGGAATAGCTGTTGCTCCCATAATAAGGATCTGCGAGATCCACTTCATAATACTCCGCCTGATCCGCCGAGGTATAACGCCGGTCATATTTCCAAAAGTCCAGCGTAAAAGAACCCCAGATCAAGAAGAAGACTGCCGCAAAGGCGATCATACCGCCCCAATTGCGAAAGACCTGCCTTACATCAAAGTGATAGATCCCTTCGATGATCAGATGTCCGAAAAAGATCGTAAATGCAAAGCCGAAATACATCCAGCTTTTCGACGATCCGATATCGCCGAAGATGATCCCTCCGACGATCGCCAAGCCGGCAAGTGAATAATATTTGATAAATTGCGGAAACCATCTGCCCCAGACCGATCGTCCGGAAAGTTCCGACGGTCGGATCTCAAAGAGCATCACGGACAATAGGAAGAGTCCGAGTACCACAAAGATCATATAGGTCGTATCTTCCTCCACAAAATTCAGCGTCACCGGAGAAGTGTATATATGCCAATCCCAATCATAGGATTCAAATGTGTAAAGCAGCCGCTCCGCCAACGTGTGCGTCCCGAGAAGCAAGATCTGTGTCATCTCGAGCAGCACCGCCGTCATCAGCACGGTCGTGACCTTGGTCCCCGTCATCAAGCTTCCGAGGATCCCGATGAGGAAGAACAGATCAAAGAAGATCAGATTGTGCAGGATCTCCACCAAAAAAGCACCCATGTCCGCGTAGCTCGTGATCCCGACAAAGAGGATCAGCGCAAGCACCGCATTGACGAGATATGGGATAAGAAAAGCCAGATTCCCTGCGATAAAGTTGGACAAAAACAGTTTTCTGCGCGAGATGGACAACGAGTGATACAGATCCACCTGAGATGTGCTGTGAAGATACGAAAACAGATTCCATCCCGTAAAGATACCGAACAGCATCGTGATGATGCGCATCCCGTAATTTTGATCCCCTAATACATGATAGAAAACGTAGACCCTCCCAAATTTCCAGGACGATCCGATCGCAGACTCCATATAACTCTGTGCGCTGAGCGTCGAGTAGATCGGCAACACGAACAGCAAGAGCACAAATAGGATCGACGGTGCCCACAGCGTCTGCATAAAGCGGCTCCGGATCAAAAAACTGTTCGCTTTGCCTTTTGCCTTATTGTAGAAGGATCGAGCGGATATCATAACCTGCCACCTCCGACTCCGTAATAAAGATCTCTTCCAGATTCAGCGGAAGCATCTCGTAAAAGATCGGCTCCAAACTGCGCATCTTCGCATCAAGTCTTTCAATCATCTCATCATCGGAATTTTTGCCCGATACGATGATCGTGTAGACCGAGCCCAGATTGTCGATGCTCACCACATCGAACGGCGCCATGTCCTCCGCCCGGATCGGAGTTGAGAACACCGCCTGGATCTTCTTTGCATTGAGCCTCATATCACCGATATCCCTTGACATGATCACACCGCCTTTATGTAACAGCCCCACATGGTCGCAGATATCTTCCAGCTCCCGTAGGTTGTGTGAAGCAATGATCGGCGTCAGGCTTCGTTTGCGCATCGTTTCGCTAAAGAGGATCTTGATCGCCTGCTTGGCGATCGGATCCAGTCCGTCAAAGCTTTCGTCACAGAGCAGATACTCCGCATCGGAGCTCAGCCCCAGGATCATCGAAAGCTGCTTTTTCATCCCTTTAGAAAAAGTTTTGATCTTTCGGTCCTTATCCAGTCCAAAGCTGTTCATCATCATCCGAAACTGCTCCGCATCCATACGATCATAGAACTGCGCATAGAAATTGAACATATCGATCGGTGTGGAATTGCCCAAAAAGAACTGGTCATCCGATATATAGAAAAAACGTGATTTCACCTCGGGGTTTTCATAGATCGGTATCGCCTCCAGATGGACCGAGCCCAGATCCGGTCGGATCACACCGCTCAGGATACGCAGCAGGGTCGATTTTCCCGCTCCGTTGGAACCGATCATCCCAAAGATCTCATTGTTTCGGATCGTCAGCTCGATATCCGTCAGTGCCCGGATCTTTCCGAAGCTTTTTGAAACATTCTTGATCTCTATCATAAACTCTCCTCATATAAACTTCCCAAAGACTGCGGGATATCATTCAAAGCCGTTCTTCTTCTCAGCTTGTCGGATCTTCTGCACGATCCGTCCCCGACTGCCTAAAGTCATTATATCGCAAAACCGTCAGTAAAGCGTTACAAAAAAGTTACAATTTTTTAGACTGTTTTTCCTGCGCTCCTAAAAAAACAGCAGATGCCGAGACCTGCTGTTATCTTATGGATCCTAAATACTCTATTTGGGGACAAAAGACTCGATAAAAAATCTCCCGTCCCTGAGTTTCAGCATCAAAACCGTATCTTCTTCGGACAACGATCGTACCTCGTCTTTATCGATCGTTCCGCTTCGGCAGCTGAAATGACCTACGCCGAAATCACTCGAATAGACATAGAACGAATGGTATCCTTCGAGATAAATAACATGATCCCGTTTTTTGATATCCTTGGGATCGATGCCCATATATTCCTGCATCACCGCATCCACATCATCCATCGGGATCCTTCTTAACTGACGGACATCTTTCTCATCGTTCGTCATCAGCGTCTCACCGGGAAAACACTGCAAAAAAGCATTCAGGTCCATCTCCTGCGGTCGTTCATAATAAGAGGTCAGGAAAAAACAGATCGGATCGATCTCCTTTTGGTCCAGCTCCCTCTTTTGACTTCGGTCCATCTTGTCCGGCAATTCGATGAGCGTCACACATTGCATCCCCCGATCAGATAGAGTATAATAGGCGTTAGGTAAAATATCGAAGGAGAAAAAATGGAACTCAAACATTTCAAAGTCGGTCTTAGAACTTGGAAGACCGTAGTTGCGGTCGCGATCACCGCTTCGGTCATGACCTATATTTTTCACGAAACACCTTTTTTCGGTTGTATCGGGGCTTCCGTTGCGATCGGACGATCGGGCAAAGAATCGCTGCGTAATGCTTTGATCCGAAATGTCGGCACGCTGGTCGGCGGATCGATCGGGATCCTGATGTTGTTTATCAGCGATCATATCCTGATCAATGCACTGGGCGTCATCCCGGTGATCACGATCATCTGCGCGCTCAAACTCGAAGACTCGGTCATCCCGGGATGTATCGTCTATTTTGCCGTGGTGTATCTGATGGCGGTCACCGGAGAAGGTCACATCTACGCCGTACGAAGGATCTTTCACACCTTTGTGGGGACTCTGATCGGCATCGCCGTCAATCTGTTGCTGCAGCCGCCGCCCTTTCATCACCATCACGAGAAGGCACAGCTTCCGACAAAAAACGATCCGAAGACCGAATGACTTCAGCAGATACGCGATCTCTTCGGTCCGTATGCCGAAGATCTTATGAACATATGAAGATGGGCTGAGGTCGGATGAGACTTCGGACAGATGTCCTAAGAGCCGGCGGATCGATCTTTGAGAGGACTTCGGCACGGCGGATACCTGCCGATCTCCACAGTCACAAACTCTACACCGCCATCCGGAAAAATGATCTTTTTCATGCCAAACAAAGGAGCTTCTATGCGTCCAATACTTACGATCTATATCTATTTTATCCTCTACAGTTTTTTAGGCTGGGTCTGCGAATCGATCTATTGCTCCATCCTCGAACGTCGATGGGTCAACCGAGGTTTTGTCAGCGGTCCCTTCTGTCCGATCTATGGCATCGGTGCACTCGCCATCCTCAAGATCCTACGCCCCTTCTCCGATGAAGTGCTGACGATCTTTTTTACCGGGATGATCCTCACGAGCCTTGTAGAGTACATATCGAGCTATCTCCTCGAAAAAGCCTTCCAAACAAAATGGTGGGATTATTCGACATATCCTTTTAATATTCGAGGACGGATCTGCCTCAAAAATTCGCTCATGTTCGGTGCGCTTTCGGTGATCCTGAACTTTGCGATCCACCCTCTCGCAAGCCGATGGATCGCTCAAAGCTCGGTCGATGCTCTGAAGCTATCCGCCCTCCTCTTCAGCCTCTTTTTCGTATTCGACTTCGCAGAGACCGTCTACAGTATCCTCAAACTGAACGATCGATTGAGGCTGCTGGAAGATCTTAAGATGGAAGCGATCGTAAAATACGAGGAGCTCGGACAGGAATTCGGACCGGAAGCGATACTCAAAAAGATCCGCGAAGTCAAAGACTTTGCAGGATCAAACGGAGCGGAAGAGATCCTCACCCGCTTTCGCAACGATCTGATGCGGCTCAAATCTTCACAGCGCCGTCTGCTCCGTGCATTTCCGAAGATGCGTAGTTTGACCACGCCATACATCCAGGCGATGCGAGACTTTATCAACGAGCGAAAAAAGAATGAATAAGCCCGGAGCTTTGCACCAAGTTGCGACCGTTTGACCTTGCATCCGGTGTCAGGAAATCAATGTATCTCGTCCGTATTCTATACTGATACCGATATCCTTTGGGAAATGTTCGATCTTTGAACCGATCGCTCGAAAAGCATATGAGCGTCCT
>JAUMYO010000055.1:0-7681 GCA_030528605.1 Peptostreptococcaceae bacterium | reverse complement strand
CTTTGGGAAATGTTCGATCTTTGAACCGATCGCTCGAAAAGCATATGAGCGTCCTGCTATTTCCTAAACTTTTTGATCTCACTGCGATTTTTGATCCCGAGTTTTCCCATGACTTGGGATGCGAGCTTCTTGACATAATCATAGCTGTAGTTGAGTTCTTTGGCGATCTCTTTGTTGTTATAAGCGCGCACCATAAGGCGCAGCACCTTGGTCTCGGATGCGGTGAGAGGTTCTCTCAGGTCGCCGATCTTGCTTTCGTCAAGCTCGTAGCCGATAAAGGATCGATTCATATTTTTGAGTGCGAGCGAGATCCTTGCCAAAAGAACGGCGGATGAAAAAGGTTTGGTGATATAGTCCAGTGCTCCGCTCTCGAGGCATTTGACTTCGTGTTCCGGTGACAGGATGCCCGTAAGAAAAATGACGGGGATCTCTTTGCAGCCGGAGATCGATTGGATCCGTGCGAGCGTCTCATAGCCGTCCGGATCGGGCATGAGGATGTCCAGCAGGATCAGATCCGGTCTATTCCCTTCTTCCAAATAGTCGAGTGCCAATTTTCCCGATATGGCAAGACTGACATCGTAGGTCGGACTGAGCAGGCTCTCTGTTTGCTCCAGCAGAATAGGATCATCGTCAACGACCAGGATCTTCAGCTTGTGTTTCATCATAACCCTCTCCTTCATAAAGTTCTTTGATCATATGTTGTGCTTTTTTGAAATCAAATCCCCGCACCGCCTCAGTCGCTTCTTCGATCTTTTGCGCACGGAGCGTATCCTTCTCGACATTCGACAGGCTCTCCAGCCGGCTCAATGCAGGTCTTCGATTCATATTTTTGAGCGCGGCGAGCAGGTCCGGATAGATCGCCCTCGGATCGAACTGTTCCGTTTCGGGATCGTGCGCATCTTTTTCGCCGGACTGCAACGCTTCGATATTTCGGATCAGGATCCGAAGCCCCTGATAGCCTTGCTCCCACAAGTAGTTCATATGAGGCAGAAGGGTGAGTGCTTCATCTAATTTCTGCTCATTGCAGAGCGTCTCGATCTCCGCCGCCGCGGAGGAAAGTTTGAACATCCCGACATTGCGTGCACGGCTGCGGATGGAGTGGACCTTGAATCTCAGATCCTGCGGTTTTTCCTTTGCGATCCGATCGACTTCGGCACGCTCCTGCTCATAGTGGTCTGCCAACAGTTTGGCGATCTTGCAGAGCTGTATCAGATCTCCTTCAAAATATTCCAATGCCACGCTGAGATGGAGCCCATGTCTTACCAGCTTATCTCCCAGTGCTTTGTGCCGGCTCCTATAGTCCACGAACTCTTTTTTGACACTGCCGATCTTTTCGATCCGATCGGTCGGAAGCTGTCGGCTAAGTTTTTTGTAAAGATCGGACAAGGTGAACGGCTTGGTCAGGTAAGCGGAAAAACCGCCGGATATGAGCATATCTTCCGTCTCCGATACGGCATTTGCCGTCAATGCGATGACCGGTGTTTTGAAGTCTTTGCGATCCAGCAGTCTGCGCAGGACTTCCAGTCCGTCCATCTCGGGCATCATATAGTCCATCAGGATGACATCGTATGTATTCTTTTCCGTGATCTCCAAGCATTCCGCGCCCGATATGACACAGTCCAGCTGCACACCGGTCGGAAGGAGCATCTCATGCAGGATGGCGAGATTGTCTTCATTGTCATCGACCGCAAGGATCTTCGCCTGCGGTGCGTAAAACAGATGATCGTTGCCGCTTTTCTCCTCTTCGACCGCAGCATCGGCGATCCTTTGCGGCAATTCCGCGCGAAAACAGCTTCCTTTCCCGTATTCGCTCTCGACATGTACGGTCCCGCCCATCATCTCGGTGAGTTCTTTGACGATCGCAAGCCCCAGTCCCGTCCCTTCGATATGCCGATGAGTCCGAAGATCGGCACGGTTGAAAGATTCAAAAATATTTTTGATCTCATCTTTCGGGATCCCTACGCCGGTGTCCGAGACCTCGATGCAGAGGATGATCTCTTCGGGATCCTCTCTCAGGCGAAAAAATATCTCCAGTACGATATGACCTCGGTTGGTATATTTGAACGCATTGCTCAAAAAATTCCCGGCGATCTTTTTGATCGAGATGACATCCCCGATCAGATAAGGAGGAAAGTCCTCATCGACCTCCATATGATATCTGACCGCTGAATTTTTCCGAAGTTCTCGGCTGATATTTTCAAAGCTTTCCACAAGCTCTGCAAAAGAATACACTTCTTGGACCATCTCCATCTTGCCCGATTCGATCTTGCTCACATCAAGTACATTGCTGACGATCTCTTGGAGTATGACGCCGGAATGGCGGATCCGTTTGGCAAGTCGCTGGATATGCTCGGATGAAGTATCTCGCAGGATCAATTCATTGGCACCCATCATAATGTTCAGCGGCGTGCGGATCTCATGGCTCATATTGGCGAGAAAAGCACTTTTGGCACGGCTTGCCGTCTCCGCTTCGGAGCGGGACTGTTCCAAGAGTTTCTGCTGATCTTCATAAAAGGAAAATTGAAAGTGCATCGTAATGCCGATCGCCCCCGCCACGATCAGTGAACTGATACAGATATCGGCAACGACATTGTACTCGGTCTGCAGCATGGTGACCGTCTCGGGAGATCGGTAGGCGATGATATGTACGGTGATATAGATCAGTGCTTGCAAAAAGGTCAGTATGAACATTTTTTCGCCGTTCAGCATATAGACCGTAAAGACGATACCCAGCACGAAAAACGAAGACATTCCGCTGCGATACCCTCCGCTGTAGAAGAACATAGCGGGAAACAGGATCAAAAAGATCCCGATGACCGCGATCAGATAGCATCGCTCATAATTCCTGCTCCTCGCCGCATAAAACAGCAGCGCGACCAAAAAGATCCCTGCAAGGATATTGAGGACCGTGCCTTTCATCCCGATCCCTGTAAAAGGTGACAGCAGCACGATCGATATACAGACGGCGATACCCGTCAGCCCCAATAGATTAAAACTCTTGACGCGAAATGCCAATTCTTTTGCAAAAAAAATCTCTTTCATAAAAACCTCCCGCCGATCGACTGCGCTCGATGAGATCGCCCGATCTTTGTTCCTGCCCTCATCCTTCGGCTTCGATCGGATGACGCATCTATAAAAACGGCGCACTTTCTTTTCAACGATCCTTATCCGCTCCTTCGCTTAGGTGGGGGATCGTTTGACCAACACACGACTCAAAAGATCCTTTCTTTTATCATACCCTATATTTCGGATCTGTCATAGACACTCATGGTTACTTTTTCCATCCGAGATCTTTTGCCGGCATCGGGCAGATCCGCGTATCAAAAAACTCCAAGACATTCGGTATGATCCCTTGCCTTGGAGTTTCGATCTCATCGCAGTGTCGGTCGATCTCTTTTTTCATCGCGGGATCGATCGCGCCGAAATATTGTATCTTTGGTCGATCCGCTAGCTCTCGCCGAAGATCTCCCGATATTTTTGTCGGCTCAGCTCTCGCCCTTGCGGTGTGAGTTTGATGACTTCATCGACGATCTGCACATTTTCCTCTTCGGAAAGGATCCCGAGGATCTTTTTCGTAAAGACCGGATCCCAGCTCATGTGGCGATCGATCGTTGCAAGTGCCGCCTCGATCGATTCATTCGGCTTGCCTTCATGGTGGTGCAGATGGAAAAGCAGTGCGGAGCGGGCAAAGTCGATGCGTTGTTTTTGGCGACGACGAAATACCGTGATCAGCCCTCGCTCCTTTCCGAAGATCAGCACGACCGCGAAGGTGATCCCTGTCATGATCGCCATACATCCGGCGATGGAAACATCGAAGAAAGCCGCCAGCCGATAGCCTGCGATCGCATTGAAAGCTCCGAAGCCCGAACCCAGCAGCAACATTTTTTTCAGATCGTCCGTGATCAGATAGGCGGTGACTGCCGGTCCGACCATGAAAGCAACGACCAGGATCGATCCGACCGCCTGAAAAGATCCCACCGCGGTGATGGAAACCAAGGTCATCAGACCATAGTGGACGAGAGCCGGAGAGAATCCCAGGACCGATGCCAGCATCGGATCGAAGGTCGTGATCTTCAGCTCCTTGAAAAAGATCACGATGGCAAGCACATTCATCACGAGCAAAAAGCCGGTGCTATAGATCGCCTTGGCACCGATATCGATCCCGGCGATCTTCATCCGACCGAACGGCGCAAACGCAAGTTCGCCGAGAAGCACGGAATCGGTATCGAGATGGACCGCTCCGGCATATCGGGTGATCAAAATGATGGCGATCGAGAAGATCAGTGAAAAGATGACACCGATCGCCGCATCTTCGGAAAGCAGTCTCGTGCGACTGAGTGCTTCGGTCATCCAGACCGTCGCTACCCCCATCAAGGTCGCTCCCAGGATCAAAAAAGGCGAAGACAGATCATGGGTCACAAAAAATGCCAGCACGATCCCCAGCAGGATCGTATGTGTGATGGAGTCGGACATCATCGTTTTCTTGGTCAGCACCAAAAATGTCCCTACGAGCGCGCAGCTGACCGCAACGATCACGGCGATAAGTTGTATCTCAAATTGTGGACTCATCCCTGCGCACCTCCTTTCGTCTCAAAAAGATCTTCCTGATATTCTTTGCGAAGCCCTTCCAGCGATCTTTTGTTCTGTCGGCGCTGACGTATCTTGGAGATCAGCCCGCGCTGCGGCGCGAACAAAAAACTGAACGATGCGATCAGGGAGATGCAAACGACGATGGACGGTCCGGTCGGCATCTTGGAGATCATGGAGCTTGCCATGGTCCCGACCACGCCGCTTACTCCGCCGAAGACGGCTGCCAGAAATACCATCACCGACAGCTTGTTCGTCCACTGTCGCGCGGAGACCGCCGGCGTGATGAGCATCGCGCTCATCAGGATGACCCCGACGCTTTGAAGCCCGATGATGATCGCCAGCACGATCATGAATGAGAGCAGGATATTCAGTTTTTGGACATCAAAACCGAGGCTCTGTGCATAATCGCTGTCGAAGGCAAAGACTTTGAACTCCTTCCAAAAAAGTATCACGAGAAGGAGCAGGATCGCTCCGCAGACCAACATGATATCGATATCGCGTCGAAGCAAGGTCGATGCCTGCCCGAAGATGAATCGACTCAGTCCCGCCTGATTCGAGTTCGGCAGCTTTTGCACATAGGTCAAAAGCACCATCCCCGCACCAAAAAATACCGACATACACAATGCCAGTGCACTGTCAAACTTGATGCGGGTATTTCGTACGATGACGAGCATAAAGAATGTCGAGAGCAAGCCCGAGATCAGCGCACCGAGCAATAGAAGCTCCGTGTGTTTGCTCAATGTCAAGATAAATACCAGTACGATCCCCGGCAATGCGGAATGTGAGACCCCGTCACCCAGCAGGCTCTGTTTTCGCAGCACCGAAAAACAGCCCAGCACACCGCTGATGATCCCGAGCATACAGGATCCCAGTGCTACGATCCGAAAGGTATAGTCCCCGAGTAATAATGTGATACTATCCATCATGCACCTCACTTCTGATCAGGGATGATGTGCTGCGATAGGTCTTTTTCAGATTCTCATCGGTGAATACCGACTCGACATCGCCCGAAGCGATGACTTTGAGATTGATGAGTGCCAGATGATCGAAATATTCTTTGACGGTCTGTAGGTCGTGATGGACCACTACGACGGTCTTCCCTTCCGACTTCAGTTCTTTGAGCAGATCGACGATCGTGCGTTCCGTTTGGGCATCGACCCCTTTGAAAGGCTCGTCCATAAAATAAATATCCGCCTCCTGCGCCAAGGCTCTCGCCAAAAAAACTCGCTGCTGCTGTCCGCCGGACAACTGACTGATCTGACGCTGTGCAAAATTTTGCATCCCGACTTTTTCCAATACTTTTTTTGCAAGCTCTTTATCTTCTCTGCGCGGTCTCCGAAACCAGCCCAGCTTTCCATAACATCCCATAAGGACCACGTCCAGCACCGTTGCCGGAAAATCCCAATCGACGCTGCTGCTTTGCGGAACATAACCGATCTGTTTTTTTATTTCTTTCTCTTTATCGCCATACAAAGGATAGCGGATGGATCCGCTCACCGGTGTCAACAGTCCCAGCATCGTTTTGAGCAGAGTGGTCTTGCCTGCTCCGTTGGGTCCGACGATCGCCATCAGCCTTCCTTTAGGGATATTCAGATCGATGTCCCAAAGCACCGGCTTGTCCTGATATGCCACCGTCAGGTCCTCTACTTCCACTATAAATTTTTCCGTCATACTCCCTCCATATTTCCAACTCTTTGCGGTACCTCAGTACCTCTCTTCTATCCTACACCCTACACTCGCTCTTAGTCAACACGAACCCTTCCCTGAGGATCTTTTATAAAAAAAGGGTCGTAAGCCTCGCCCACAACCCATTTGTTTTATTTCAGCGCATTCACGATCGTGTCGATATTTGCCTTCATCGTTCCGATATAAGTTCCATGCTCCGTTCCCGGATCGCCAAGCGAATCCGAGTAGAGCTCTCCGCCGATCGTCACTTCAAACCCCTTCGCCTTTACAGCCGACTGGAGCGCTTCGATCGTTTTGGTCGGAACCGAAGACTCCACAAAGATCGCTTTGATCTTACGTTCTACGATAAAGTCCGCCAATGCGCTCACATCGCCGGTACCCGCTTCCGCTTCGGTACTCACGCCCTGTAATCCCTGTACTTCGATGCCGTATGCTTTTCCGAAATACTGGAACGCATCGTGAGCGGTAACGAGCACTCTGCTCTCCGCCGGGATCTCTTCCACTCGACCCTTGATATAGGCATCGACATCATCCAATTCTTTTAGATAAGCGGCAAGATTTGCCTCATAGGAGTCTTTTCCATCCGGATCCGCCGCAGCAAGCCCGTCTGCGACCACCTTAGCCGCATCCTTCCAGATCGATGCGTCAAACCAGATATGCGGGTCATGAACATTCGGCTCATCCTCCGCCATCAGCAACTTTCCATGATCCAAACCGTTTTCGATCGAGATCACGTTTTTATCTTTAGAAGCAAGCTCCTCAAATATCTCTCCCATCTTTCCTTCCAGATGGAGTCCGTTATATACTACGACATCCGCTTCCTGCATCAAGGTGACATCTCCCGCACTCGCCTGATAAAGATGCGGATCGATCCCCGCACCCATCAATCCTTTGACCTCGACTCGATCTTTTCCGATCACCTGAGAAAGGTCGGCAAGCATCGTCGTTGTTGCGATCACCTTCAGCTTTTTCTCTTCCGGTCCGCCCGAAGGAGTTCCCGTATCTCCCTTCTTTGCACAACCGGCGATCAGCGCCACCGCCAAAAACATCATCAATATGAGATTGAATCCCCTTTTGATCCTTCTTTTCATTTTGTCAAAAACCTCCTGATTTTTCCGTTTTTCGAGTTAGTAAGAACTAACATACAGAAATAATACAACGAAATCCTCAAAAAAGCAAGAGGGATTTTATAAATTTTATCATCAAACACAAAAAATAAAGAGGAGCTCCGGTCATCCCGGCGATCTCCTCTGATATAAAATGGATCTTATGCCCCAAGGCACTCCGATAAACGCTCCGATCCCCCGCTACACTCGGATGGAAAAACGGACGGCACTCATATGGCGACGACTTGGAGCAAGTGCCTGAAATGTTTGATCTTTGAACCGCATCGCTCAATAGGCTT
>JAUMYO010000054.1 GCA_030528605.1 Peptostreptococcaceae bacterium | reverse complement strand
TCCTTGCTAAGTTTTTTGTAGAAATAGTTGTCATAACGTGATATACTAAAAGATAATGCAGAATATAATGTATCATGGATCATACTTGAAGATGTAAGGATGATCGGGATATTTGTTTACGAAAGTACTTACCGATGCTATGCCGAGTATAGCGTTTGAGAAAGATGTGTAGCGGATAATGAGGATAAAGGATATCGATATTCAGGAAAGACCGAGAGAAAAGCTGATCGCTTTGGGGGCGAGTAGCCTTAGTGAAGAAGAATTGTTAGCAATTATCGTTGGATCGGGGACGCAAGAGCATTCTGCATTAGGTCTGGCGAAAATGATCATTCATAAAGCCAAAGGGATAAAGGGTCTTGCGGATATTACGATGTCTGAGCTCATAGAGATCAAGGGGATAAAAAATACCAAAGCGACAAAAATATATGCTGCGTTGGAGTTGAGCAGAAGGATATCAAAGGCGAGAGGAGTCCAACGTTATAATATTGATTCTCCGGAGTCTGTGGCGGATATTTTTATGGAAGAGTTGCGGTACTCCAAAAAAGAGATCGTCAAATTACTTCTTCTTGATACAAAGGGAGGCATCGTAGGGGATGTGACCTTATCTGAAGGGAGCCTGAATTCATCGATCGTACATCCCAGGGAAGTATTTCGTGAAGCGGTCGTTCGAGCTGCTAACAAACTTATTTTAGTCCATAATCATCCGTCAGGAGATCCTGAGCCTAGCGATCAGGACATTCGATTGACCGAGCGAATATCGGAAGCAGGAAAGATCATGGGGATAGAGTTGATAGACCATATCATTATAGGAGATGGTGAATACGCCAGTTTGAAAAGGCTGGGGTATTTGTAACAGACCAATGCAAAAGAATACATTAAAAAAAATATTATTCGGGCTAGCGATCACTTTGATGGTGATATTTGTTTTCAATGAGATCTTTGGAAACTCTTTCATAAAACGCGTTCTAAACCCGATCCTAAAAACGATTTCTCGCTCTTCGGATCGGATCGTTGCCTTTGTCGATCAAAAATATGTACATGATGAGAAAGATATCCGCATAAAGGAGCTTGAAGAAGAAAATGCGAAACTTAGACGTCAGTTGATCGATAATACGATCAGTGAAAAGGAGCTTCAAGATTTAAATGATTTAAAAAAGATCCTTAATCACAAAGAAGAAAAAATTTATAAGAGTCATATTACCGCGGATCTCATCGCTAAAGATGCAAATGCTTTTTACACTTCATTTTTGATTTCTGCCGGTGAGAGCGATGGTGTCAAAAGAGGAGATCTGGTCTTAAGCGGTAATGGACTGGCGGGTATCGTTCAGGACACTCAAAAAGATTATAGCAAAGTGCTTTCGATCTTAGATTCTCAAATATCGATCAGCTTTAAGGCGGTCCGAGAAGATGCTGTAAATGGGATCGCGAGTCAAAATATCAATGTAGATGCCTTTAGTGAAATGCCTTCCGGGATGTTGAAGGGATATATTTTTGATAATGCGGACGTACTGGTCGGTGATATTTTGATAACTTCGGGAATGGGCGTTTATCCTGCGGGGATCGAAATAGGAGAAGTTTATCAAGTGATCGAAGATCGCTCCAACTTATTAAAATATGTGATCATAAAACCTTACACAAATTTTAATGAACTGAACAAACTTTTGGTAGTCAATACGAGGATCTTGGAGTAGGCTGTTGATGATCATGAAAAAAATAGTTCTTTCAATTTTTGGGATCATTCTCATTATACTGGAGCTTTCTGTTTTCAATAAATTCTCGATAATGGGCGTGAATCTTAACTTACTATTGATATATTGTATTATTTTGGCAACAAATGTTGATGGCAGAACTCATTATATCTGTGTCGCACTCGTGGGATCTATTTATGATATTTTGATCAGTCCGATCTTTGCTCTGAATATGATCTGGATGCTTTTGATGAGTGCATTGACTCGATTTATCATGGATCGACTATATGAAGATCGGATCTGGAGTTTGGTCATCATCTTATTGCTTACCACTTCGCTTACCGTTTTATATAGCTTCAGTTTGGATTGGCTCTTCTTTGTTCCGTATCGGACATCTTTCCTTGTGGATGTGATCGGTAAAAGTGTTTTGGTGAATACTATAGCAGGATTATTTTTATGGATCTTGTCTCGTCCGTTGTTGCAGCATATTATGAAAAATTGGTGGTAAGATGAACAATAAAACTAAATCAGATACTATAAACAATGACCTTCGCAACAAGATCGTGTATGCTGTTCTATGTGTTTTTTTTATGATGTTAATGGCAAAAGCGATACAGGTTTCCGTCATAAAGGGGAGTCAATATTCTGATATCGCAAAAAATAAGATCTATCGCAGGATCGTTGAAAATGCACCTAGAGGAGAGATTCGAGATCGGTATGGAACATTGCTTGCGGGCAGCAGAGAAGCATTTTCAGTCGAATTGTATCCCGGAAGCATGACTACAAAGGAATTAAATGATGTCATTGAATTTATCATAGGGATACTGGAAAGTGGAGAGGAAGAGATCATTGATGAATTTCCGATCGTTATTGAAGAAGGGAACTATGAATTTACCTTTGACAAAAGTATCGATCAATGGAAACGCTCCAATGAGATCCCGCAGGATTTTACGGCGGAGCAGACTTTTGACTATATAGTCGAGATCCTTCAAAACGAAGGGGTCATCGAAATCTCATCAGAGGATGATCGGGCAGCCGTTCAAGCTAAAATAATCGAAGCGGGTTATTATCCGCCTATTTCCGTTTCAAAGAATGAATTTACGGAAAATATTAAGAAGAAGGAGTGGATCGATAAATATCTTCAAAAGTACAAAGATGATTTTGACAACAAAGAAGAGATGTATTTGATATCCGCACAAAAAGCTTTTGAATATGTTCGTAAGTATTTTAAGATCGATGATTCGTTAAGTGATGTACAAGCAAGAAAAATAATGAATATCCGTTTTTTGATCAGTGAAAAAGGATACTATCAATATGAGCCGACAAAAATCGCTGAAGATATCAAAAGCAGCACGGTTGCAAAAATAGAAGAAAACTCTATCAATTTGAGGGGGATAGGAATAGTACCCGGCTCCATACGATACTATCCTTTTGGAAATCATGCCTCACATATCTTAGGGCAGCTGGGGAAGATCTCTTCACAAGCGGAAATCGATAAATATATAAAAGGCTTAAATTATTCTCCGAATGATATCATTGGGAAAACGGGTGTTGAAAAAAGTTTTGAAGAAAAACTTAGGGGAGAAAAAGGATATACTCAAGTACAGGTCGATGTTAAAGGGCGATTGGTCGATGTATTGTCCAGGCAAGATCCGAAGTCAGGAGATACATTGTATTTGACGATGGATCACAGACTCCAAAAGGTTGCCGAAGCATCTTTAGAGAAAACGCTCAAAACGATCCAAGCCGGCGGATATTATGAGTCGGAGTGGGGGAATATCCGAATGAGGGATAATCTGAACATTTATAATAAGGCTCAGTCCGGTGCGGTTGTTGTATTGGACGCTAAAAACGGAGATGTTTTAGCAATGGCAAGTTATCCGGATTATGATCCGAATTTGTTTTCTCGAGGGATCACAAAAAAAGAATTTGAAAAACTCACACCGGCGAATCTTAATGATCAATTGGCACCGAAGCCTCTTTATAATATTGCAACGATGACGACGGAGGCACCGGGATCCACTTTTAAGATGATCACGGGTCTGACCGGTATTGAGTTGGGATTAAGCCCTTATGCAACGATTTATGATAAAGGGTATATCGAGATGGGTTCCAATACCTTCGGGTGTTGGCTATGGAATCAACAGCGAGGGATCCATGGGCCCGAAAATCTGATGGATGCCTTGAGGGATTCTTGTAATTATTACTTTTATTGCGTTGCCACCGGCTATGATTATACAAAAAACGAAAAACTACCGATCGATATTAAAATACATGATATACTGGATTATTCCACTCGATTCGGGCTTAATGAAAAATCGGGGATCGAGATCGAAGAAGTTGCGGGACAAGTTCCAAGCATCGAAGCAAAAATGCAATCTAAAAAAATGGAGCTGAGATCTGTCTTAACAAGACGAATGAAGACCTATTTTGAGGGGATATCTTTTGATTCGGAAGCATATGAAAAAAAGATCGATACCATCGTAAGCTGGACGGAAGAAGATCCGAGCAGAAGTGAGATCATTCGTCGCTTAGGAGATCTGGGTGTCAAAGGAGAATATGTAGAAAAAATTGCCGATCTGGTAAAGTTTTCGTATTTCAAATTTGCCAAATGGCAGACCGGAGACAGCTTTAATCTTTCGATCGGGCAAGGTGCGCATAAGTATTCTCCGATCCAGATGGCCCGTTATGTGGCTGCGATCGCTAATGACGGATACTTGAATAAGGTAAATATCGTTGGGAAGATCGAATCTGCTGATAAATCTTCCGGCACGATCGTAGAGAAACGAAGTGAAAAGATCGATCTGAATGATATGAACAATTTGAAGTTTATTAGACAAGGAATGGAAGATGTGACGGACGAGGGGTCTGCCAGTGATTACTTCCGCTCTTTTCCGATAAAAGTTGCTTCAAAAACGGGAACGGCGCAAAAATCAGGGAAGATCCCATTTCCGGATGAGGAAGCCTACTTGATGCAATATATGGATCGATTCGGGGTCGATAAGCAAGAAGTCATCCAATTAACGGATAAGTTGGAGAAGGATGATAAGCATCGATTAAAAAGAAATATTTATATGCAGCGTGCTATTTTGGATCTAAATCCCAATATGACGATAGAGAAGATCAATCTATACAAAGAAAAATATGATCCGTTCGCTTGGTTTGTTTCGTATGCTCCTTCAGATAAGCCTGAGATCGTGGTGGTGACGCTTTTGTTCCAGGGAGGTCATGGGGGGTATGGATCGGCGATCGCGAGGGATGTTTATGCAGAATATTTTAATCTTAAAGGCAATGAAGCGACCGATAATGGCTTTAGTTTTATAGATCACATTGCTTAGAATAGGAAGGAAAATATGGGAGTTGAAATTAAGGGGCAAAGAGACGGATTTTATATCATCATTGATGAAAAAGTGCCTTTTGTTGAAGCAAGAGAGAAGTTATTACAAAAGCTGGAAGAATCTAACGGATTTTTTCAAGGAGCAAGGTTTTTCCGCTTGGAAGCACCCGGGCTTAAAAAAGTTGATGTAAGGTATTTACAAGATCTCTTGGAAGAGAGTTATGGGGTCCGATTTGCATCAGGACCTGAAGACGATCCGAATAAAGAGTTATCGGTTGGTGAACGAGATCCGGTAAAAAAGATATCGACAAAAACCAAAGATATCGATCTACCGGAAGATATTTCGATATCTGCGCAAAAACTCAATGAGAAACTATCCTCATTCGATGAGACGATCAACAAACTTCAAAAAATTACAGAGCAGAGCAAAAAGAACACCTTGCAAACGACCAAAGCGGATGACGGAAACTTAAAAACGAAATTTGTTTTTGAAAATATGCGATCCGGATCGGAAGTGGAATATGACGGAAATGTGATAATTTTTGGAGATGTGAATCCGGGGGCGAAGGTCATTGCCAAGGGAAGTATTATCGTTATGGGTAATTTTAGAGGGATGGCTCACGCCGGCAAAGGGAATGATGAACATTCTTTTATCGCGGCACTAAAGCTATTGCCCCTACAAATAAGGATACATGATGTATTCGCGGTACCGCCACAGGATGCTAAAATTATTGAGAACGCTATGGTATCTGTGGAGAACGGGGAGATAAGGATCGAACAATTTTAACTAGGAGGATGTATGGGACAAGTCATTGTTGTAACTTCAGGAAAGGGTGGTGTAGGAAAAACTACATCGACTGCAAATATTGGTTGGGCATTATCGACTTTAGGGAAAAAAGTCGTGGTCATCGACGGAGATATCGGACTTAGGAATCTGGATGTTGTTATGGGGCTGGAAAACCGCATTGTTTTTGATCTGGTGGATGTTGTTGAGAAAAGGGCGAAGCCCAAGCAGGCAATGATCAAAGATAAGAGATTTGAGAATCTTTTTCTGATCCCTGCCGCACAAACAAGAGATAAGGATGCTGTTCGACCGGAGCAGATGAAAGAGCTTGTAGATCTATTGAAAGAAGAATTTGATTATGTTTTTGTAGATTGTCCGGCAGGAATAGAGAATGGTTTTAAGAATGCGATCGCAGGAGCGGATCGCGCGATCGTCGTTACTACGCCCGAAGTTTCAGCTGTTCGCGATGCAGATAGGATCATCGGGTTGTTGGAAGCGAATATGATAGAAGACATCCAGCTTATCGTGAATCGAATAAAGATCAATATGGTAAAAAGTGGAGATATGCTTGACATAGACGACATTTTAGAGATCTTGGGCGTTAAACTGATCGGCTCCATCCCGGATGATGAGAGTATCGTAATATCTACGAACAAAGGTGAACCTGTTATTAATTATGAACAATCGATCGCATGTAAAGCTTATAATAATATTGCAAAGAGGATCACAGGGGAACAGATCGAATTTCTTGACCTGGATGTTCAAGATGGATTTTTCAAAAGGCTGCAAAAAATTTTTACAGGCAAATAGAAAATAGGAGATAGTATGAATATTTTTGGTTTTTTAACAGGGAAACAAAAGTCAAAAGATATCGCGAAAAATAGGCTTAAAGTTGTTCTGATGCAGGACAAGGGCGGTCTTTCCGAAGAAATGTTAGAAAAACTTCAAGGGGAGATCATGGAAGTGATCAGCAGATATGTTGAAATAGATGATAATTCAATGGATGTTGGAGTTAAAAAAATTGAAACGGATGAGGGAGAAATGGTGAATGCATTGGTTGCAAATATCCCTATCAAAATGATCAAAAGACAATGAAAAGAATTTTTTCGATGGGAAAATATGATAAGATCCTCTTGCTCTTGGTCTGTATCCTTTTCTCGATAGGATTGGTTTTAATTGCTTCAGTAACTCAGTTTAGCACCAAAAAGTTGGTGATACAAGGGCTTGCTTTCTTGTTGGGGATGATATTTTTATTTTTATCAAGTGGCGTTGATTACAGTGTTCTGAAGCGATACGATCGGTATCTATATATTATCTCGATCATATTACTGCTTTTGGTTTATGTTCCCGGGCTTGCGGCAGATGTGCAATATGGAGCTCGATCTTGGATCGATCTGAGATTTATGTATTTTCAAACGTCAGAGGCAGCTAAAGTAACATTTACATTGGCGTACAGTTCTTTTTTGGAACGGAGAAAAAATAAGTTAAATACTATAGCCGAAGTGATCCCGTCGATCTTATATCCGCTTCCCATTATATATCTTTTGAAAAAGCAGCCGGATCTGGGAGGGATATTGGTCTTTTGCATGATCAGTGCATTTTGTCTCTTCATTGCAGGGTTAAACAAAAAATATATTATAGGAGGGCTCCTATTTTTGGTGATAACGATCCCTCTTATTTATAAATTTCAACTATTGGAACCTCATCAGATGGAACGATTGGAAGCATTTTTGCATCCGGGAGACCCGACTTATAAAGGGAACTACCATGTGATCCAGTCTATTACCGCCATCGGTTCGGGACAGATCTTTGGCAAAGGGTTATTTAAGGGGACTTTGATACCATTTGGATTTCTACCGGTTCCGGAGAGCGACTTTATTTTTTCCATCCTAGGTGAGGAGTTTGGGATCATAGGGATGGGCATAGTGATCGTTTTATTCTTTTTGTTGCTGAGTAGGATCTATTCGATCGCGGTCCATTCAAAAGATTTTTACGGTACGCTTATTTCAATGGGTTTTTTTGGAATGTTTTTTTATCAAACTTTTCAAAACATCGGAATGACGATCGGGTTGATCCCGGTAACAGGAGTTACGCTACCCTTTGTAAGTTATGGTGGAAGTTCAGTGTTGATGGGGATGATCATCATTTCCATCATCATGAATATCTACAGTAAATCGCACTCAAGCTTTATATACTGATCTGTTTTGGAGAAGCTGAAATGGACCGACATGAAGCGGACAGTGTATAATAAAAAGATCCCTAAGAAAATCGATCTCTTAGGGATCTTCGTTTTAATAGGGCTCTTTGATCCAAATGATATCCGGTAAATAAGGATCTGCTGTGATCTACACTCCTGCCGACATCAAAACGGAAAGGGGTGCGATCTTTTGAATCGAGCTAAGTATAAGATCTAACTTATACAATATGTTATTGAATTACTCGGCAACAACATTGACTGCCTGTGGTCCGCGCGCTCCTTCCGAAACTTCAAAAGTAACCTTCTGTCCATCAGATAGCGTTTTGAATCCATCGGAAACGATCCCGCTGAAGTGAACAAAAATGTCCTGTTGATTTTCATCTGTAATAAATCCGAATCCTTTTTCTGCGTTAAACCACTTAACCGTACCTTTATTCATACAAAGATACCTCCTATCGATTATTTTATACCAGTTTGATAAAAAGACGAACCCCAAGATCCCAAACTGAATTGATCAGGACGGTATCGCAATTTAATCTAAAACCAAATACAGTTAAAACTATACCATAGATAACAATTTCAGTCAATACACTATCAAACAAAGTTGGGAGAATGAAAGAAAAGTCTATCTAGTTAAAACTTTAGAACGGAATTTTTTTAGCGTGAGTACAATTATGGGCTTTTAATTTTGAAAAGTAATTCTGAAAATTGTAAAATGTACTTTATAGCTTGAAAAAACGCGTTTTGTATGGAATAATAAAAGAAGATCCACAAAAAAGAGAATGGGAAAATATAGTGAAGATCTATCGTGTTATATAGAAAGTCATAATATTTTCTTTGGGTCATCGAATCGTTTGGATATCCGGTATTTTATGATAACATCGATTCCCGGGGATCTTTTTTATCGAAATGGCGGAGGACTGTGCCCCCGATCGGGAGATCCGATCCAAGAGATATTGATGAAAGTCGCTGATATGCCGAGATCGGTTATCCGATATCAGCACAGGCAGAATGTTCATAGCCCGGTCATACATAAAAAATTTAATGTCCTATCCTATGGATATGATGAGAGTAAGCAATGTTATGAAATACGATATATGGTAAGGATCTTATAATTTCAGGGATCGATCGGATATTTCTTCGTTCATGCGCATAGCTGCTTTTGTTTGAGCATACGTAGTTTTTCTGAGAGTAAAGCTTTTGTTTGTACCATTATCAATGTGAAAGGAGGTAGCGATCATGTGGGGCATCCGAGATATCATAATGAACATTACGATATTTGACATTATAGATATTTTGATCGTTGCCTATCTGTTTTATAAAATCTATTTGCTCATAAAAGAAACTCGAGCGGAACAATTGATCAAAGGAATATTTATTTTATTGCTTGCGACCGAGGTATCCAACAGGATGCAATTTCAAGTGATCCATACGATCTTACAAAAGACGATGACGGTAGGTATCATGGCGTTGTTGATCGTTTTTCAGCCGGAGCTTCGTCGAGCATTGGAGCAACTTGGTCGAACGAAGATCTTTGTTAAAGGAGCTTCTGACAGCAATAAAACGAGAATAGAATATATCGTGTCGGAGATCAAGGCGGCGACAGTAATGATGTCAAAGAGCAAAACGGGAGCTTTGATCGTTTTTGAAAGAGAGACCGGTCTTAATGAGATCGTTCGGACGGGGACTTTATTGGATGCTAAGATCAGTCGTCAGTTGATCATCAATATTTTTGAACCGAACACACCATTGCATGATGGAGCGGTCATCGTTCGAGGAGATCGGATCATGGCTGCAGGTTGTTTTTTGCCGTTGACGGAGAACAGTGCTTTAAATCAGGAGGTGGGGACGAGACATCGTGCCGCGCTTGGTGTGAGCGAAAAATCGGATAGTATTGCGCTTGTGATCTCGGAGGAATCGGGAAATGTTTCGATCGCAGAAAATGGAAAACTATATAGAGATCTGTCTGAAGAAAGCTTAAAGATCTATCTGAAAAGAAGCCTTCAAATGATGGACAGGAAAAGTCTTTTTGAGAATGGAGAGTCCGTATGACAAAAAAAAGATTTTCTGACAGCTTGAAGTCGGACAGCTTCAAAGTTAAGTTGCTTAGTTTTCTTTTGGCATTTGGGATGTGGGTCTATATCATGGAGAAAGAGGACCCCATTCGCATCGAAAGCATGGAAAATGTGCCTGTTTCTGAAATTATCAATATCGATGAGATCGAGGAGAAAGGGCTTGTTCTTGCGCATGATGCAGAGCTTACAGTAAATGTGGATGTAAAAGGGAGACGTTCATCGTTGCTGAACTATATCCGCACCGGTCCGAAAGTGAAAGGAATGATAGAAGACCCGGTCCCCGGGCAGAATCATTTATTTTTATCAATATCTGCGCCTTCCGATATAGAATATAGCTTTGAGCCGAAAAATCTTTATGTAGATCTTGAGGAGAGTATCGTTTCAAAAGAAAGTATAGATCTGATCCAAAAAGGACAGCCGAGAGAGACGTTCTCTATCAAAAAGATCAGTATCAATCGAGACTATGCTTATGTGGAAGGACCCAAAAGTCAAGTGGATAAGGTTTCGAAAATAAATGCAGAGATCGATGTAGATGGTGTAAATAAGGACTATAGCTTGAAAGTCCGACTGATACCGGTCGATTCAAAAAATACGGAAGTCAAAGGGGTGACTGTCGATAGAGAATTTATCGTTGCGGATGTTAAGATCGAGCAGAGCAAGGAAGTCCCGGTGGAGTTGTTGTTTGTCGATTCTTTAGGAGAAAAAGTCGAAGCGGACTCTTTTGTCCCGGATCATGAGAAGATCGTGATCACCGGTTCGCCGAGCAAGGTTCAAGTGATCGACAAGGTCTTTAGTAAAGAGATCGCGATCCAAGATATCAACCGATACAATGATAGAGCGGTGGATCTTCAGTATATCGAGGGGATCAGCATGTCCTTAAATCGAGTGAGCTTAAGAGTTTTGCCTGAAAAAGAGGTGGATTATTCCTTTGAGATCCCTTCAAGTGATATTCGGCTGATGACCACGATCCGTGAGGAAGAGATCCGATCCGCTTTGCCGGAAATGATACATGTGAGCTTTAGAGCCAGCCAAAGTTATCAGCAAGCCATTTCGGAAGGATCGATCGTTTTAAAGATCGACAATGTTGAACCCAAGGATCTGTATCCGATCGATCTTTTTGTAGATTATCCGGTAAATAATATTTTGGTAGAAGTAAAAGAAGTTTTATTAAGCAAGTTAGGAGAAAATGAATGAGAAGTTTTGAAGAGATGTTGGATCATGCTAAAAAACTGGAACCGAAGGTTGTTGCAGTAGCGTGTGCACATGATGAAGATGTATTGTTATCTATTGAAAATGCACGGAAATTCGGGGCGATCCATGCGATTTTGGTTGGGATCGAAGAGGAGATCATCCGGATCTGTAAAGAATTAGGGATCGATCCGGATCATTACACGATCATAAATAATGCGGATAAAGCGGAATCGTCTTATATAGCTGCCAAATTGGTCTCGGACAAAAAGGCGGATATTTTGATGAAAGGTCTGGTGGACACTTCCATCATATTAAAAGCAGTCCTTAATAAAGAGCTCTCGCTTAGAACAGGAAAGCCGATCAGTCATTGTGCAGTGTTTGAGGTGCCCGGCTACGATCGCTTGATCTTTGTAACGGATGCAGCGATGAATATTGCTCCGGACTTAGAAACAAAGGTTGCGATCATAGAAAACACAGTAAAGCTCGCGCATTCTATCGGTGTCGAGAAACCGAAAGTCGGAGCGCTTTGTGCCAAAGAAAAAGTGGATGAAAAAATGCCTGCTACAGTAGATGCAGGAGAACTTAAGCGTATGAATGATGAAGGAAGATTTAAGGACTTTGTTGTTGGAGGACCTTTTGCTCTGGATAATGCTATTTCTCAAGAAGCTGCTCGACATAAAGGAGTGACCGATCCGATAGCAGGGCTATGTGACATTCTTCTTGTCCCTGATATCGAGGCGGGGAACATTCTGTACAAATCGATCACGTATTTCCAGCCGGATGCCAAGCTTGCAGGGATCATCTTGGGGGCTGCAACTCCTATCATTTTGACATCAAGAGCAGATTCCGATGAAGCGAAGCTGAATTCGATCATTCTTTCTGCGCTTTATGCAGATAAATTTTCAAAATAAACGGAGGAAGGGAAATGTATAAACTATTGGTTATCAATCCGGGGTCAACATCGACCAAGATCGCGGTTTTTGAAGACGAAACTATGATCATGGAAAAAACCTTACGTCATTCGAGCGAGGAGATCTCAAAATATGAAACAGTTGCAGAGCAGAAGTCTTTTCGTAAAGAAGTGATCTTGGAGTCGCTGGCAGAAGTCGGGATCAACTCTCATGATCTGGATGCTGTTGTAGGGCGTGGCGGTTTGCTCCATCCGATGGAAGGAGGAACCTATGAAGTGAACGAAAAAATGCTGGAAGATCTCCGAGACGGAGTGCTTGGAGAACATGCTTCCAATCTGGGAGGCATTATTGCGAAGGAGATCGCAGATTCTGCTGTTGTTCCGGCGTTTATCGTGGACCCGGTCGTTGTGGATGAGATGGATCCGGTCGCTAAAATATCCGGGATCCCCGAGATCGAAAGGATCTCCATTTTTCACGCATTAAATCAAAAAGCGGTAGCTAGGCGATATGCGAGATCACTGGGGCGATCTTATTCGGAAGTAGATCTTGTCGTGGCACATTTAGGCGGAGGAGTTTCTGTTGGAGCACATCGAAGAGGGAAGGTCATTGATGTAAACAATGCACTGGACGGGGACGGTCCGTTCTCTCCGGAAAGAGCAGGGGGTCTCCCGGTCGGACAGTTTATGAAACTGGTACTGAGCGGAAAAATGACGGATGATCAACTAAAGAAGAGGATAAAAGGAAACGGTGGGATCGTTGCTTATTTGGAGACCAATGATGCAAGAGAAGTAGAAAAGATGATCCAAGAAGGCGATGAAAGAGCAAGATCGATATATCAAGCCATGGCGTATCAGGTGTCGAAGGATATCGGAGCGGCAGTAGCCGTTTTGGATGGTGAAGTGGATGGCATCATATTGACCGGAGGGATCGCGTACTCTCAGATGTTTACCGATATGATCAAAAACAAAGTAAGTAAATTTGCGCCTGTTGTGATCTATCCGGGAGAGGATGAAATGATCGCATTGGCTCAAGGGGCGATCAGGGTGCTTAGCAAAGAAGAAGAAGCAAAGGTTTATGTAGGTAAATAAGAGAGGCAAGATGATAATAGAGGATAAAAGAGTACGAATAATCGTCGGTCATTATGGTAGCGGGAAAACCGAATTCTCTGTCAATTATGCGATCAAACTGGCAAATAAACGAGCGGCTGAAAAGGGGATGAGGGAGATAGCAATTTCCGACCTGGATGTGATCAATCCATACTTTCGATCGAGAGAAAAAGAGAGTATTCTTGAGAAACACGGGATCATTTCCTATTCCAGTATTTTAAGAAATTCCACTTTGGATCTCCCGGCGATCTCGGCTGATCTGAGTGTTCCGATCTTGGATGAGAATTATGATTATGTTATGGATGTCGGCGGTGATGAGTTGGGAGCGCGAGTATTGGGTTCTATGAATCAGATCATTCGGAAGCATCCTTATGATATGTTCATGGTCATTAACGGAAACAGAGAATATACTGCTGATGCTAATGATGTGGTCAAATATATAAGAGAGATCGAAGGAGCCAGCAAGCTTACCGTTACCGGTTTAGTGAGCAATACTCATATGCTTAGGGACACTTCAAAAGAGGACATCTTAAAAGGAGCTCGATTAGTTAAAGGGGTCAGTGAGCTCACGGGGATCCCGGTAAAATATATCGTTTATCCGAGTTTTTTGGATAAGAACTCTTTCCAAGATGATCTCGATCATGAACTGTTTTCGATCGATATGATCATGAGAGAAGAGTGGATGTGATTATTTGGCTTAGGTCATATAATAAATGTTCCCGATCTTTTAAGGGACATAAAAATTACTGAATGGCTCGACATTTAGTGATATGTGGTAACTATTGATTTTTTATGTATGGAGGTTAAAATGGCTAAGGGAAAGGTAACTTTTTATCAGGAGAAGTGTAAAGGATGCGCCCTTTGTACTAC
>JAUMYO010000053.1:3998-14755 GCA_030528605.1 Peptostreptococcaceae bacterium | reverse complement strand
ATTTTTATTTTTATAGCTTGTAGGAAGTGGCGAGCACACTGCTGCAGTGTTCGATTTATTGGATAATAGTATTACATTTCCCAAGCTTCGATCTTCTCCGATCTTTTAACATCACTCAATATTTTGCAATTAAAAAGCTCCAAAAGGCGAGCCTTTGGAGCGTGTATTTGAGTTGGATCAAATTTTTCCTACCAGGTCGATGCCCGGCTTCAATGTCTCTCCGCCCATCTCCCAGTTTGCCGGGCAAACTTGGTCGCCATGCTCAGCGATGAATTGAGCAGCCATAACTTTTCTGTAAAGTTCGGAGATATTTCTTCCGATCCCAAGCGCGGAGATCTCATAGATCACGATCTCGCCTTCCGGATTTACAAGGATCGATCCGCGATGTGCCTGACCTTCTTCTTCGATCAATACATCAAAGAATCTCGAAAGAACGAATGAACGGTCAGAAAGTAGCGGATAATTTACTTTTTGGATCGCATCCGAAGTATCTTTCCAAGCTTTATGAACGAATTCACTGTCTGTCGATACCCCATATACTTCGCAGTCGATCGCTTTGAAGTTCTCATACTGTTTTGCAAGTTCTTCAAGCTCTGTCGGACATACAAATGTGAAGTCTCCCGGATAGAAGAAGAACAAAGACCATTTTCCTAATACATCTTCTTTTGAAACCTTTGTGAACGCATCGTTGATAAATGCCGGGACGCAAAAATCTTCTAATTTCTTTCCAATGAATTGACTCATAATCTTTCCTTTCTTTTTATAAAAAATAATCAAAGGCAATAAAATCACCTTTGAGGATGGCTGTCCATCAAAAAATAGTCCTTATCTTTGTGAACTATAGATATTATATCACTAATAGTAATGTCTATCAATAGAATTTTTTTATCCGGATCTTCAAAAAATTTTATTCTTCCGGAATGTACCTTGCTCTTCGAGATAAAGTATGGATGCTTTTTCACGGTCAGTTAGCCATTTCGATCAGTTTTTTGACAAATCCGCTTTGCGGATCCGTGCGCACTTCCTCATTTAGACCATACTGCTCGATCCTTCCCCGGTCCAGTACGAGGATATGTGTACTGAGCTTGAATGCCTCTTGGATATCATGGGTGATAAAGATCACGGTGCAATCGGTTTTACGATGGATCTCTTTGAGGTCTTTTTGTAGCTGATATCTCGTGATCGAGTCCACCGCCCCGAAAGGCTCGTCCATCAGCAAAATATCGGGCGAATTCGCATAGGCTCTTGCGATACCGACTCTTTGCTGCTGTCCTCCCGAAAGCTCCCCCGGATAGCGGTCTTTGACTTCCGGCGACAGACCCACCATATTCAGCATATTATCGACGATCGCACAGATCTCTTCTTGGGGGCGGTTTTCGAGCCTCGGCACATAGGCGATACTTTCTTCGACCGTCATATGAGGGAACAGACCATTCCCCTGGATCGCATAGCCGATCTTCCGGCGCAGAGCGATCAGGTCTTCGGATCGGATATCTTTTCCACGCACCAGGACCTTGCCTTCATCGGGCGCGATCAGTCCGTTGATCATCTTCATGATCGTTGTCTTGCCGGATCCGGAAGTTCCTACCACGCACAAAAAATCGCCCCGATCGATCGTCAGATTGAGATCATCCAGGATCTTTGTTTCACCATAGCTTTTGCTGACATTTCTAAACTCAACTATTTTTTCCATCGTTTTCCTCCAGTAGACCTTTCTCGATCAAACAATCTTTGGCTGCCTCTTCGGGTGTTTTTTCGCCCGTCTCTACCAAAAGATTGAGTTTAGCCATCGTCTTCTCATCGATCGAACCGTTCAGCTGCTCCAAGATATCTTCCAGTGTCGGGTATCGCTTGAGCGTATCCATCCGCACGACCATTCCCGCCATATACGAAGGATAAAATCCCTTGTCGTCTTCCAAAACGACGATCCCCGGATCGGAGAGCTGTCCGTCGGTCGTAAAGATCGTCATCACATCGATCTTTCCATTTAGAAGTGCCTGATATTTCAACCCGTTATCCATATCGATACTTTTTTTGAATTGAAGGTCGTAAGCTTTTTGCAGTGCATCGAATCCGTCTTCTCGTTCAAAAAAATCATATTCTGCGCCAAAAGTCAGTTGAGGTGCATATCTCTTGAGGTCGCTGAAGGTCTTGAGCTGATATTTATCGGCGATCTCCTTGCGCACACCCAGGCTATAGGTATTGTTGAACCCGAACATCCCTCGCCAAGTCAGATCATAGCTCTGCTCATACTTGTTCCTCAAACCTTCAAACATCGTATTGCTGTAACCGCCTTGCTCTTTGAGCACGATCTGCCATGAGGTCCCCGTGTATTCCGGATACATATCGAGATCCCCTCGAAGCATCGCCGGATGAAGATTGGAAGTCCCTCCTCCAACGCCATGAGTGATATGTACTTTTGAACCCATCCGATCTTCGATAAGTTGTCCCACGATCTCTGCTAAGATATACCCTTCGGTCGTCGGTTTGGAGCCGATCTTGATCACAGTTTTTCCATCCGATCGCATCGATCCCAACGAAAGGATCCCCAAAACCAAGATAGCGGACGATATCCCTAGCAGGATCTTGCTTTTCTTCGACTTATATTTTCGCTCGGAGACAGATCGCTCGAGGATGCCCAGCGATCCATCAAAACCTAATGCCAGTAGCGCGATCAAAAAGCTTCCGGTGAGCAGCAATGTCTTGTTGTTGGTCGTGATCCCTCGATAGATCGCAACACCCAGTCCGCCTGCTCCGACAAAGGACGCGATGCCGGCGAGCGCGATCGTCATGGTCACCATATTGCGAACAGCGGAAAAGATGATCGGAAAAGCCAATGGCAATTTGATCTTATAAAGGATCTGTGATCTTTTGCTCCCCATCGCTTCGCTCGCTTCAATGATATTCGGATCGATGTTCACGATACCGATATAGGTGCTCCGAACGATCGGAAGCAATCCATAGATCGTAAGCGCGATGATCGCCGTGACATTTCCGATCCCCGTGATGGAGATCAGGACTCCCAGCAATGCGATCGACGGAACGGTATATGCGATGTTTACAAAAGATATCACGAGCCCTGCCACTTTTTTGTGCTCCGATATCAGGATCCCGATCGCCATACCCAAGATCACGGCGATCACCACCGCGATCAGCGTGATACGGATATGGGATAACATCAGCTCGGAAAAGAAGCCGCTGTTATTTGCAAGCTCGGTGATAATACTTCTCATCATAACTACCCTTTCTCAAAGACCGAAGGACGCGATCCGTTTTTACAAGAGGTCTCCAAGTCCCGACCGACGATCATTCGCTGATACGATAATATCGGCGAAGCAATGCCTTGCGCTCTTTCCAGTCAGGCATCTTGCTCTCTACCAGAGTGTGAAAAGCTTTGGAATGGTTCGGATAGATCAGATGTGCCAACTCGTGGACGACGACATACTCGATCGCAGGAATAGGTGCCTCGATCAGCATCGTGCTGAATGTGATCTCTTTTTTGCTATAGCGACAGCTGCCCCAGCGAGATCGCGTCTTTCGGTAAAGCAGCGCAGGTCGTTCGATCCCATCTTCGCTAAAGAGGGGAAATACTCGGTCCAGAACCTTCGGAAAGATCTCCCTACAGGCAAACTTCTGCCATTCTTCAAAGGCTTTATGTCGCTGCTTCATATCGTCCGGATCACGAACAAAAAGATAGAACTCCTGTGCATCAAAATTCAGCGCGGCATAGTTCTTTTTCCGTTTTTGCACGCGGATGGTGTATTCTTTGCCCAAAAAACGGATCTTCCGACCCTCATCCAGCACAAGCGTCGGTAGGACGAGATGTTCAAATTTATCCAATGCCGAAAAAATAAAATCCGCTTTGGACGATACGAAACGATCGATATATTCCAGAGATACGGTAGGCGGTGCCGAAACATGGACGCTTCGATCCGGCTTCACCCGCAGATTGATATTTTTCACTTTTTTTCGGTGGCAAAGATATTCGATCTCTCTGTCACCCGATCTTACTGTTTGGACAATCGCTTTTGTCTTCAATAAGCTCTCCTCTATCTCGATACGATCTTTATCTTCTTACGATCCGATCATGCTTGAAATATTACCGATATACCATTTGTCATTGGCACGGACGACTACTTTGCCGTCATACACATTGCCGACCGCATCATAGATCGCCGGCAGGATCTCCTTGCCCTTCGCATCGATCAGACCGTATTTGAAAACGCCCTCCTGCTCCATGATGAGCGATGCTGCAAAACCGTTTGAAAACTGTCCGACCGCATAATGATCTTTACGTGCGACCTCGTTTCCTTCGGCATCCAAAATAACGACTCCTTTGCCCGGATCGAGGAATCGAAGCGCAGCACCGTCTTTTGAAAGCGCCGGCATCATATCATGATCCAGCCCCTCATATTTTTTGCTGAGATCGAGCAGTTCCTGCCCCTTCTCATCGATCAGAAGCATCCTTTGATCCTTATCCACCACAAGAGCATGCCCTTCCGCAAAAGGTGTTACCGCATTGTAGATAGGCTCCGTTACAAAGGTTTTTGTCGCATTGTCGAAGATCCCGTATCGCTCATTGTCTGCATAAAAAGTGACCGGCACATCAGGATCGATGATCCATTTGTTTTGAAAGATCTCGCTCGGTTTCAGTTCAAACCGCACGGAATAGCTCTTCGGGTCTTTCTCGTTGATAATTTTTGAGTCTTCCCCATCTTTCGACTTATACAAGATCACTTTGCCTTGTCGGTCGATCAGCGCGTATTGTTCTTCGGATCCGTCGTCCGAAAGGATCACCATGGTCTCTCCCGAAAGATCGAAGGAACGCCCGAAGAGGATCGATCTTCCATCCACTTTTTCGATCACTTTTTCGCCTTTTGTGTTGATATAGTAGCAGCCGACCCTGTCTTTTGTGTGAACAAAGCTCAATCCTTCGTGAAAAGGACTTATGTTATAGTGCTCCGGTTCGATCACAAGCTCTCCACTCAGATCGATCGCACCTTTGAGCTCCGTTTTCGGATCTTGAATGATCAACAAGCCCCCCTCCTGAATGCCGGGCGAAAACAATTCATGATCGAGCTTTGTAAAACCGCTCATGTCGATCTCATTTGAACTATCTTTTGCCGGATCCTGCGAACAGCCGATGAGCAACAACATCATAAAAAGTATGAGCAACGCATTCTTTACATATTTCATGGCAACCTCCTTCTCTCTTCTTATTCTTACATTCTATTCAAAGTACTTTCCCATATCGATCTTATCTCTAAAAAGATGGATGGCTTCTTAATTTGCTTCAAACATGATATTATCAGGATAGGATCAGGATCTATGTATTTGTTTTTCGATCTATAGCTCTATTGTATCATTCTTTTCCTCTTCGTCAACAGAGTCGGAGGCTTTGTAAATTTATTGTAACTTTTTAACAGATTTTTGTATGTATGCTATAGAGAAGCTTCCTTGAGAAAAGAGGCTCGGATCGATCCTATATGTCCAAATAGGTTTCAGTATAAATGATCTTCGAGCATTGGATCCGCATTCAAAAAAACACCTCTGTGCTGCTCACAAAGGTGTTTTAGGTCTATGCTTTGGTTTATCACATTATTTTTTATTGTAGCGGTAATACGATCGTGCCTGAAGTCACCAAGTAGATCATTGCGATACCCGAAGCCATCATCACCGCACCGTAGATCGCGAAAGACGCGTATGGATCTTTACTTTTCGCCATTTTGTTTGCTGTGAACAAAAGTGCTATTCCACAGATCGTCCACAGCATCGCCACTGAAGTAAACATATCTCTTTGTCCTTTCTTTTATTCTTCGGATACGGATCATACGATGATATAGATCTTTCCCTTGACCGATCGGATCGAACGCTTCGATATCCTAACGCTACAGCTTGCATCCATCCATGAAAGAAGCTTTGTTCTGTATTATCTTCTTTTGATCGGATCTTGGGATAAGATCTTCCATCGGCATCCTTATTGCGCGATCTGCATCTCCAATTCGACTTTGAACAGATCGCCGTCGGTGCTGATTCGCATATCCATATTCATCAGATCGACAAAACTTTTGGCGATCGCAAGTCCCAGTCCGCTGCCCTCACCGCTTCTCGCTTTGTCCGCTCTGGTAAATCGTTGCACGATCTCTTCCTGCGTAAAATTCATCTCGTAGTTGGAGATGTTTTTCATCGACAATTTGACATGTCCGTTGCGTACAAAGTCGATGTATACCCTAGTGCCCTTGAGTGAGTATTTCAAAATATTGATGATGAGATTATCAAATACGCGATGCAGCTTTTTGCCGTCGGCGATGATATAGATCGGGTCGGTCGGGATATTGACGATAAAATCAAGCTGAGAATCTTGGATCTTGCCGTCCATCTCCGCCAAGGTCTGCCTCAAAAGCTCGGTAACGTCCAGTTTTTCCAAGCAAAGTGCCATATCTCCGCTCGCCGCTTTGGACACTTCAAAAAGGTCCTGGATCAACACATTGAGTCGTTCGGATTTTTGCTCCAAGATGGTCACATAATCTCTTGCATACTCCGGCTCGATGTTCTCTTTTTTGAGCAGATCGACATAGTTGATGATCGAAGTGAGCGGCGTTTTGAGATCATGCGACACATTGGTGATCAGCTCGGTCTTCATTTTTTCGCTGCGGATCTTTTCTTCCATCGCTGTGCCGTAACCCTGTTTCATCTTGTTGATATTGTGTGCCAGAGCACCGAATGGATGATCCGGTCTTTCCGGCACGGTCACGATCAGGTCTCCATCGATCATCTTTTGAACACGATCTGAGATCTCGTCGATATAGGCTATTCGATCGTCACAGATCCTGTGATGAAGTATCCATACCATAAAAAGGATATAGCTGCCTCCGATCGCCGATGTCAATAGATAAAGCCCTTCACTGCCACCACTGATCAGGATGACCAGCGTAAAAAGGATCACTAAGCCGACCAATGCGATAGAATCAAAGATAAAGTCCAATCCTTTGGCAACGCCTCTTAACTTTTTCTTTCTCCGACGATCTCTCCAAGCGATATAAAGACTGTTTTTCAAATAAGCTTCCTTGTCCGATCTGAAAAAATCGATCGCGATCATCACCCCGATAAAAGCAAGGATCAAGCACTTTATAAACTCCGTAATATCCTCTGTTATCAGGTTGAATACATTTCTTGAGAGTAGATATGATATCGAATCCAGTCCTGCAAGAACCAAGAACATTTTGATCTCCAGCTTGAGTTTGGATATCAGAGCGATCAGTCTCTTAGTCTTTTTTTCGATCCACAGATCATCCATGATCGATGTGGAAGCCGCTCCTTCCGTCAGCGGATCGATCAAAGCACTCTTTCTTCTCCCTGCAAATAGTGCATAACTGCATAAAGCGATCCCTAATACCAGCTGCCCGCCAAAATAGGTCTGTCTTTTGAAAATGTCTTTTTGGTAACGTCCATAATATGCTCTGATCTGATCATCCTCTTTTAGATTTTGAGGACTGCCGTTGATATAAAAAATGATCTCCGATCGCGACGATCGATCTCTCAAACCATGATGAAATATCGAAAAGATCTGCTCCCGATACATTCGATTCCTGATCTCCGGGCGATACCCCTCATAGGACGATCTATTCGGGTCGATCTCCTCATAGGATGCACCCTGCCCTCCGATCCGCTGGATGATACGGTCTCCGCTATCCAGGACCCCTAACCAGTAAAATCCGCTCTGCCCGGAAAAACTGTCCATTCGTTCCTTTGAGGGTACATCTCCCTGCTTGTAGATCTCCCTCCCGTCCTTTTGGATCCGGATGGCGACATTCTTATACTCTTGGATGACCGACTCAAGGTCTTGGAGCGTTTGAAGTTTTTGGGCGATGACCTCCTCTTTGACGCTCGCTTCCGCATTTTCGATCTTTGTCATCAGTTTTTCTATTTCTTTTTGATGAGCCTTTTTTTCAGACTCTGACCAACCCGATGTGTCCGTTTTTTCCATCTCTTGGAGTATCTCTTGCTTCTCTGAGCGAAGAGCGATCGCAGCAGTCTCCAGATAGGTTTGATTTTCTTTCAAAAAATCCTCTGTCAGCTCATAGCTTTTGGCGTTTTGGTCATAGATGACATCATTCTCAAAAATATACTCCGACACGATACTGAGCAAAGGCTCCATCGCCTGTCCGAAGCGGATGCTTGAGTAGTACCCGGCTTGGATGATATTCGTTGTGTAGAATAGATTGCTTCCTGCAGAGATCGCCAGAACGATACCGAGGATCGCCGCAAAAGATCGGATATATTTTTTTCTTTGGATAATGCTCTTTTGTTTTTCCATCTTAGTACCTCTCTATCTTGTATCCGATACCCCATACCACCTTTAGATAGCGCGGTTCTTTCGGATCGATCTCGATTTTTTCGCGGATCCGGCGGATATGCACCGCAACGGTGTTATCCGAATTGTAGCTCGGCTCGTTCCAAACGGTCTCGTAGATCTGCTCGATGGAAAAGACTTTCCCCTGATTGCGCATCAAAAATTCTAAGATCCCGTATTCCGTCGGAGTGAGTTTGACCGCTTCCCCTCCAACATGTGCTTCCTTTGTATCCAGGTCCAAGACCAGGTCTCCGGTGCGCAGCTCATTTTCCGGTGCTGTATTCATCGAGCGATCGCCCATTGCGATATACCGTCTGAGATGCGATCGGACTCGAGCGATCAGTTCCAGCGGATTGAACGGCTTGGTGATATAATCGTCCGCGCCGAGATTCAACCCGATGATCTTGTCGGTATCTTCCGATCTTGCCGAAAGCACGAGGATCGGGATATCTTTGCTCTCTCGGATCTTCATCGTTGCACGAAGACCGTCCATCTTCGGCATCATCACATCCATAATGATCAGATCGATCGGCTTATCTGCCACGATCTCCAACGCTTGCATCCCGTCATAGGCTTTGATGATCTCCAGTCCTTCATTTTTCAAATATATCTCGATAGCATCGACGATCTCCTTATCGTCGTCCACGACCAAAATCCTGTTCGCCATAGCTCTTTGTAATGCAACGCATTACTTCCTCCTCCCGTTTTGTTATTTCCGGTTTTACTCTCTGATGCTTTTGCTCGTCATCGGTCGATATCCCTTCTACGCTTTCGATTATTTTCAGTAACTTTGTCGATATCTTTTTGCATTCTGATGTGTATTGACCGGTCCATATGTTTGAGCAGATCTTCGTGATCCCTGTTTTCATTTCTTCATAATGATCCTTTTGGAGATGTTATGCTGCCAACCTGTTTGCTAGATAAAACAATATGAAAGTATGTGCCGGATAAAAAAGATAAAAAAAGTATTTTGCTCCATGTCCTTTTTCTTTATTGTATCGAAGCATCAGCGGCAATGCGAAGACCATATAAGATTGCATCGGGATCCCGTGATCCATATCATCCGTAAACTGAGCGATACAAAACAGAAGATACATCACCGAAAACAGGTCTTTTTTCTCTTTCAAAAAATACATCAGCACACCGAGCGCAACAAATTCGATGCCATATTCATTGATCCGAAGTGAGGGAAAGACCGCCGAAAGATGATCGCCGCTCAGATGTCGTAAGATCGGTATGTATTTCGGCAAAATATAAAATGAGAGCTGTGATACCAAAAATCCGATCAACATCCACGAAGCTTTTTTCTTGTCTTGTAAATAGGTTTCGATGATACTGATCAAAACTCCGACCAAAAGCATAGATTGAAAAATATTATGATAGCCATATCCGATCACTGCATCAGGGAAAAAGTGATATTCGATAAGATACATCATCAGCCCCATCAATAGACTCATCAGATATAATCGCAACAGAAAAAGTTTTCGACTTTTGGTATAGTGATATCCCCAAACCATACAAAACAAAAAAAGAGGATAGGACGATCTGCCCACGATCCTTAGAGCAAAAGCAAATGGTATCTCTTCAAAATATGACCCGATATGATCGATGACCATCAACATGGTCGCGATCACTTTTAGCATAAATGTACTCATACTTTTCACTTCCCCGGTCTCAAGATCATTTCTTCCCGCTTGATCCGATATATCCTACATTTGTGATCAACTCTTGCAAAAGAGCATCCGGTCCCTCCGGCGATCTTTTGTTCTCTTTTATTATATCCTATAAAGTTTAAGAAAAAAGACATAAAATCTTACAAATTTCTTAAAAGGCTTTTCGAGACAAAAATTTGGGGATCGGCAATATAAATGGTCTGAAAGATAGGATCTATCTCCTACTGCCATAGGATCTCAATGGTTTTTCTTGCAATAACGGATGATCTGTGTAATACTAAGAAAAAAAACAAGGAGTTCTCATGACATTGTTCGATATATTAAAGCCCGAAGATTATCCTCTCTACATCACATTGCCGGCTTGCATCGTGCTGCTTCTCCTCGTGATCAGGATAAACTATCGGCGTAATGCACCGCAGATCGCGGCTCTATTTTTTATCGGCAGTTTTATTTTCATGCATTTGGATCTGGCGACCTACAATATGTCTTATCCCTTTATGATGAAGATGCTGGCGATCTTTAACCTTGAAAATATGCCTCATTTCGCAGCTTTGCTGATCAAGATCGCAGGATATCTGATCCTTACGGTCCTGCCTTTTTTTGTATGGCTCATCCCGATGGTGATGTTGGACGAGCAGCTTTGCGAAAATATCAAGGAAAGCGATGACCAAAAATTTTATAAGACTTTATCCATTGCCGCTGTCGGGATCGTCGTCAATCTTTTCTTTGCG
>JAUMYO010000053.1:0-3898 GCA_030528605.1 Peptostreptococcaceae bacterium | reverse complement strand
ATAAGCTATAAAAATACAAATGTTGTTAAGTCCGGCTCTAAAGAATGATCTTATTATGATCTTCGATCAAAGAACATAAAAAAACCGAACTGCCGGGATCGTCCGAGTATCTGACTCGGGTCGTCCGCAGTTCGATTTTATTTTTATCTGTGATATCGTTTGACGATCTCTACCACGAGCTGAGCCGATGAAACGAGGTCTTTGACATACATATGCTCATCCAGGGAATGCGCTTTGCGCTCTCCGATCCCGAGATTGATCGCGGTGATGCCTTTGCCGTTGATGATATTGGTATCGGATCCGCCGCCGGATGCCTGGGTGAATGCTTTGATCCCCATATTCTCAAATGCGTCGAATACATTTCTTACGATCTCATCGTTCTCATCCACCTTAAAGGAAGAATACATCCTGTTGTGCTCCACTTCGACACTTCCGCCGAATTTTTGTGCCGCTTTTTCAAAACAGTCGATCATGTGTTTGGACTGTGCTTCCAATTTGTGATCGACGAGCGATCTTGCTTCAGCGGTGACATATACTTCTTCGGTCACGATATTGGTGACCGATCCGCCTTCGATCCTGCCGATATTTGCCGTCGTTTCGCTGTCGATACGGAGCAGCTTCATATTGGCGATCGCCTCAGCTGCGATCATGATCGCAGAGATACCTTCTTCCGGAGCTACCCCTGCATGCGCAGCCTTTCCTTTGACTGTAAAATTCAGCTTGTCCTGCGCAGGTCCCTGTACGATCACCTGTCCCGGATCGCCTCCGCTGTCAAGAACAAAAGCATGTCTTGCCCCAAATCTGCTATAGTCCAATGCTTTTGCTCCCTTGAGCCCGCCTTCTTCATACACGGAAAATGCTAAATGGATATCTCCATGCGGGATGTTGTTTTCCTTTATCACTCGGATCGCTTCTACGATCGCTGCGATCCCCGCTTTATTATCTCCTCCCAAGATCGTCGTGCCGTCACTGCGGATAACGCCGTCTGCAAGGATGGGTTTGACTCCGACTCCGGGCGATACGGTGTCCATATGACAGCTGAAGATGATCGGCTCCCCTTTGCCGTCTCCTTTTAGTGTTGCCAAAAGATTTCCGCAGTTGCTCCCGGTCTCTTCCATCGTATCGTCCATCTCTACGGACAGTCCCAACATTTCCAATTCCATCTTCAAAAATTCAGCAAACTCCTTCTCCGATCTCGTCGGGGAAGAGATCTGAACATATTGCATAAAACTTTCTACCAGTCTTTTTTGATCGATCATGATCCCTCCTGATTTTTTATTCATTATAAGCCTAAGATCCGTTGAAAGGATAATGATACGACTTCTCATGTGATCGCATCCGATCGACAGATCCTATAGAACTCTTAAATCCTTATACCCATCTGACCCTGTCTTGAATTGATATTTTCTGTTTTCTATCCACAAAAATAAGAGGAGCGATCTTATCGTCAAAATACATCCCTTCATCGTAGATCTCTCTAAGCGGCGATCCTCCCTTATTTTGTTTTGATGCCGGATCCATTTGAGGCGATAGTGTCGATCCGATCGCTATAAAGAATACTGACAAACATTCATCGTATCGAGCGCATCGAATAAAGAACGAAGATATCTATCGGATCTCAACATAAGCGATCTTTACCCGATCGATCCCACAAAGGCACCGCTTTTTTCAACGGATCGTTTGAATGACTTTGTGCATAAAGTAGTACAAATGTTTTAGCGAAGGGATCGTAAATATCAGCATATTATTCGCCACATCGGGTATATAGTAGTAAAAGTGTTTTGACGAAAGGAAAATAAAAAATGATAACAGCATTGAAGAAAAGAGGTGAGATCTCGGAAGATCTGAAATGGGATCTTACCAGGATCTATAAAAACGATCATGAGTTTGAAGCTGCGATAAAAAAACTGGAGACGGATTCAAACGCATTGGTAAATAAATACAAGGGAAAGATCTCTGAGGCGGATCTGATCTTGGCTCTGCTAAAAGATCATAGTGAGCTGCAGATCCTGTCCGATCACTTGGGCGTGTACTCCTATCTGGCACTTAGTGTCGATATGACTGATGAGTCGGCGCAAAAACGAGTGGATCGTATCGATATGCTTTTGGCGGAATTTGCTACAAAAACCAAATTTGTCGATAGTGAGCTGATGGCTCTTCCCGAGTCGATGATCCGGGATGCGATCGCTCGTACGACGGAGTTCAAGTTTTTCCTCGAAACATTGATCGAGAGAAAAAAGCATCAGCTTTCGCCGGAGTCGGAAGAACTGCTTGAGACATTGGGACCGGTGCTGGATCTTCCTTATCGCGGCTATAATACGACGAAGCTGTCCGATATCGAGTTCCCAAACTTTGAGGTCGACGGTCAAAGCTATCCGCTGAGCTATGTTCTGTTTGAAAACAATTATCAGCATGATCCGAATACAAAGGTTCGAAGAGCCGCCTTTGAGGCTTTTTCAAAAAAACTTCGGGAGTATATCAGCACGACCGCAAATTATTACAGTTCCCAAACGCAGAAAGAAAAGATCCTTTCCAAACTTCGCGGCTTTGATTCGGTGATCGACTATCTGTTGTTCGGTCAAATGGTGTCTCGCGAGTTGTATGACCGTCAGATCGACGGGATCATGGAGCATTTGGCACCTCATATGAGAAGGTATGCAAAGCTTCTGCAAAAAGTGCATGGGATCGACAAGATGACTTTTGCCGATCTGAAGATCTCTCTGGATCCGGACTATGATCCGAAAGTCAGCATCGAGGAGTCCAAAGAGTATGTTCAGAGCGCACTTTCGGTATTGGGTGAGGATTATGCCAAGCTGGTGATGCGTTCTTATGATGATCGCTGGACCGATTATGCACAAAATATCGGTAAATCTACCGGCGGATTCTGCTCCAGCCCGTATCAGAAGGATTCCTATATCCTTCTTTCGTGGACAGGCACTTTGAGCGAGGTCTTTACTTTGGTCCATGAGCTCGGTCATGCAGGTCATTTTGCGCTGGCTCAGCAAAACAATAATATTTTGGAGACGGAATGCTCGCTTTACTTTGTCGAAGCACCGTCCACCGCAAATGAGATGTTGCTTTCCCATTATCTGATGAAGAAAAATACGGATGTTCGTTTCAAACGATGGGTTCTTTCTTCCATGATCGGAAACACCTATTTCCACAATTTTGTCACGCATCTCCTCGAGGCGGCTTATCAGCGCGAAGTGTATCGTGCGGTCGATCGCGGAGAATCTTTGCAGGCAAGCGACTATAGTCGGCTAAAACGTGAAGTGTTGGAGAAATTCTGGGGTGATACGGTAGAGATCATTGACGGTGCCGAACTGACCTGGATGCGCCAGCCGCATTATTATATGGGTCTGTACCCTTACACTTACAGCGCGGGACTGACCATATCCACGCAGGTATCGCAAAGGATCCTGAAAGAAGGCGATGCCGCTGCCAAAGACTGGATCGACACACTCAAGGCAGGTGGCAGCAAGAAGCCGGAGGATCTTGCAAAAATGGCGGGAGTGGATATCTCCACCGATCGTGCATTGATGGATACGATCCGATATATCGGCGATGTGATCACCGAGCTGGAAGAGTTGACGGATGCACTTCAAAAATAGAGCACGAAGCTTTTTTGCTTCCGCTCCGGAGCATTACCGATAGGATAAAAATATAGGGTAAAATATCGGTGATGTCGAGCTCACACAAGAAAACAGCGACTGATCGGATGATCCGGTTCGTTTGATACGATTATTCTTTAGAACCGGCACTTAACAATATTTTTATTTTTTATAACTTATATGGAACGATGCCTCCGCCCGTTTCGTCGTTTCATCAAAACGGAAAAGTATTTATACAAAACCCGATAGAAAGCATAGAAACTTGTTCCATCTTTTTACTCAATGTA
>JAUMYO010000134.1 GCA_030528605.1 Peptostreptococcaceae bacterium | reverse complement strand
TAATAGTTACAAAAAGTTTACAGTTGTATCGGTTTTGTTGACCTGCATAGATCCAAACGATATAATCGAAGAAAGGATCATTCGGCGGATGTTGTCAAGGGCGATATTCAAGGATCGCCAAGGTCGAAGGGATATTCGATAGCCCGAAGGATCCGCAAAAAAGAAGAGGAGACGGACTTTTCGCACAGGAAAGGTCGAAGGAGGAGCTATGCGATGGATCTCAAAGATCCCAAGTGAAGATATGGCACGCAAAGAAGAGCTGATGAAGGACGGATGGAGACCGATCAAAGAACCGAAAACGATGGGGGCGGTCATTGCCGCTGCGATCCCGATATCCTTTCTTTTATTACTTATCGTAGGCGGTTGGCTCACTTGGCTGTTTCCTGCTTTTCGGGAAGCGATGAATTTTGAAAAGATCACCTTTCGGATCGATCTCAAGCTCTTGCTGTATCTCATCGGGATCTACCTCTATATCTTCGTCCACGAGCTGATCCATCTTGCGATGATACCTGATGCTTTTCGATCGCCGAGAACTTTTTTCGGCTTGAACGGTTTTTTCGGTTTTGTTTATTCCGAGGAGATCATGACGAAAGGAAGATTCCTTCTGGTGTCGATCATGCCGTTGTTCATCCTGTCTTTTGTTGCTTCTCTGATCCTTTTTGCGCTGGGAGGCTACCACGGCTATTGGATGCTGCTGTTTTTGATCAATGCGGCAGGAGCCTGCGTAGATATTTTCAATATCCTGCTGGTAGGATGGCAGGTGCCGCGCAAAGGAATGATCGTGGGAAACGGGATGGCGACCTACTACAAAGCATAAGTTATAACAGATCTTTTGGAGAGCGGTTTGTGATAGAGATATCCGATCATCATTCGGCAAGAGATCATCCGGCTTGACCTGTAAAGCATAACAATGGAGATCATATCGTGCCGATCTCAACGGAAAGGATAAGGATCTGTTATACGAAAACCTGATAGAAAGAATAAAGATCACTTCCATTCTTTATTCGATCCGATCGATAGACTATGCGAAACGATCGATATGTTGATATAACAAATTTTTGGAAGCATCCTACACATGGATCGGATGATACTGTGAGACCAAATGGGTTTTAGTATCGGAAAGGAGGCGGAGATGAAAGAGATCATCGCAATGCTGTTGGTATTTATGATATTGTTGAGAGGCTGCGGCGGGGTGGAACATTCAGAAGAAGAGCAGAAAAATGAGCTGCAGTCAGAGCAGAAAAATGAGCTTGAAAAAGAGTATGATCTTGGATTTTATTACAAAGACGGCGAGATCTTTTCAGTCGATCTCAACAACGTCGAGCCGAAGCAACTGTCGGAGGATTTTGCCGACGAGGATACAGGATCGGAATTCGATAGGTGGCCATTTATTCATTATGTGGGAAACCGAGTGTTCTTTTCGGACAAAGGATCTGACAGATCATACAAACAAGGCAAGGACCGAAGTGAAAATATTTACTATAGAGATCTCGCAGATCCGGATGCTAAAAACATCCTGATCGA
>JAUMYO010000052.1:3232-15337 GCA_030528605.1 Peptostreptococcaceae bacterium | reverse complement strand
ACGTTACACCGATCCCTCACAACGGTTGCAGACCGCCAAAGAGAAGAAGAGTGTAGTCGTAGCAGGTATCAACTAAGGAAAAAATAAAAAGGATCTATACTCCGATCAAGATCCGACCGATACATTTGAAGATCCCGGAAGATCCAAAGGTACTGCGAGTGGATACTTGCTGAACTTTTGGAGCACAAGATCGGAGATGTGATTTGAAAACGGGACTGGCAAACTCAAAGAGAGAAGCAAGACCGCCGGAAAGCATACTCACGCTTTACGACAAACGGAAGCAAAGGATCGCTTGATCCCATATCGTAAAGATCGGTGATATGACCGGGGGAAGATCCAAGATCCGCATCGAACCGAAGACTTCGTTGACGGATCGGCAAGAATTGCCGAAAGGATCCGATCCGATCGCCGGCGATGACCGAAAAAGTAGTTGCAGACCCACAAAGAAATGATATCGAACGGGATATGGCAGAATGCTTCATCGTCGAGCTATACTCCCAGTAAGATTTGTTACCCTCATATCATGAGTTGAATAATCCAAGGAGGGTTTTAATGATAGGAATTGAAAAACCGAATATCCGTGTAAAAGAAGGTCATACAGCAAGAAGAGCCGTTATTGAAGTTGAGCCGCTGGAGAGAGGATTCGGGCATACGGTAGGAAATTCACTACGAAGGATCCTGCTATCCTCCTTACCGGGAGCAGCAGTACATTCCATCAAGATCGCCGGCGTGTATAAAGAAATGGCGGAGATCCCCGGTGTAACGGAAGATGTGGTGACCATCATCCTTTCGCTCAAAGATCTTGCGATCAAGATCGACGGAGAACCGGGACTTCGGACTTTACGACTGGAGCACAAAGGTGAAGGTGTTTTGACGGCAGGAGACATCAAAGTTCCATCCGATGTGGAGATCATGAACAAAGATCTGCACATCGCAACGCTTAACGAAGACGCCGACCTAAGCATGCAGATCTTTGTAGACCGAGGCAGGGGGTACCAACCTGCGGAAAACAACAAAACGGAATCAGCAGATGTCATTCCGGTGGATTCGATCTTCACACCTGTACAAAAATGCAGTTACAAAGTAGAAGGTACTCGAGTAGGTGCAAGAACGGACTATGAGAAGTTGATAGTCGAGATCGAGACCAACGCGACGATCAATCCGCAGGATGCCGCTTCGCTGGCTGCAAAAATATTGCTGGAGCACCTGAACTTGTTTATCGACCTAAGCGAAAACCTCAGCGTGATGGAGATCATGGTGGAGAAGGAAGAAAACAAGAAAGAAAAAGTACTTGAGATGACCATCGAGGAACTCGATCTTTCGGTAAGATCATACAACTGTTTAAAGCGAGCGAATATCAACACCGTTGAAGAGCTCACCGAAAAGACGGAAGATGAGATGATGAAAGTTCGTAACCTGGGTAAAAAGTCATTGGAAGAAGTGATACAAAAACTTGAAGAACTCGGTCTGGGACTCAAACCGAGCGAAGATCAATAGGACGAAAGGAGGAAAGACTAGATGGCAAGATATAGAAAATTGGGAGTTGTAAGCTCTCACAGAAATATGATGCTAAGAAATCTTGTAACAGAACTTCATAAGCATGGAAGGATCCAGACAACTGAAACAAGAGCAAAAGAGATCAAAAGAATGGCAGACAAAATGGTGACTCTTGCAAAAAGAGGCGATCTACATGCTAGAAGACAAGCTCTATCCTATATGATGGATGAAACAGTCGTAAAAAAATTGTTTGATGAAACAGCACCGAAATACGCTGAGCGTAACGGTGGTTATACAAGAATAATCAAGACGATGCCACGAAAAGGTGATGCAGCACCGATGGCGATTATTGAGCTTGTGTAATCAAGGTCATCCGGCTACATCGATAGCAGGATACTATGTAATATTGCGCAATATTTCAAAGGTAAAATATAAAAAATCGGCATCGGCGATCGCATAAGAGATTGCTCTGTTCCGATTTAAAATCAGAAAAAAGAGCCGACGGCTCTTTTTTTGTTGGGAAACTTTACATGAAGCTCAATTCAAAACAGGATTCTTCTCTCTCCATCTTCTCTTCGCTTTTTGCATGAAAAAATCCTGCCGAAGCGATCCTTAAAAGCTGGACAAGATCCGACTCAACAAAGACAGATCGGCAGGAGAGATCTTTTATACTGAGACCCGATAGAAGCCATAGAAATATGTTTGTTCTTTATTCGATGCGATCGATACGATGATCTAACAAATGTTTAGAAATATCACGCATAGAGATCGGATCGATACTATTGATCCAAATGGGTTTTAGTATTATCGATAGCCGTGACACTCAGAATAAGTTTCGGTTCGCGTGATAATATGATGATCTTTGCAGTTCGCACAATGATGCTCAAATATAAAATGTCGTTCCGCGGTCTGATCGTATCCGTAAGGATATTCCTTGCAGGCAATGCCGCTGTGAGGAACGAGTTTCCAATCCGATCTTGAGATCCGAGTCGTCGATACGTTGGAGCCTCCGCAAACGCCGCAGGATGTGATCTCAAAAGGCGCGTATTCGTCCGGCGACTTGTTTTGGTTTTCTGCATCGTAAGATCCCCACGCTTTGAGTATGTAAGAATCTCCTTTTTGTGATCCGTCGGAACTTGTCGTGATAAAAACCGAATTTTCGCCATGCGAAGATGCACCGGAGATCATACCCGCTTTCCAATCGTCCCGATCCGTTTGGAGAACCTCTTGGATCACCGGTGAAACGCTGATCGGCTCCTGTGCATATCCGTCCGAATATTTTTGTAGAGCTGCGATACCGGCAGTCAGTATCAGCACAGCAAGCAAAATAAAAGGCAAAACTTTTTTCTTTAGCATGATACACCTCCGAAGATATAAAAGTATATGCCGACTTTTATAAGACAAATGGATCGTATTATTGACATAATAGCACGAAAAAACAAAAAAATCAACAAAAGAAAATCATATGCCAAAAGTGACAGATGCAGAGAGAAGACAAGATAGATCTTCAGCACATAAAGATCTATTTTGTCTTTTTTTGTGATTTTTCGCAGTATGTGAGCAGATCTTATCTAAAACCCATTTGATCGTATCAAGTTCATCGAATAAAGAATGATACTATTATTCTTTAGAACCGGCACTTAACAACATTTTTATTTTTTATACTAAAACCTGATAGACAGCATAGAAAAATTTCTGCGTCTTTTGGATACGATCAGCTGATCGACCTAACAAGTGTTTAGGGATATAACGCATAGAGATCGGATTGATACTCCGGATCCAAATAGGTTTTAGTATTATAGCTTATATGGAACGATGCCTCCGCCCGTTTCGCTGTTTCATTAGAACGGAAATGTGTTGATATGCTTATTTTATTAGATAATATAATGCAAATATTGCTATGCTTTTTATCGAGTTTTAGTGAAATATCAGAGAAATTCCGCATGGTACGAAAATCGTAAGAAAGTATTAAGAAAAAGTTTCAGATTATCTTAAGAAAGAAGTCCTATAATAAAATATATCACGTGCCGGATCCTTTAGAAGCGGCATTTAACGACCATTTTTTACAGCTCGTAGGGAAATGACTCCACCGCTGCGTCGTTTTGGCAAAGCGGAAAGATGTATCAGATCATAGCATGAAAATTTGATGGAGGATGATAAGATGAAAATACTACTGCTGACCGGTAAATTTGGAATGGGACACTTTACGGCTGCTCAAGCTTTGGAGCAAAAGATCCGTCCGATCCTTGAGAAAAAGGATGAGCTTTACTTGGTCGATATTTTTGAACATACATACGGCGACTTTGCCGAACTGATCTACAAAAGCTACCGGACTTTTATACACAAAGGAGCACCGTTGTATAATATGGCATACAAAAAAGCCACTCAAGGGTTTGAGAATAGTGCTGTGCTCTCGAAGATCTATCGAAGCTTGCAAGAGGCGATCTCCCGCCTGCTCTCATCCGAGCGACCCGATCTGGTGATCTCCACCTATTCGGTCGCTTCCATGCTTGTTTCCGATTACAAGATAGAAACCGGTGCATCTTTCGTATCGGTCACAGCCATCACCGATGTTTCGCCACATGACAGCTGGGTAAACAAAGCAACGGATCATTATCTCGTAGCGGACGAACAGAGCAGAGAATATTTGTATCTGAAGCAGGTGCCGAGAGAAAAGATCACGATCAGCGGGATACCGGTGACAAAAAAATTTGAAGAATATCTTTTCAAAAGGAATAGGAGATCGGCGGATCCGAAAGAAAAAAGATTGCTCGTCATGGGCGGGGGACTGGGGCTTCTTCCGCGCTCGATCGCTTTTTATCGGGAGCTCAATGATTTGAAAGAGGTCAAGACTACCGTCGTTACGGCAAAAAATGAAAGCCTTTTCAAAAAACTTCGGGGTCGATTTGAGAATATCGAGGTGCTGGGCTATCGTCAGGACATTTTCAGTATGATGCGACAAGCAGACCTCCTTCTTACCAAAGCAGGCGGGATCTCCACATTTGAAGCCATTTGTACGAGGACACCTTTGATCGTTTTCCGACCTTTTTTGGAACAAGAAACTGCCAATGCAAAACTCATCCTGCAACATCGGATCGGGATCGTTTTGGAACAGGGGCTTGAAAGAGCGGACGAAGCGATCTTGTCCATCGAAAGGCTCTTAAAGAATAACAGAGAACGGCAGCATATGCGCGAACGAATGGCGCAGTTGTCAAAAGAGTGGGATATAAACGCGATCGTATCTCTGATACAAGATCAAAAAATGGGACGATCGGCATAAGATCATGATCAAAAAGGAAGGTCGATCCGATGAAAGCGATAAAAGCGATCCTGTCGGTATGGGCGATCTATGCGATGTTTCCGACGATCTATTATAAATATCTGCACAAGGCAGGAAGTGCCGGATCTCAAAAACTGATACTCACATTCGATGACGGACCGGATGGATGCTACACGCCTCAGCTTCTCGATCTGCTCAAACGACATCATGCCCGAGCGATCTTCTTTGTGATCGCGGATAAGGCGATCCGCCATCCGAACATCATTCGCCGTATGATAGAAGAAGGACATGAGGTCGGACTGCATTGTTTCAAACACCGAAAAGCCCTGTATCAGCTGCCGCACGAGACCGTCCAAGATATCGAGCGGGGATCGGATTTTTTGGATGATCTGGGCGTTCGCGTAAGATATTATAGACCGCCTCACGGCTATGTCAATCTATCGATGCTTCATTTTTTGAAAAAGAAAAAGATCAAGATGATGCTTTGGGACATTCTGCCTCGGGATTGGACGGGCAAAAAGGCGGAGTGCATCTTCGGAGCGATGATCAGTCGCCTTCATCAAGGCAACATCATCTGCCTGCACGATTCCGGAGAGGACACCGGCGGAGCACCCGGAGCTCCGGATCATATGATCCAAGCACTGGAACGCTTTATCCCCCGGATGCAGCGAATAGGATTTCGGTTTGAACTGCCGGATGAGACGATCTCGTTGAACGATGGATCTCGATGATGTATTGCGCAGAAGATCCAATGAATGTTAGGAAGTATCATCCATAGGCATCGGATCGGCACTCATAGCATCCGGCATCGGGAGAAAGTTTGGGCAAAAATGTAAAAAGAATGTAAGGATAAAGTACAACAGGTTCAACTTTATCAAGCCCTATGATATAATGGACCTATACTTTTCAGGGATGAACGGAGTGACCGTATCCCGGAACATCGGATACTGTCATCCTTTTGAGCCTCGGATAGGATCGATCGGTGCTTCGCAAAAGATCCAACGGATCTTCATCGCGGTAAAACAGATAGGATCATCCATCGAAAAATAGTGTGAGATCTCTATGATACGGATCGCCGCGGCAAATGCCGTCAGATCCAAAACTTCGCCGGGATGAGGCTGTCGGATGTTTTTTGAAAAAGATCCGGTATCCGGGGTCTGAAAAATTCAAGATTTACAGGAGATGCGATGATGAAAGATATCAGCTACATAAAAAAATATGGCAAAAGCCTGATCTTTACCCTCGTGATCATGCTGCTGACCTGGGTCGGCATTTTTCGTCGTCAAGAGATACCGCAGCTTGTCGAAGCATTGAATGAGATTAGACCTCTCTATCTGATCATCGGCGTGGGAGGGATGGGACTTTTCTTTCTTTGCCAATCGCTTGCGACCAAGACGCTCATCAATTCGCTTGGCTATGATGCGACCATCAGGCACTGTGCAAGATACAGTCTTATCGATTTCTACTTCAGCTCCATCACACCGGGCTGCGTCGGCGGACAACCATCCGAGATCTACTATATGAAAAAAGACGGGATCAAAGTCGGCTCGAGCTCGCTTGCCATGCTCATCGTCAACGGCATCTATCATATCGCTGTCCTCACGGTAGCCGGCGTTTCACTGCTCCTTGGCGGAATGAAGATCCTCCAAAAGCTCGGTGCTTTTCGTATCTTCTTCTACTACGGAGCGGCAGCACAGATCTTCCTGAGCACCTGCTTCTGCGTTCTGATCTTTTCCAAAAAAGTCGCGCCGAGGCTGATCCATAGTGCCATCGATCGCCTGGCGAAGATCCGGATCATCAAAGATCCGCAAAAAATGCACGAGAAAGCCAAACGAAATATCGAGGAATATCATCTCGGAGCGGATTACATCAAACAAGATCCCAAGATCCTGTTCAAATTGCTCCTGCTCGGGATCTTGCAGATCACCCTTTTGTACTCGACACCGTTTTGGGTCTACAAAGGGATGGGCTTGAGCGGACATAGCTATTTTACGATCGTTGCGATCCAGGCATCTCTCACGATGTCCATCGAATCCCTCCCCATCCCCGGCGGCATGGGGATCGCGGAAGGCGGCTTCATCAGTCTCTACGGTATGGTATTCGGTCATCATAGAGTGGTCGCGGCGATGCTCGTCACTCGAGGGATCAGTTACTACTTCTCCTTCGTCTTCAGCGCCTTCATCACCGCTTTTACGAGGGGATCGCGCGTGCAGCGACGCAGGATCCCATTTGATACCGGGGTCATTTGAGCCTACCGTATCGATCCCCTATGAGCGATATTCCTGAACAACTGCCGGAGCGAGCGAGCGTATCGAATAAGGAATGATACTGAAACCTCTTTGAACATATCGGATCGGTTTGAGCTTCTATGAGCGATATTTCTAAATATCTATTAGAGTAATTTGCTGATCGTATGAAAAAGGCGAGAAAGTTTTTCTATGCTGTCTATCAGGTTTCAGTATGAACCTCATTCTCTGACTTCGATCGGGCTTCGGTATCATCATGATCCGGCACGACATCGTTTGATCCGCTCTTTACGGTTCGCTTTTTCCTTCGGACGAGATCTTCCACTCCTTCGACCGGTTTTGTAGATCCCACAGTTTATGATAGAGCCCTTTTTTCTTTAACAATCCTTCATGATCTCCCTCTTCGGCGATCCTGCCTTTGTCTAAAACGATAATATGATCCGCATTTTTTACGGTCTTCAATCGATGGGCGATCATGATCACTGTTTTATCCTTTACCAAATTCGATATGGCTTTTTGGACCGATACTTCGTTCCTTGGATCCAAACTCGAAGTCGGTTCATCCAACAGCAAGATCGGCGCATTTTTAAGGATCGCTCTGGCAATAGATATCCGTTGTTTCTCACCGCCCGATAGCGTGGACCCTCCTTCTCCCACCATCGTGTCATACCCTTTTGGCAACTTTTCGATAAATTCGTGACAGCCTGCCAGCTTGGCGGCACGGATCATATCTTCTTCTGTCGCATGATCATTCCCAAAGATGATATTTTCTCTTATGGTCTCGTGAAAAAGATACACATCCTGCAAGACCATAGAGATCTGCTCTAACCAGTTGTCCGGGTCGATCTCAGTCAATAGAACATCCCCGATCCGGATGCTGCCTTTATCGATGTCCCAAAACCTTGCGATCAGTCTCAGCATGGTCGATTTGCCGCTCCCGCTCGGACCGACGATCGCAGTCAGAGAATTTTTCCTAAACGAACAAGAGATATCATCCAGGATATTCTGACCCTCTAAGTACGAAAAACGGACATTCTCAAAACGAATATCTCCGATATCTTTTATCTTTTTGGTCCCGGACAGTTCTTTTTCTTTCATCACAAGGTCGATCCTACTTGCGCTTACATAATGCGCTCTAAGTACCGCGGTGTATCGGATCCAAGTCAGAAGCGGGCTTACGATCTTCGTCCCGATGATGATGATACTCAAAAACTCCGTCAGACCGATCTCTCCGCCGAGCAATAGATAAGAACCGACAAAACACATCAATGGAAGACCTGTCCTTGCAAATGACAGTGCCAAGCCCAAAAGAGCACCTCCCAGCGTTTCGCCTTTTATGCTGACCTCCATCAAATGCCTATATGCTCCCCGGAGCTTGGAGAACCCTTCGCCTATTTGGTCATAGCTTCGGAGGATCTTCATTCCGGAGAGATATTCATTCAATCCCTCTGCGGTATCATCTTTTGCAGATCGAAGATCGATGCTCAAACGCCCGAACATTTTCATAGAGACCGAGATGATGATCCCCGAGATCGGCATTGTAATATAAAATGCAAGAGCCATCTTGGGATCGAAGTAAAACATAAATACAGAAGTGACGATACAGGAGAAAATGACTCCGAAAAGACCGGTAAGGGCACCTACCATGCTTTGCTCGATCGCCAAAAAATCTCCTGTAAAAGTGTTGATGAGCTCGCCTGAACGTGTTTTGGAGAAAAAACCGAGAGGCAACCTTTTGATCTTTTGGATGAACTCTTTTTTATTATCCGTAGAATGGATCGCCCCCGGAAGAAAGGTCCTCAAAAAAGCAAAGGTGGTGACGATCGCTTGGAATAAGAATAGAGCCGACATCCATAATGCGATATTCCAATATCCTTGATCAAAGATCATTTTCGGATCTTCAAAGGATCGTATGAACAAATGGATCGCAAAATAAACGGCAACAGCCGGAAAAGTCATCGCAAAACCTTCCAAAAAATGCCATATTACCGGTCCGACCATTTGTTTGGGATGACCCATCGTAAATTTTCGTATGAATTCTCTCACTATCGCTCACCCGCCTTTCTTTCGATCTCCCAGCTTTCCGCTTCAAACTGCAGATCCCACAAACTCTTATACTCGCCGTCTTTTTCCAGAAGCTTTTCGTGCGAGCCTTCTTCGATTATTTTTCCTTCTCTTAAAACGATGATGTGATCCGCCTCCATAATGCTCTTCGATCGATGGGCGATCACGATGACTGTCTTATCTTGGATCAGATCTTTGATGGCTTCCTGGATCAGATTTTCATTTTCTGCATCGGTATAAGCCAAAGCTTCATCCAAAATGACGATCTTGGAGTCTTTTAGAAAGGTCCTTGCGATAGAGATCCTCTGCGCCTCTCCGCCGGACAGTTTGATATTGCCGCTGCCGATCACGGTATCATAGCCGTTTGGAAGAGCCATTATAAACTCATGGCATCTTGCCTTCTTCGCCGCTTGTATCACTTCCCGATCCGAAACATCCCTATTCATGGAGATATTGTTCTTTACCGTGTCGGAAAAAATATGCGTATCTTGAAAAACAAAGGCGATCATCTCCATCAGATCTTTTGTGCGGATCGATCGGACATCTTTTCCGCCGATCTTTATGCTTCCTTCATCCACATCCCAAAAACGTAAGATCAGCTGACCTATCGTAGATTTTCCGCTTCCCGATGCTCCGACCAGAGCCGTCATTTCTTTCTCTCTACATACGAAAGAAACTTTGTTGAGAGCAAGTTTTTTCAAAGGATCCGCTCCATCCTCATAAGAAAAGCAAACTTCATCAAAAACGATATCCGCTCCTTTGATCTCATCAGAACTTTCTATAACCGCCAAAGGCGTTTCATCGAGAACGCTCTCGATCCGTAGAAGCCCCGCCTTGGCAAGATGGATCTGTGTCGCATAGTCGATACAGGTCAAAAGAGGTTCGTATAGAGCCGGCGCGATGATCAGCGTCATAATAACGGCTAATACCGTCCGGCTCGTCGGATCCTTCCATATCAGCAGCCCTCCTACCGGAACGACAAAAGTCAGCAGCGACAGGATGATGCTTTTATACATACTCATCGGAAAAGCTGCCTTTTTGTAATTTGTGATCTCCCAGTGAAGACTTTCGTCAAGATGATCTTCAAGACTTCTCAGCATACCGCCGGATCGACCGAACAGTTTTACCTCCGCCATTCCTTTGATATATTCGGAAAAACTGCTCGTAATGTTGTTGGAAGCCTGCATATACGTTGCATAGGACTCTTTTGCACTCTCGCTGCCGAATATCATATACTGAAAAAGAAACGCGATCACAACAGATATAAGCACGGTCACCGCCATGAACAGATCGAGATGAGCGATACCGATCAAAAGCAACGATAACACAGCAAAAGAACCGATCAAGTCCGGCAACATATGCGCAATGATCCCCTCCAGCTTTTCGATATTTTCATCCATGATCTTTTGGATACTGCCGCCGGTATTTTTTGCAAAAAAGCCGATCGAAAGCTTCCCTAAATGCTCCATCAGTTTCATTCGATAAGTATATAGCGTTTCAAAAGCTATTTTGTGACAGCCCAAACCGCCGAGAAAAGTAAAGACCAAATTGAGAAAAATAGCCACCCCCGAGACCAAGATCCATAACATGACGGTATCTTTATCCCATGCACCGGATGTCAAAAAAACTTTGCTGATAAAATATACGGATACATACGGGACAACATTGCAGATCATACCGATAACGGACAAACAAATGCTGAGCATGAGAAATGCTTTGCCATCCTTTGAATAGTAAAAAATATGATCCAATATCCCTTTCGGTTTTTTATTCATAAAGAACGACTCCTTTCCATCGAAATATCGTTAGGATATGGGTCCTATTGTAGCGTATTTGATATCCTTTATCAATAGGACGATACTTCAAATACGACAGGGGATTTTCTAATGGATGTTGATATAATAGCGATCTTGTGGTATGATCATCTTCAGATACAACAGAAAAAACTTCAAAAAAAGAAGGTACGTGAATGAGAACGATCGAAGATTATTGGAAGGATCTTGAAAAGTTCGGTTTTGTAAAACATGCTAAAGCAGGAAGAGTCGATTATATCCTGTCCGGCGAAAAAGGTGAGGGCGGTTTTTCTATTTTGGGAGATCCTTCCTCAGCCATGGCGGCTATTAGCGATTGTACGCTCTATACGCCTTGTGTGATCAGAGAATATGTCAGCGAGCGGATCATTGAAGTCGGACAATATTATGCGGGAGCCGCATCCTACTATCAAAAAAAGGATGAGATCTACAGATTTGAATACGGGCTGAATGCTTATGTCAATGTAGATACTTATCATGGGTACAAGAGGATCGAACCGAATGTAAGGCTTCTTAACATCAGCTTTGCGTTTCGAGAAGATTTTTTCTCTTCGCTGCCGATCGAATTAGAAGACGATTTCTTCGAGAGAGCTGCCATGGTCCTTAATCCCGAACCGATCTTCATACCGAAGATCACCGCCATTTGTAACGGCATCAAAGATTGCACTTTGGAAGGGAATGCCCTGAAACTCTATATTCAAGGCAGATCATTGGAAGTCTTTTCGCTCCTGTATGATCATATTTATAAAGAAACACCGCGATCCATGGTCCATCTTTCCGCCAAAGACAAAGCCATCCTCCGGGATGTCAGATCCTTCATCGAAAGCAATTATGCCGACGATTTTACGATCGCCGAGCTTACCAAGATCTTTGCTATCAATCAGCAGAAACTGTTGGCGGGTTTTAAGATCTCTTTTAACACAACGATAAACGAATACACCAAAAAGATACGGATGACCAAGGCACTGGAACTCCTTTATGATGACGAATTATCTGTTGTCGAGATCGCAAAGTCCGTCGGATACTATGGAGACGGCTACTTTCAAAAAGTGTTCAAAGAGACTTATGGCGTCACACCGAGTCAGATGAGAAAGGACTTGTGATGCAAAGTATCGGACCGTGATCGACAGCATATCTTCACGAAACAGAGATCCCCGATCGACAGGAGGTTCGGATCGGAGCGGCACCATAGGTCCTGCAAGCGGTG
>JAUMYO010000052.1:0-3132 GCA_030528605.1 Peptostreptococcaceae bacterium | reverse complement strand
CGATCATCGCATCGGTCCGCGACCATATCATAAACACCAACGAGATATCCGTAGGGACGACAGCAGGATCGCATGAGAGAAGGACCCTAAACATCTATCGAATGCGCCACAATACAGGACTCTTATAGAGAGAAGAAGAGCGAGCGAAGAGAGCACCGGGATTTAGGGATGTTTGGTCGCGATACCGTAGGGTATAAATTCGGTGCAGGAGACTGTATGCTTGGCATAGGCATGAGCTCTCGGCGTGAACGATGATCCTCCACTACAGAAAAAATAGGAGTAGAATATGAAATTAGCGAATATCATACGGACGATGGCGGTCGTGATGTTGATCGGACTGCTCATCGGTGTATCACAGAATAGAATAGAAGATCGGGCGACAAAAGACCCGATCATCCCGACCCGAGACCTCGGACAAAAACAAGATCCGGTCCAAAAACCCGAAGAAAAACCCGTCATCGAGAAGATCACCAAGATCCCGTCCTGAAGTTCGGCAGCTTGCGAGTTGACGCAAGAGGATATCGAAAAGCTTCAGATGGAAAAAGCGACCGATCGACTGGCAAAAATGACCGTCGAAGAAAAGATCGGACAACTCATCATCACCGCAGTGGACAGCACGAAGCTCAATGATATGAACCGGGCATTGATCGAACGACATCGTATCGGTGGGGTCGTCTTTTCACCGAGCAACATCAAGAGTGAGGAGCAAACGATCGAGTTCATAAAAAGTTTGAAGCAACTTTCAGCCTTAGGCAGTGAGATCCCGATGTTTTTTGCCCTCGATGAAGTCGGCGGACAGCATTCCAATTTTCCGGAGAGCATGACCAAGACACCGAGCCCGCAAACGATCGGCGAGATCGGCGATGTGCAGCGCGCATTCGATTCCGGCAAACAGATCGCGACCAATATGCGCTCGCTCGGATTCGATCTTGAGCTGGCACCCGTTGCGAATATCAAATTCGGCGAGATCCATGACGAACTCGACCATGCCATCTTCGCGCCTGAGCCGCTCCAGACCGCCGATATGGTCAAGCGATTTCTCTACGGACTTCGTGAAGCAAAAGTGATCAGCGCGGCAAAATACTTCCCGGTAAGCACCGGGACGGAAGAGCTGCATATCTCCGAAGATATTGAGAGGATGAAAGCCAGAGAACTTTTACCGTTCAAGGCTTTGGCAGATGAAAAAGTCGAAATGATCATAGTATCGCACAGCTTTGTTGACAGCTTGGACAAAGAATATCCCGTATCCCTTTCCGAAGTTGCCAAAAAAGAACTTCTGGAGGCGATCGGATACGAAGGCATCGTCCTTTCCGACAGTATCACAAAGCCCGTCATCCGAGAGCGATATGGCGCAGAAAAAGCAGCCGTCACGGCATTGCGCTCCGGATGTGATATGATATTGATCGGCGATTTCAAACAGACACCTGCTATTGCAAAAGAGCTCGTGCAAGCCGTCAAGGAAGAACAGATCTCGATCGAGAAGATCGACAAAGCAGTGCTAAAAGTATTGATGATGAAAGAGAAGATATAGGAAATGAGGAGATCGGCGTCTAAAGCTTTTACCCGGATCTTGTTCAGGGTATCGTTTGGAAAGGGTCATTGGTTTGAGAAAGTCTTTTTTTATCTTGGTTTTGATCAGAATGTTGATCAATATATCCGATAGTTTAGTTTATGTATGTTCTTTATGGTATATATCGGAAAGATCTCCATTACTGCTTTCATTTGCGGTAATGAGTTTTTCTATGCCGGAAAACTTTCTGATCTTTTTCGGACCTATCATAGATCGATATGATCCTCGAAAGATCCTGTTTCGAGCCATCTTGGCGGAATTTGTTATTATTTTGCTATTAGGGGTATTGTATTACTATGATCGCTCCGGTGATTATTTGTTATTGGTTTTGTTGTTTGCATTTTCCTTTTTTTCGACGATAACTTATCCGATAGAAGAAAAAGTGATCCCCATGATAGTAGAAAAGGAAAAACTTGTAGAAGCTAATTCCATAGTAGAAATAGCGTACAAGATAGTAGATATTTTATTTAATGGGTTGAGTGGATTATTAATAAGTGTTTTTGCCATCTCTTTTCTCTACAAAGTGAATTTAGTACTTCTTATCATTCCTATTATTTTGATCAAGTTGTGGAAATACGAAAAAGAAGACGATCTTGAAAAGGGAGAGTATTCTTTTTCTCAGTATCGATCGGATCTGATAGAAGGATTTCGTTTCATTAAAACTAAAAAGATGTTTCGTGTTATGATCCCTTTGGTGATCTGCAATTTTTTTCTGCTATGATCGCAGTTGCAATGCCGTTGTTTGCCAGAGAGTTTCCACATCCGGAAATAATTTTCGGGACTTTGCTCAGCGTAGCCGGGGCAGGAGGATTTATTGGAGCTGTCGTCTCCAATAAATTCAGTAAACATTTCGGGATAGGTAAAATAATTACTTTCGGACTCATCGCCCAAGGGTCCTTGTATTGTCTGATGGTCGTTTTTAGAGGAACGTACTGGATGTTTATATTTCAGTTTATAAGTTATACTTTTTTGGGAATGATCAATATCATGTACAGTACATTTTTTCAGTCCCAAACAAACATCGATCACCTGGGAAGAGTCAATACCATCATAGACAGCTTAATAAGCATAGCGATGCCTTTAGGAGCTGTTACGGCGGGAGCTCTGATAGAAAGAGTTTATTGCGATCCTCATTTGATAATGTTCTTTTATGGATCATTTAATATCGTAGTAGGGATCATTTATTTTTTTGAAAAGAATATGTATGCGTTTGAGTTAAATAAAATTGACGATCCGGATCTTGTATAGTACTATATTTGTAGTTAGCATATGCTAATGATATACATAAGAGATCGACATCATAGATATCAGCCATCTACTCTACTGTTATCAGATCATAGATATGCTACACAGACAGTATATTTATCTAAATATTGTAGAAGGCGGGATCCGGGGATGACTATCAAAGTTGTAAATGAAAGATCTGATGTAATGCTGCTTGTTGTCATGGTGACGAAGGCTGGCAGGAAATGATCGATGGGGCTGTTGCAAAGCACAGGGTCTCACACAAGTTCAGTGAAAAGCCATAGGTTTTTTACCATATATTTTGTGTGAATATCTTA
>JAUMYO010000051.1 GCA_030528605.1 Peptostreptococcaceae bacterium | reverse complement strand
ATTCTTATTGATTCAAAATTTTCTAATTCAAACAAGGAGTTTCGCTCCCTTCATTTTTAATTCAAGTGGAAATTGTGAACAAAACTAATCTTCATATTCGTCGTCATCATCATCGATGCCGAAATCTCCATCGCTGAAGTTCAGATCTTCATCTTCATCCTGTTCCTGCAATTCAAAAGTCCCGGCATCGTCCATGATCGATGCGTCCTTGGTGATATCCACCTCAAACATATCGTCACGCTCTTCGTTGCGGTACTCGAACTCGTTTTCCATCGATCCGTCGTTGTCCGTATAGTCGCCATCATTGTCTCTGACGACGATCTCTTCATCATTTTCGGTCAACAGTTTGACATCGAGGCAAAGGGATTGCAGTTCTTTGATGAGTACCTTGAAGGACTCCGGTATTCCCGGCTCCGGTATATTCTTTCCTTTTACCACGGATTCATAGGTCCTCACTCGACCCACGACATCGTCGGATTTTACGGTCAGGATCTCCTGAAGAGTATGTGCCGCTCCGTACGCCTCCAGTGCCCAGACCTCCATCTCTCCGAATCGCTGCCCTCCGAATTGCGCTTTACCGCCCAGCGGCTGCTGCGTGACGAGGGAGTATGGTCCGGTGGAGCGTGCGTGGATCTTGTCATCGACCAAATGGTGCAGCTTCAACATATACATATAGCCGACCGTTACATCATTGTCGAAGAATTCTCCTGTCCTTCCGTCTTGTAGCTTGATCTTTCCGTCGCGACCGTAGCCCGCTTTTTCAAGCGCGCGGAAGATATCTTCCTCATTGGCTCCGTCAAATACCGGTGTTGCGACATGCCATCCGAGCTTTTTGGCTGCCAGTCCGAGATGGACCTCAAGGACCTGTCCGATGTTCATACGGGATGGAACGCCCATCGGGTTGAGCACGATCTCAAGCGGTGTTCCGTCCGGCATAAAAGGCATATCCTCTTCCGGAAGGATCCTTGAGATGACCCCTTTGTTTCCGTGACGACCCGCCATCTTATCCCCGACATTGATCTTTCTCTTCTTCGCGATATAGCAACGCACGAGTTCGTTGACACCGGATGGGAGCTCGTCCCCTTTTTCACGGGAAAACTCTTTGATATCGACGATGATACCGGATTCTCCGTGAGGGACTTTGAGCGATGTATCTCGTACTTCTCTCGCTTTCTCCGCAAAGATCGCGCGAAGCAGCCTTTCTTCCGGCGTGATCTCGGTCTCGCCTTTCGGTGTCACCTTGCCGACAAGGATGTCGCCCGCCTTGACCTCGGCACCGATGCGGATGATACCGCGCTCATTCAGATCTTTGAGTGAATCGTCGCTGACATTCGGGATATCTCGAGTGATCTCTTCCGGTCCGAGTTTAGTATCTCGCGCTTCGATCTCATATTCTTCGATATGGATCGATGACAGACGATCCTCACGCACCAATCGCTCATTGATCAGGATCGCATCCTCATAGTTGTATCCTTCCCAGCTCATAAATCCGATCAGGCAGTTTCGTCCCAGTGCGATCTCGCCGTTGTCGGTCGCCGGTCCGTCCGCGATGACCTGACCTTTTTCGAGGCGATCGCCGACCTTCACCACGGGGATCTGATTGATGCAGGTCCCTTGGTTCGAGCGTTTGAATTTCAATAATTTATACATATCCTGCGCGCCGTCATCCGTCCTTACGACGACGAGGCTTGCAGAAACTTTTTCTACCGTTCCCGCATTTTTTGCTACGACGACAGCACCCGAGTCGATCGCCGAACGGTATTCGATCCCCGTTCCGATGATCGGTGCTTCTCTTCGTACGAGCGGTACCGCCTGACGCTGCATGTTCGATCCCATCAGTGCACGGTTCGCATCGTCGTTCTCAAGGAATGGGATCATCGCGGTCGCAACGGATACGACCTGCTTTGGCGATACGTCCATAAAGTCAACATCTTCTCGAGGGATGAGCTGTACCGATCCGGCGATCGTACGACATGCCACGCGCTCGTTGACAAATCGTCCGTTCTCATCGAGCGGCTCATTCGCCTGTGCACGGATGAACGCATCTTCCTGATCCGCAGTCAGATAGATGATCTCATCCGTTACGATGCCCGTTCCCTTATCGACTTTGCGATACGGTGATTCGATAAATCCGTATTCGTTGATCTTCGCATAGACGGACAGAGAGTTGATCAGACCGATGTTCGGTCCCTCCGGCGTCTCGATCGGACACATCCTTCCGTAGTGGGAGTAGTGGACGTCTCGAACCTCAAATCCTGCACGATCTCGCGAAAGTCCGCCCGGTCCGAGTGCCGAAAGTCTTCTCTTGTGTGTGAGCTCTGAAAGCGGATTGTTCTGATCCATGAACTGCGAGAGCTGCGATGATCCGAAAAATTCCTTGATCGCCGCCGTCACCGGACGGATATTGATCAGTGAGTTCGGTGTCATTGCCGTATCCGAGTTTTGGATCGTCATACGCTCACGCACGACACGCTCCATCCTGGAAAGACCGATGCGGAATTGGTTTTGGAGCAGCTCGCCCACCGAACGCACCCGACGGTTGCCCAGATGGTCGATCTCATCGATGTCGCCGATGCCGTTCAGGAGATTGAACTGATAACTGATCGACGCGATGATGTCTTCCAAAACGATGTTTTTCGGGATCAGATCTCTTTTATGCTTTTCTATCAGATCCTTCAGCTCATCCGGATCTCCCGCCTGCTCCAAAAGTTCTTTGAGTACGGAAAAACGGACCTTCTCTTTGATCTTCAGATGGCTTATGTCAAAATCGATGTATTTTTTGATATCGACAAACCGGTTGCCGACGATCTTTACTTCTTTGTCCTGATCGTTCAGAACGAAGATCGATTCCATTCCGCTGTCATCGATCCGTTCGCTATCTTCCGCATCGAGGCGATGCCCTTTTTCAAAAAGCAGTTCGCCCGTCTGAGGATCGAATACGTCTCTCGCGAGTATCTTGCCTGTCGCACGGTTGGAGATGCTCAGTTTTTTGTTGAATTTGAAACGACCGACTCTTGCCAGATCGTATCTCTTCGGATCGAAGAAATAGGAATTGAACAGCTGCTCTGCCGATTCCAACGTTGCCTGTTCGCCCGGTTTGAGTTTTTTGTAGATCTCGATCAGAGCCTCTTCTCGAGAGGTCGTATTATCTTTGCCCAAGGTCGATTCCAATCGCTCGTCTTCGCCAAGAAGCGCGCGGATCGAATCATTGGTCGTATAGTTCAGTGCTCGAAGCAACATCGTGATCGGTTGTTTTCGATCTCTGTCGACACGGACCGAAACGATGTCGTTGGAGTCCGTCTCATACTCCAGCCATACTCCGCGGTTTGGGATCACTTTGGATGAGATCAGCTTTTTACCCGACTTGTCGATCTCCTGCTCGAAATATACGCCCGGTGAACGGACCAACTGACTGACGATAACACGTTCCGCACCATTGATGATAAATGTCCCTTTATCCGTCATCAAAGGAAAATCGCCCAAAAAAACAGAGTCCGGAGAATCGTCGTTTCGGACCTCCATTGCGCCATCCTCTCTTTTTGATATCAATTTTACACGGATGCGCAGAGGACTCGCGTAGTTCGCATCGCGCTCCTTGCTCTCTTCGACATCATATTTCGGCTCTTCTTCCAAGTAGTAGTCAACAAACTCCAGTCGGATATTCCCTGAATAATCCTCGATCGGAAAAACTTCTTCAAAAACTTCACGCAGTCCTTCTTCGACAAACCATTTGTAGGAATCCAGCTGGATCTCTATCAGATTCGGCGGTTCCGCTACCTCGTTTATCCGAGAAAAACTCATTCTTTCTCTTTTTCCGCGTTGGATAGGATGTGGATGTGCCATCAAGATTTCACCTCTCATTATAATAAAAAGAATCTAAAATAAGTCATAATTCCCCATTTTTATTCTATTGCATTAAAATAGTCTATCACATCCATGATCTTTTTTCAAGTTTTTTCTGTCCTTCGGAGGAGTTTTTTCAAAAATTCTGTTGACAAAATTCACGATGACTGCTTATAATATTGGGGCTTTTTTTTAGACGATCGGGAACGGATCTTGACAAAGCCGTCCCGACAACAAGAAAAGAGCGTGAATGCCGAAAAAATTTCTTCTATTTTATATAGCAAAATGATATAATATTTCATAATAGAAATGTACATTGGTTTACGGGAGGCCCACTTGGAGAAAAACCCACTTTTTACAAAAGAAAAAGCTGATTTTATTTTCAACCGCATCCAACGATATTATGATCAGAGAGCCTATCGACAAGCGTTGGAAGAAGTCGATAAGCACCGCGAGCTTTTGGGGTCGGTATTGAATGTCGGAAGTCAGATGAGTCTGAACAAGATGATCCTGAAATCGGTCGTCCATTCGATGCTGGATGCCTTTGAAGTCGATGGAGACCTCGCGAGATTCAGCAGTCTGTTCTCTCAGCACAAGACGCTGATCGAGCTTCATACCGATCACAAAACACATGAAATATTGCACAAATATCTCTTGGAGAAGGAGAGCAATCCGAATTTCAGATCCAAGAGCGAATATAATAACAACATCGTCCCATACGAGAACGAAATATTCCCGGATGAGGGCGTCGTTCAAATGTCGATCAAAAGCTCGGCACAAAAAACACCGAGTGCAAAAGATATCGAGCAAGATTTTTTGGATTCGATCGAGAAGCCGAGTTTTCAGTACGGTCATTTGACGGAGGAGGAGATGGAGCAGCCCGGCGAGATCCTTCGTTCGGATGTGAATGTGAAGGCGATCCACGAAGATTTTTTCCGATCGATCCGATCGCCGAAGCTGGATCATCGCTCAGTCGATCCGAGTGAGGACATCGAGCAGCTGTCGTTCGACAGCCCGACAAAGCACACGTCTTCCAAAAAAAGATCTGCAAAAAAAACGAATGATCTTGAAAAAACGCAGGTGTTCGAGCAACTGAGCTTGACAAAGGAAACGCTTCCCGAAAAAAACACCGCGGACGGATCGAAGGATGTCCCGATCGAACCGATCGCGATCAAAGGTACGGTTTTGGATAAGGGCGATCCGACACAGGCTCTACGCGAAAAGATCCGTCATCTGGAAGCGAAGCTCGGCAACGAGGACAGACCGCGGGAATGCTCGAGCGATCCTCTCGCTCCGGAGCAGGTGACATCTTGTGTCAAAGAGCGTCGCGAGATCTTGTCAAACGGCGAAAAGCGGACCGAAACGATCCATAGATCCGGCGGTAAGATCACCGAGATCGTGATCGACGGCTACAGTCTTGCGGAAGAGAAAAAAAACAACGGAAAAAACAAAAAGAAAAAGTCGGTCGATCGATCGGGATCCAAAAACGAGCCGCGAAAAAAAGTGAAAGAGCCTCCGAAAAACAGTTCCAAAAAGAGATCGGACCGCTCCGCTTCACCAAAAAAAGACAAAGCGCATCCAAAAGCACAAAAAAAAGAAGTCAATCCTTTTGTACTTCTTGTATCGCTTTGCATGATCGCATTGCTTCTATTCGGTGGCTATAAGCTCCTGAACCGAGACAGGACAACTCCTCCAGATCCTCCGGCAAGTACGAGCGACAGCCAAGGTCAGGGAACGACGGATCAAAGCACTGCAGACCAAGGCACATCGAGCGATAAAGATACGACCGAGCCGTCCCAAAATACCCCGAGCGGAACGATCGATGAGGCGGACTCCTATATCCTCCCATCGCATGAGCGAGAGTTGACCAAAGCGGATCTTCAAGGGATGACGAAGTCCGAGATACGCTATGCGATCAACGAGATGTTCGCGCGACATGGATGGAATTTTGGCGGAGCCGGAGAGTTCTTCGATCATTTCTCCACAAAAAATTGGTATCAGCCGGATCTTTCGATGACCTCTTCCAGCGGAGCCGAGAGTAAATTCAGTAAGATCGAGCGCGCAAATCTTCGTCTGTTGCTCGAAAGCTTCAAGTCGATGTGATCCTAAGACCCGGTAGAAAGAATATAAGTGATCTTCATTCTCTGCTTGATGCGATCGACAGATCAAGCGAAACGATCACTGCCTTGATCTATTTGGAATCATCATCCCTTGAGCATGTCCCCGTCCGTCGATCGGACCGGGTCCCTGCTCAAGGGACTTCTTTATATCCGAATTTTTTAATTGACGACCTTCATCTGCATCACATCCAGTATCGGCTGCAATTCCAAGAAAGTTTCACCGTTCACGGTGATCGGTCTCATTTTGATCTTTTTTTCCGAGACATCTTTTCGATCGAATTTTGTGCCGAGCTCTCCTTCCACAAAAGCCACCACTCGTTTTCCTTCGACATACATGATCGTGTTTGCGACCTGCTCATGCGTTATAAAAAAGTAGTTTTTCTTATCAAATTCTTTTTTGGTCTGATATCCGAGAGTGGCGAGATCTTCAAAACGCACCATCAGGACATCATCCGCATAGAGCACTCGTACATTGACCGGCGTGTCCCCCACTTTCATCGTCGTATCGAACGGTCCGTTGAGCACAGGGTCTTCGGCGACCGGTATCTCCTTGACCTTTGGCGTCTGTTTGCTCGGATCCGCTTTTTTGAGATCTGAGGACGGAGGGCTCTGCGACATCCCGACCGGTGTCAGCGTGCCGCCCATCTTCTCGACCGTCACGCGCAAAGGCACATAGGTCCTCCCGACGATCATCGTCGCACCGACAGGAAGCTCCAGCTCCACAAGCTTATCGACACTGCCGGCGGAATAAACGCCGACTGTCGAATCCAATCGATAGCCGACCTGATGCGTATAATTCGCGAAGATCACGGCGATCCCCTTTGCGTCATCGTTTGGGATCGGCATCACCTGCAACATCGCCTCCAGCGGTTCCACCAAGTCACGCGCCGCGACCATCGTCACATTATTTCTTGTAAAGACCTCCAGCGTGACCGGCGATCCGTTGATAAAATAATCCTTCTTGATCGTCTTGACCCCCGCCGTCTTCTTGGTCTTTTTCTTAGCGGACAGATGCAGCCTCGGCGATCTATCCCTCTCTTCCTTTTCCGTTTTTGTCTGTGCAAACGATCCGTTCGGCACCAAAAGCAGCGCCGTCATAAACAAAGCAACGATCTTTCTTCTCATAGATCCCTCCTGATGTGTAATTATAGTTTTTGTACCCTTTTTAAGTAAAAATCATTATCGAAACACCCGTCTTTCGATAGATCGGATCGATCCGAAAAGTCCTTGAAGCCCTTCGGCTACTTCTTGACCCATTCCCTCCGCAGGATGCTCATCAGATTGAAGTTATTGTACTTCCCATCCTTAAAGCCCGCTTCGCGTGCGACCCCCTCGGGCACAAAGCCCAGCGAAAGATACAGTTCTCGAGCCGGGTTGCCGTCAAAAAAGTCCAGCGTTACTCGATTGAGCTCCAGCTCTTCAAAACAGAATCGAAGCAGCTCTTCCATCAGTGCACGACCAAGCCCCCTGCCTCTATACTCCGACTCCCCGATATAGATCCTCGTGATATCGATCGATCTTGCGTTTTTGTCGTAACGGCTCAGATAGGCTCTGCCGATCTTTCTCCCCTGATGGACGACCAAAAAATCAAACATCGACGGATCCGACTCTCGCTGAATAAATTCCCGTATCGTCTCTTCCATCGTACGACCCTTGGAGATGCTCAAAAAACCGATCACATCCTCATCATTCTCCCATCGATTAAAAAGCTCCCGATCTTCAAAGACCGCTTTTCTCAAACTGATCATACTCTCCTCCCCCGGATCCGTTATCGATCCTTTAGAACCGGCACTTAGCAGCATTTTTATTTTTTATAGCTTATATGGAACGATGCCCCCGTCCGTTTCGTCGTTTCATTAGAACGGAATGTTGATATGCTTATTTTACCGGATAATAGTATAGATATCCCCTTCACTCCGTGTATTAAATATACTATAAAACGCAAAAAAAAGAAAGGCTTCCTTTATGATATCAAGCCTTTCTGTTAAATTTTATCTGCTGTTTTGTATGATCCGATAAGCAACATTTATATTTTTATTTGGATCTGACGATGTCACTTCAAATTTAAATTTCTCGCCACCTTCCCCAAATCCTTTTGTTACATTTGCACTGATGTGTTTACTTTTCTTCGGGGAAACATTTTCTCTCTGATCGCCATTTGAAATGATCACTTCCCGATCGCCATCATTCCGAACCCAAAAATTTACCTCTTCACCATTTTCTTTATATAATTTCTCTTCAACTTTTAGATCTTTTTCATTATGATCTTCATCGTCTGTTATTCTCATTTTTGAAACCATATCATCATATACCGCTTCATTTGCTTGGATGATCTTATATTCAACGTCCAGCTTTCCTCCATTTGGTGTCGGTACCGCTTTGAATGAAGATCCTTTTTTCAGATCGGTTACTTTTACCGAGATCCATCCATTTTCTCCCGGTCGTAGCGTTCGCCCTCTCCATCCGTCGATCGTCATCTGTACTGCTACTTTCCCATTATTTCCGATCCAATAGCTCGCCCACTCTCCATTTTTGGTCTCCAATGCTTCTTGAAAGTGAAACTGTACATTGGAACGATGCATCCCTTCAGAAAGGATCTTCTTTTCAGTAACGTTTTTCGTGTTTTGGGTTTTCGCACCGGGAAGGAGGTCGTCCTTTGTCTGCGAAATATTACCGGATGATGGATCATTCGGCGGCAAAGATCCCTTTTTTGAATAAAAGCTGACCGAGAGCAACAATACCAAACATACGATCACCACTACGACTAAGTAATTTTTCTTTTGCATATGACCTCCTCATACTCAAAAGAGATCTTCTTATCCCTGATCGTATCATATCACTTTTATTTATCTGTGTCAACTATTTTCGTTTTCTCGCCCAATATCGGTCCAACAAATGACAGGATCTCTTCCGCTACTTTTTGCCAAGAAAACGCACTCATATCCATATCGTCAGGCATGCTTTCGTTCTCGATCCTTCGGATCTGTCGCTCGATCGCTTCCGCTAAACGTCTTTCGTAATCGGGCAACTCTTCTTCATAAGGTCTATCGACATCTCGCATTTTCGGCAGCTCGACAAATTCGATCGGCGGATCGTCGATCTTGGCACATATCCACGCTCTCAAACCCTCCGTGTCCGACACGACGACCGGCAGACCGCAAGCCATCGCCTCGATGACCGCAAGCCCCAATCCTTCATAGTAAGAAGGAAACACAAAAAGGTCACAGCTGCGATAAAGCTCTGCGAGTTCATCCTGCGTTCGATGCCCTAGAAAGATCGCTTTGTGATAAGAAAGTCGTGCCCGCGCTCGGATCATATCCGACTCTTCCTGTACACCGCCACCGCCCGCCAGATAGATCTTCAACCTCCGGTCCCGAATACGGTCGATCGCACCGAAAAGAGACATCAGCCCCTTGCTCAAAGAGATCTTTCCCGCGTAGGCAAGACGGATCTCCGCCGGGTCAAAGTCCTCACCAAAAGTTTTTTCGATCCTCTCAAGCACCGATCTCTTATCCTCATCCGCAAGATCTTTTTTGGAAAAGATCGCCGGATCATAGCCGTTGCCTACCACCCGGATACGCTCCGGATCGATGCCCAAAGAAGCGATCTCTTTTTTCTGCTCTTCCTGCAGTGCAAAGATCTTAGGCAACTTTCGGATAGCACGCAGGATCCTCTCTCGCTCAAAAGGATTGGATCCGATCTGCCTCAGACAGGTGCCGTGGCAGATCCCGGTGATCGGATGATCCGAAAAGTTTTCCACAACGATCGTTGTCAAAAAATATAGATGATGACAAAGGATCAGGTCCGGCTGAAAACTCCGCACCGCCGATCGGATCTTCGCGATATAAGCTTTTTCAAACCGCCTCGCCTGCTCCGCGCTAAGATCGCGATAACGTGTAGACGGATAGGGCATGACATCGCTCATCCCCAAAATATCGAAAGGCAACTCTTCGGAGCCATATCTTAGCGGAAACATCCGGATATTGGGAAATCTTTGCTCGTATGCCGAAAAGTCCTCATCCCACGAGATCCCGCAAAGGATCGCCTGCTCATGCCCCTGCTCTTCAAATCGTTTCAGCAGCTCGGTAAAATACACTCCGCTTCCCGTCGCATAAGGCTTTTGTGCAATGATGCTCAGTATTTTCATCGATCCTCTTCCTTTATTTATGATAGATCTCATTCGCATTGATCTTGCATGCCCGATAGATCTGCTCCAGGAGCATCACGCGAAAGAGCTGATGCGGAAAGGTCATCTTGCTGAAGCTCAGTTGCAGATCGCCTCGTTGTCTTGCCGCTCTCCCAAGCCCCAGACTTCCACCGATCAAAAAGGTGATGTTGCTCGTACCGCTCAATAATGTACTTCGGATCCGCTCTGCAAAATGTTCCGAACTGACCGCCTTCCCCTCCGGAGTGAGCAGGATGACCAGCTCATTGTCCCTGACCTTTTCGACCATACGCTCCGCTTCCACATCTTTTGCATGCTCTTCCTCCTTCGCCGATGCTTTGTCCGAGATCCGCTCCTCCGGCAACTCGATGACCGATACCTTCGCAAAACGACCCAATCGTTTCAGATATTCATCACAAGCCTCTTTCAAAAAACTTTCTTTTAATTTTCCGATAGCTATTATTTTAATATTCATCTAAAACTCATCCTCGTAGTCTTCTTCGTAGTGCGGCTCGTAAAGATCCTCTTCGTAGTCGTATTCAAAGCGTCGCTGATTCTGTGTGAAGCTCTCCCTTATCTTCTCTTCATCGGATCGTTCAAAAAGCTCTTTCTCCGTTTTGTATCGTTTTTCGTTTTTCATCTGCTCGATCACTTGCTCGATATGCTTCTCCAATGTATCCTTTTTCATCGCGCGCCTCCTTCCTATGAGCATCGCCGCCTTTGTCACAAGATCTTGCGACTCTTGCTTTTATCCACATCCTATCATGCTTTTTAATACTAAAACCGATATCCTTTAGAGCATCACTTCCCAACCGACGCCATATCGGTCGATCAGTCTCCCATAATACTCGGAGAAAAATGTCGGTTCAAGAGGATAAACGACCTTTCCGCGTTCAGCCAAGGCATCGAATACGCGGATGAGCTCTTCTTTTGTATCCATATCGATCGTGATGAACTGACCCGGGTATTGGCTTCGATCCGGTTTTTCCAAATCACCGGTCCGGCTGAAAAAACCCAGATCTTCTCCATGCAGCGAAAGATTCCCCAGGTCCATATCGATCCACACTGCACAGTCCTGATCTTCAGTCGGAAAATCGTCCTTGTTCGGGGCATCTTTTACCTTAAAGATCGTTTTAATCTGTGTTTTGAATACTTTTTCATAAAAACGGAACGCTTCCTCCGCGCATCGGTCAAAATTTAATATCACATGTACTTTTTTCATTTGAAAACCTCCTTTTGGATAACTATATCACCCCGGTGAGGTTTTGTCTTATCATAAATTGTGCTTCTTGTAAAAAGAATTCATGAGAAGCACCGGAAGATTCATCGTGATCGGCGGATCGCTCTCGATCGGGCGTCTCATCTCAAGCAAGTGAGTAAGCTCCGTGCTCCCCGAAAAAGTGAGCTTCTCCGGAAACTTTGCCCTGTAGTTATGATCCAAAACATAGCTCTTGATCAGCGTCAGATCCTCCAGGACCTCGCAAGCCAGAAGGTAATACCGTCCATCCGGAATATTCTCCATCGTGAATTCCAATCTGCTCGCCGTTGCTACCCCCACGATCGGCGCATCTTTGGGGATCGAAGTCGGAAACAGTCCGACACAAGTGATCTTCGGTCGATAGCCTTTTGGATACCGGATCTTTATCGTGAGCTTGTTATCGGTTTTCTCAAATCTTTCATAATGAGTCAAGATGCTCCGCTTTTTGATCCAGCGGGTCAAAAAACGATATGCGATATTTGCCCGCGAACGATAATGATGCGGAGAAAGTCCGGTATGCTTTTTGAAAGTGTTGGAAAAAGTGCCCGGGCTTTTGTGCCCGGTATCAAAGGCGATATCGGTGACCGCCTCATCCGAAGCGATCAAAGCTTTGATCCCCTTTTCGACCTTCAGGGCTTCGATATATTGTCGTATCGAGTATCCGGTCTGCTTTTTAAACTCGCGCGATAGATGAAACTCGCTGTAATTCATATGTTTTGCGATATCTTTTAGAGTCAGATCGTAGGCTATATTGTCTGTTATGAACTTTGTGATCCTCTCAATATCTCTAAACCGCATCCTTCCTCCATAACAATTATTGACTCTTTCTAGGCAGACAACTCGAAGTACTTTATCCTAAGATTATAAAAAACGAAAAACCTCTTCGAGCGATCGGATGCAAGGAACATCCTTGTCTTTGCAAGCATCGTGTCGGTCAAACAGCAAGGCTGTGATACCCACTTTGTGTGCATTATAGTCTGTCCGAATATTATCTCCGATCATGATGGTTTCCAACGGGATCATGCCTTCCTGCTCCATCAAACGCAAAAATGCCTCTTCGCTCCCTTTTCCGATCCCCAGCTCTTCCGATGCCACGACTCGATCAAAAAACCGATCTAATCCACATTGTGTTACTCGAGGAAGCTGTACCTCGTTAAAACCGTCCGTCAGAACATAAAGACGATAACCCGATTTTTGCAATCGCTCCAACACCTCCCGAGAACCTTCGATCGGCTCAAAGTATCCAAGCCATCTTTCTTGCAGATCTGAAAGGATCTGCGTCGCCAGTTCTTTTTGATAGCTTAGGTTGAGATCGCGGAAAGTGTCCTCCAATATGCGGTACTTCATGTCCTCGGCTGCTTTCGCATCGATATGATCCTCCAAATGCCTGTGAAAAAACAGATCATTCGAATTGATACCATATGTCATAAATGGCTCGCCTTGAAACGATCCCATCTCCTTTAAGGAATGATTCCTGAAGCTAAGACGAAAACGCTCCGCATCCACACCCTCAAAATATTTTCGGACCAGGAAGTCAAAAAGCCTATCCCTCGCCTGATCCGTTTCAACTAAGGTCTCGTCCAAATCTATGATAATATTCTTGATCAAAGGTCATTCTCCTCTCACAGTCCCAGGTCTAATTTGAAATTATGTTCATGATCGTTTTGTTTCTCTTAGGCATCGTTTCGGATATCGAAAAAAGATCGTTCGGCATCTCATATGCAAAGCGTATCGATCCAGCTGTAATAAGATCATACCTGTTTTGGAGTTGTTCTATCGTATAAAATTCCCTCTATTTGATACGATCATCTCACAGTTTTGTGTTTTGTAAATGCTTGCGTAAACACGCTCTCAAAATTTGTAATATGAGTCCGTTTCGCTCTTCCTGCCCTTTTGAGCAGATCACATTTACAAGTCACTCATAATACCGAATAAGCATGATCCGGCTGACATATGTCAAAATTATTATCACAGTTTTGTGAAAAAAGTTAAAATCAGGATATTATTGATTTTAGATTTTCGATGTACTCCACCTTCCAGTTATCATTTTGTATATTTGATCGGCAATTTCTTCTGCTCTTTTATCAATTGAAAAATTCTCAGCTTTAGTATATTTTTCTAAAAAATCTCTCGCTGTGCAATATTTGGATTCCTCATAAATCGTATATTTTTCTTGAAGGGTTTTATTCTCACACTTCTGATTTAGTCTTTTTTCAAGTAAAATTAAATTCCCAACATTTAAGACCGATACATCCGTTTCAATAGACGACTCCGGGATGATATGCTCTATCGTTGCTGCTACCCTGTCAAAATTTATTCTCTTCACTTCTGAGAGCATTTCCTCAAATTTATAGATCACATACTTTGTCAATACATTTTTTCTACGTTGATCTTCATTCATATTTTTTTCTTTAGATGAATAATTTATTTGAGAGAATTTAGAAATAAAACTCTGATTATCTTTAGGCAATAAAGAAATGAATTCACTTCTAAGCTTTGAAAATACATCCATAATTTCACTTTGAGTCTTGGAAGCATATATTTTTCTTGCAGTAGTACCGTATTTATTCACTAATGTATTAGTTCTCTCTGTTAAAATCCCATTATATATAAAATGGAACTCTTCCAGAAATCTAATCATCGATTTCATATTCCTAAAGCTTAGTAATCCTTTATTATATCTATCTATTAAGGTGATCAGTAAAACTTGTACATGCTCTATATTTAATATATTCTGTAAGTTAACAAGTGAGTTGACAAAAAAAGTTAGATCATCTTTTCCTACATTATTTCCTTTTGAGCTTGATCTAAAATAGTCTGGTTTTGGATTAATGATCTGTGAATAAATTCTAGAAGCGTCCCTCAATTCCTTCAAAAAATTCATGTATTCAGCAGGCTTTATTTTACTTTTAAACTTTTTGTACAAATCTTTCTCTGTACTATAAATATATCTGGATAGCCAAAAATATCTATAAAATTTTTGGACAGAAATATATTTTTCATTGTTTCTAAGATTTTCTTTTATATTCATCCATAGTTGCTTTGCTTCGTCTAGAGGAACAGTGGAATTTTGGACAGAGAAAATTTCATTTTTAATCAAATCTAACGATGATAACTGAAGTCCTTTTGAATTTATATTCTCAAATATCATATTAACGTCATCTACACTTTCAGAAATGATATAAATAAATGTGCTTCCTAATAATTGATCGCGAACTAACTTTAACTTCTCTAATTTCTCTAACTCCGAGCCTTTAAAAACAGCAGCTGATAAATTTTCGTCTTCTAATTTCATTCTAAAAAAATCATAAGCTTCCTTAATAAGTTTCGCTTCTATGGAAAGCTCTTTTTCCATTTTTATAATTTCTTCATTATCTGCTATATGATAAATATCGTTCGTCAACTTGCCGGAATCAATATTCCTCATTTGAATTTTCTTCTGAAAATAAGGAGACGCGGTTTCGTTCTCCATGACATTATATAGTTCTCCATTGACATCTTCTGAGATTATATACTTCCATATAAGATTTGATAATTTGGGATCATACTCAAATAAAAGATCTGACAAAACAGATAAAAAAATCGTAATCGTGGTAATCCGCTGCTGTCCATCAATAATTTCGATATATTTGTTATGCTTCATCATATCCCCAACCAAAATTACAGTCCCAAAAAAATATTCTTGAGTTTTATAACTACCGTTTACTATTTGAATATTAGAAACTATGTCCGAATAAAAATCCTCAAGTTGTTCTTTTGTCCATGAATATTCTCGTTGATATCGAGGTATTCTATACTTCTTGTTGGTAAAAAAACTTTGAATACTAATTGTATCTGTATTGAAATCCATGTGATCACCTCTCTTAGAACTAAACAATACTGTGCGTTTCTAAAAAAATCTTTCAAGATCTTTATATAACCAAGAATTCTACCTATTCCTCTAACACCACCCACTACTTTTACTTACGATCCAGCATTTTTCGTGTACTCTCTAATACATTCTTTATCACTCCCATTCTTCTTGTTCTACTGCTCATTATGTTCCAAAGTGTTCAAATTGCATACTTCTATACTACTGTTCTATTAAAAATTCACACTCAACCAACTTCTATAAGTTATTTTT
>JAUMYO010000050.1 GCA_030528605.1 Peptostreptococcaceae bacterium | reverse complement strand
TTCGATACGCTGAACGGCATATTTTGCTCTTTTAACATCTCGCTCATGCACTACGGTTTTACTGATAAATTCATTGATGGCGGTAGGGGTAAGTTCTTCAAAGTCTGAGTAGCTTTCAGCAAGCCTTATAAAGTTCTTGGCTCTTTGGTTGGCATTTTCAAATTCGGATAAGCGTTCTTCAATTTCTTCCTGTTCCGCTTTTAAGCTGTAATATTCTTCTGCATATTTCGCTGATAGCTGTTCATAGCGTTTCGGTTCGATATTTCCCAGTGCGTTATCTTCATAGAGCTTATTCATCACTCTTTCTATCTGTTCCATTCGGTCTGTGATTTGTGGGATACGCTTTTTCTGTTTTCCTACTTCTTCGGTTTGTTCTTTGGCAAGACTGTTTTTTACCAGTGCTTCAAACTCTGATTTGTTTGTGAATGAAAACTTGCCTATCTTTCGCAAAACCTCTTTTTTGTGTCTATATATCACTCCTGTTCAGTTAATATTATGCAACCCACTGCATTGCTCCATCGCGGAAATATTTATATGATCATTTTATTAAATGGTAGTATCAATGCCCATGCGATCTTGATCGATCCGATCCCGATAGGGCATACTTTCAGCCGATCTGTTTGGAGAACGTATGGATCATTTTTGTATTCTATGATCAGATCGGATCAAAAAGGAAGACATATCTATGCGTTCCATCGGATCTTTGGGTGGGATATATTGTGATCGTTTTTTGATCCTTCCCGGCTGTAATACTATTATCTAATAAAATAAGCATATAAATACATTTCCGTTCTAATGAAACGACAAAACGGGCGGGACATCGTTCCATATAAACTATAAAAAATAAAAATGTTGTTAAGTGTCAGTTCTAAAGAATAGTAGTATAAACAGGATCCCTGTAATAGATCTCTTGTTTTAGTGCTCTGAAAAAATTTTCTTTACTTGAACAGATCATATGGAAAAGTACAGCCAAATATGCTATCATTAGAATCAGTTAGCTAATATTAACTGAAAGTGGTTTGATAGATAACATCCGATAGGGATCATAAAATATTTTATTGTGATCATCAGACCGGTCTCGGTGACTTGTCAGAGAAATGAGAGAGGCATTGTGTCAAGATGATCTCAAAAGGAGGACGAAATGGGGATCTATAAAAGATTATTGGATCATGCACCTGAAAAGAAAGGCTATGCTTACATCTCGGTGTTCTTGTCTATTGTATCAGCCTTCCTGATGATCGCACCGTTTTGGTATCTTTGGAAGTTTTTGGAGCAATTGATCATAAAGCAGGATCTGGAAGGGAGCAGAACTTATGCTCTACTGATCATCGCTTTGATGCTTGCTTATGCTTTGACTTATTTTTTAGCGGTAGCGGCATCGCATTTGCTGGCATTTCGATTAGAGACAAATCTACGACGAAAGGGAATATCGCATCTGATGGTTGCTTCTTTTTCTTTCTTTGATATGAACGCTTCCGGAAAGGTGCGCAAGATCATTGATGATAATGCAGCGGAGACACATATGATCGTTGCACATTTGATACCGGACATCGTTCTTGCGATATTGACACCGATCTTGATGATCCTTGTGACTTTTGCTGTGGATCTGAAGCTGGGGATCCTGCTTGGGATCATGCTGGTCCTTGCTTTGACTCAGGTCAAAGGGATGATGGGAAATCATGATTTTATGAGATCCTATATGGAGTCGATGGAACGCTTGAATGCCGAAGCGGTAGAGTATGTGAGAGGAATGCAGGTGGTGAAAGTCTTCCGAAGCACGATCTATTCTTTTAAGGCATTTTATCAAGCGATCATCAGTTATTCGGAATATGCACTAAATTATTCGAACAGTTGCCGTCGTCCCTTCGTTCTTTTTCAAGTGTTGTTGAATATGTTTGTTGCCGTGATGATACCGATAGGGGTCATTTTGTTGGATCGAGGCGTTTCTGTGCAAGAAATTTTGGCTAAAGTAATATTTTTTGCCTGTTTTTCCGGAACGATGTTCACCTGTATCATGCGCATCATGTATGTCGGGATGTATCAATTCCAAGCAGCGCAGGCTGTGGACAAATTGGAAGGACTCTTTCAAAAAATGAATGAGAACTCGTTGTCTCATGGAACGGAAGAGAAATTTGAAGATTTTTCGATCGAATTTAAGAATGTATCCTTTGGATACGAAGAGGAAGAAGTGCTGAAAAATATCAGTTTCAAACTTGATGGGAATAAGACTTATGCGCTGGTCGGATCATCCGGCGGAGGGAAATCAACGATCGCTAAATTGACATCCGGATTTTATAAAGTCGGTGAGGGAGAGATCCTGATCGGAGGGAAAAATATTGAAGAATATTCAAGGGAAGCGTTAATGAAGAATATTGCTTTTGTTTTTCAAAATACAAAACTTTTTAAGACGAGCATCTATGAGAATGTCAAGATCGGAGACCCCGGTGCCGGTGATGAGCAGATCCTTCGTGCTTTGGAGCTGGCACAATGCAATGAGATCCTCGACAAATTTCAAGACAGGGAGCATACACTGATCGGGTCAAAGGGAGTGTATCTTTCGGGCGGAGAGACTCAGCGGATCGCGATCGCCAGAGCCATTTTAAAGGATGCAAATATCATTATCCTGGACGAGGCATCGGCAGCGGCTGACCCGGAGAATGAATATGAGATCCAACAGGCATTCTCCAACCTCATGAAAGGGAAGACCGTGCTGATGATCGCACATCGCCTCAGTTCGATCCGAAATGTGGATGAGATACTCGTGATAGATCAAGGAAAGATCATTGAGCGAGGTAGCGATAAAGATCTGATGTCGAGAGACGGACGGTATAAAAAATTACAAGAGATGTTCTCCCGGGCGAATGAATGGAGGGTATATGATCAAGCGAATTAGAGATATGTACGCCTTGACGGAACAAGGAGCCAAAGGTGTTATAAGAGCGAGTGCGGCTGTTTTTTTCAAAAATTTTGCTTACCTGATACCCGCGTGTTTGATCATGTTTTTCGTACGAGGTCTGCTTGGGGATCAGCTAAAGGGAGCGATGTATTATGCCATATGGATCATCGGACTCAGTATGGTGATGTACCTTCTCATCTATATCGAATACAACACGACCTATACGAATACGTATCAAGAGAGTGCCGAATTGAGGATCGAGATCGCGAATGTTCTCAAAGATCTGCCGCTTTCGTATTTTACAAAACATGATATTTCGGATCTTTCCCAGACCGTGATGAAGGATGTAGGAGATATTGAACATGCCTTATGTCATGCGATACCGCAGTTTATAGGATTCAGTTTATTTTTTGTGGTGATATCGATCATGCTTGTTTCGGGGAATTGGATCTTAGGACTTTGTGTATTGATCCCTTCATCATTCAGTTTCTTTTTGCTGTATCTTTCTAAAAAGATGCAGATCCAAGGCACGACAAAATACTTCAATGTTTTGCGAGGAAATTCGGAGAGATTTCAAGAGGCGATCGAGCTCCAGCAAGAGATCAGATCCTACGGTCTGTCCGACAAGACCGGGATCGATCTGCAAAAGTGTGTGGAAGAGGCGGAAAAGATCCATATCCGAACGGAGTTTGCACAAGCGATCCCGACAACAGCCAGCGGCTCATTGCTTCGTTTCTCTCTGGGGCTGACGATCATTGTCGGAGCGATGCTCTATTCTCGAGGAGAGATCGATCTGCTCTATCTATTGGGATATATTCTGGCATCGGCACGGATCGTGGATGGAATAAGCGGGCTGTTTCTAAATATTGCGGAGATCCTATATATCGATGCAAGGATACAAAGGATCAAAGCACTTCGGGAAGAGCCGATACAACATGGCGAAAAAGCAGAGATCCGAAGCTACGATATTGAGTTCAAAAATGTATATTTTTCCTATGATGGAGAAAGAAATGTGATCGACGGGATCTCATTTGTCGCAAAACAAAATGAGGTCACCGCCTTGGTAGGACCGTCAGGTTGCGGAAAAACTTCCGCGCTTCGATTGATGTCGAGGCTATACGATTACGATAAAGGACAGATCATCATCGACGGGAAAGAGATCCGAAAAGTGCACACGGATGATCTTTTTGACAAAATATCGATCGTTTTTCAAAATGTTATGCTATTCGACACGACCGTGATGGAAAATATCCGTATCGGAAACAAGAATGCGAGCGACCAAGAAGTCGTCGAGGCGGCTCGATCGGCAAATTGCCATGAATTTATCGAAAAACTGCCACAAGGGTATTGGACGAAGATCGGAGAGAACGGCAGCAAACTTTCGGGCGGGGAACGTCAACGGATCTCGATCGCAAGAGCTTTTTTGAAAAATGCACCGATCATCCTTTTGGATGAGATCAGTGCTTCGTTGGATGTCGAAAATGAGATGAAGATCCAAGACAGTTTGAATCGTTTGATAAAAGATAAGACGGTAGTGATCATATCGCATCGACTGAAGTCGATCGAGAATGCGGATAAGATCGTCGTGATGGATCATGGTAAGATCGATCATATCGGTACGCACGAAGAACTGATGAGCGGATCGAAGCTATACCGATCGATGGTAGAAAAAGCGAATATGACATCGTCATATCGTTATTAAATAGCGCGTAACGGATCTTGTTGCAAGGCTAAAAGGAAGAAAACGATCTGCACAAATGTCTAGAAGAATTACTAGGAGGGAGCGGACATAGTATCGCCCCGATCTCCTATGAGTGATATTCCTAAATATTTGGCGAGGGAATTTGCTGATCGTATCAAAAAGGCAAGAAAATTTTCTATGTTGTCTACCAGGTTTCAGTATAAATATCTGTTGGGGTGAGCTGGCGGTCGTATCAAATGAGGAATGGACACATTTCGGTGCTTTCTATCGGATGCTGGTATCAGCGTGAACGAATAAAGACCTCGAACGATCCTAAAAAGACCCGGCTTTCCAAGATCGTGCAAAAAAATGGCAGATCTTGGCGAGCGGGTCTTTTTTTCGATCGGATCGTATCCAAAAAGATCTAAAGCATACTTGGATCGCTGATAAGCGATCTGTTGTCTCGGATCACTTTGGATAGAGCGGCCTTGTCAGCGACGATGACCACATGGCGATGGAGCTGAAGGATCGTAGCCGGGACGGAAGGCTCGATATTACCTGTAATGACTTGATGGAGGATATCCGCTTTGTCTTCGCCGGATGCGACCAAAACGATTTTCTTCGCACTCATAATATTTTTGATCCCCATCGTGATCGCCTTCGTAGGCACTTCGTCGATCGTTGCAAAGAATCTTGAATTGGCTTCGACAGTTTTTTTGCTCAGCTCAACAAGATGAGTTTCTCCGATAAAGTGATCTCCCGGTTCATTAAAGCCGATATGACCGTTGTGACCGATGCCCAGCAGCTGAAGATCGGCGTATCCCAGCTCTTCGATCAGTTGATCGTACCTTGCACACTCCGCCTGCGGATCGTCAGCAAGACCGCTTGGGATATGCGTATTATTTTTATCGATATTGATATGATCAAAAAGATGACGCTCCATAAAGTAGGCATAGCTTTGGTCATTCATTGGAGAAAGACCGAAATATTCGTCCAAATTTATACTTTTTACTTTGCTAAGATCCAGATCCCCCCTCTTATATCGAGCGACCAGCTCATTGTACAGACCGATCGGGGTCGAGCCGGTTGCCAACCCTAAAACACAGTTCGGCTTTAAGATCACCTGTGCAGCAAAGATATCCGCTGCTCGGCGGCTCATCTCATCGTAGTTTTTTGTACAAATAATTCTCATAGATCTTCTTGTATGATATTCTATAAAAGTTATACTATTATCCAATAAGATCACTGCATAAATACAGTTCTGATGGAACGATGCAGCGGTGGAGCCCTCTTCCCTACAAGCCATAAAAAATAGCAATGTTGTTAAAAACCGGCTCTAAAGGATATTAGTATCAGATCATACGCTCCTTTCCTTTTTTAGTTTGCATCATAAGGTATTTGGATACGGCGGACTTTGTAGACCATGCGGCTTGGACCCGTTCAAAAAAGTGCACTATCGCCCCTGAATGGATCGAGTGGATCTCGTATAGAGAACGGATATGTTTGACCAAAACAGATCGAAAATGGATCCGCCTCGTGTTTTTCTGTGCTTGCTAATTCGATAGTATATCAAAGATCCAATGATTTTACCAGCTGTTTTTATTGAAAGAGAGAAGTTGTGTAAAGATATAATGATCGAAATCGAAAGCTTTTTGTGACCTGATATAAAATGAGATCAAAATATTGTGTAAACCGACATTTGAAGGGTAAAAACAATATACATATACTTTTGCCCGGCGCGCATAAAACAGAAAAGAGGATCAAAAATATGCCATTGATGACAGGCTGCGGGGCGAGTTTTATTATAAAAAGTCGAGAAGGAACATGGAGGGGAAAAGATGGGCAGGATAGTGTGGGTCATTTTTTTCGTTTTAGCGGTACAAGGGATCTTTACCTTTTTTCAGATCAAAGATTTTCAAAAAAATGCAGCCGAACTAAGAAAAAAGGGAAGGATCGGGATCGGAAATGAAAAGAGGCGAATGAGCGCAGGAGCGATCATCCTTTTTGCAGCAGATGCAAATCGTATCATTGTGGAAGGACGGTCGATGGAAGGGATCTCGGTCTTCTCCAAATTCAAACCATTTACTGAGTACAATGGCAGCAAATTGACAACGGTTCTTAATGATGTCGAAAGAAAATTAGAAACGGCATCGTCTAAAGATTCCGCGAAACTTAATGCCATCCGAAAAGCGACACGGATGCTGTTGGATACTTACGAAGAAAGTGCGGGAGAGGAGATGCGGGACCTTTTTGTCGACCTTGTAGAAGATAGCGAGATCGTGGATGTAGAAGCCACCACTGAGATCTCCGGGGAGAGGACGGATCCTTATGAGCGGTTTAAGGACCTGAGTAAAGTTGAAGAACCGAAGATCATCGATGTGGAAGAGATCCGATCGACGGAGCGATAAGAACGAAAAATCTTTTGCAGATATTGGATGCGATCTCTGCAAAAGATTTTTTATGCTCAATATCAAAAATACATTACGATCGCATCGTCTTTACTTTTCTTAGGATCACGCATGTACAGATCGAGGGCAACAGCATTTTCGAACTCTACTCCGACATCAATGAATTTCCGAAAAAATGTATAGATACATATCATCGATATAACAAATATAATTTCTGTAAATAGATCCTTCATAGTCTACCCCTCACAAACACAGCTGAACTTTTTGTATCTTGCGTCTCTTGACTATGTAATTTTACGCTTGTACATCGTTTAGAGGATCGTTTCATTTGGAAGCTCCTTTTATTTTTGACTTTTTATTGGTTTTCATTAACATCTTTTACGAAGGAACACTACCGGATCGAGCGGCATACTTAGATCGTATCACCGTTTTTATATTGCTGAAGATAATGGTTCACAGTATATCTTCATCGATCAAAAGCGGATATCTATATCGTTGACAAAATAATCATCTTTTTTGAGTCGATCATTTTGTCAAGATCGGATCAACACATATGGTATAACGGGGTCAACAGTTTTCGGTATATTTTTATAAAGGTCAGGCAGAAAAAAAGACTTGATTTTTATCGAAATTCGATATAGAATAAAAATGCGATTTATTGTTTTACGATAAATTTAAGAAGGAGGTAACAAAAGAATGGATACTTTAGCAAGATTCGCTGAAGGCTTTATCGGATTGTTCCAAGAAGGCGGAGGGATCTTTTTAGGTCTTGTGAAGGATATGCTGCCGACGCTTATCGTATTGATCACTGCGGTGAATGCGATCATCCATATCATCGGAGAGAAGAGGGTGGAGCGTATCATTCGATCGGTAAGTGGTAATTTTATCACCAGATACACATTGATGCCGGTGTTGGCACTATTCTTTTTGACCAATCCGATGGCATACTCTTTTGGAAAGTTTTTGCCGGAAAAATATAAGCCGGCTTTCTATGATGCGGCGGTATCTTTTTGTCATCCGATCACGGGATTGTTTCCGCATGCGAATCCGGGAGAACTGTTTGTGTATATGGGAGTAGCGGGTGGTGTTACAAAGCTGGGTCTCTCATTAGGCGATCTGGCAGTACGTTACTTTTTGGTCGGTGTTGTAGTGATATTTATCCGAGGGGTCGTTACTGAACGTATTACAGCGATCATGATGAGAAAAAATGAAGCTTGATCAAGGAGGAAAAGATGAAAAAAACGATTAAGATCAGTCGAGGAAGGAATGGCTGGGGCGGACCTCTTATCATCAAACCGGAAGGCAAAAAGAACAAAGTGATATCAGTGACCGGTGGAGGCATCGATCCGGTAGCGGAACGGATCGCGGATATGTTGGGTATCGAAGTGGTCGATGGATTCAAGACGGGCGTACCGGAAGATGAGATCCTGGTGGCGGTGATCGATTGTGGCGGAACAGCACGCTCCGGCGTATATCCGCAAAAAGAGATCTTTACCGTCAATTTGACGGCTGTCGGAAAGACGGGACCGCTGGCGAAATTTATCACGGAAGATCTTTATGTTTCGGATGTAAAGCTTGAAAACATAAAATTTATCAATACTTATGAAGGGGAAGTTTCTGACGGATCGTCGAAGAGAGAAAAAGAAAAGACGATCCATGAGCTGAAGGCGGAAGCAAAAGAGCGCATTGCGCAGATGGATCTTCAGCCGAAACAGCAAAAGTTTTCGTTATTGGTCTTTATCGGGAAAGCAGTTGGGAATGTAGTCAACAAATTCTATCAGGCGGCACGAGATACGATCGAGATCGTTATGCGCAATGTGATCCCGTTTTTGGCATTTGTCAGCTTGCTGATGGGGGTCATCTTGAAGTCGGGAGTCGGACAATTTATTGCTAAGATGACGACGCCGCTGGCAACATCGTTGCCCGGGCTCGTGTTGATATCGGTCATTTGTGCGATCCCCGTGCTTTCTCCATTATTGGGACCGGGGGCTGTCATCGCTCAAGTTGTCGGTGCATTGATCGGGCTGGAGATCGCTCAGGGGAATATACCGCCTCAATATGCTTTGCCGGCATTGTTTGCGATCGATCCGCAGGTCGGTGCGGACTTTATTCCGGTGGGGCTTGCTCTTGGTGAAGCGGATCCGAAGACCATCGAAGTCGGCGTACCTGCGATCTTGGTTTCCCGCCTGATCACGGGACCTTTGGCAGTGATCCTTGCATATCTTGCATCGATCGGTCTTTATTCATAGACATAATCAAAGCCCGGAGGAAAAGAAGGCGCAGGTCAAAAAATATTTTTCAAATTGCCAAAGACTTGTTTTATTGGGTGAGAATGATCGGATAGACAGGCAAATAAAGAGAATCGTATGAGAAAAAACAAGAATTATCGAGAAAAGGGAGGAAAAATGTATCGATCGAAAATAACAGATTATGGGGCTCAAGCGATGGAATTTTTGCAAGAGAAGATGATGATATTATTTCAGGAAGGGGCTCCTTTGGAGCTTTGCGAAGTCGCTTTTTTGCATATAGGGGATGAGCTTCAAGAGGATATCAAGGTAGGCGATCGATTCGTTATCGGCGATGGATCTTATCTCGTGACGGCGATCGGAGAGCGTGCGAACGAGACTTTTCGGTCGATGGGACACTGCACCCTTCGCTTTGAAGGGCGGCAGAATGTCTCTTTGCCGGGAGAGATCCAACTTTTAGGAGAAAGTCCAACGATCATTAATATTGATGCCCCCCTCTATATTATTCATCGATCATGACCGATCCTGCGCTGAGATCCGATAGGGTATAGCATTTTGCCTTCAGACTATTCGGCTTGATAGGATGTTATTCGGCTAGAAGAAGGATAATACGAAGTGGAAGCGGTAGGCAAGTATCCTCAAACATAAGAATGGGAAAGACAGTTTCGGGTTTGGAAAAGCAGGAAAGAGGACGCGGAGCGAGATAGAGATCTTTCCGACACCCTTCGTTTCAAAAAATGATCCCGCTGGAAGAACTTTTTGCGTATTTGCAGAAAGGGTTCTCTTGGCGGGATCTTTTATGATCGTAAGATGGACAAAATTTGTGCCCCATAGTCTATAGAGATCCGGGCAAAAAGCAACTGTCCTTATGATTCGTCGTCTAAGGAGTAGTAAGTGGTCTCCTCTTCATCTTCGGCATAATATTTTGGCTTGAACAAAGAATATATAAGCAAAAGGATGAAGGTAGGGATATTGCCGACAAAGATCTGAAGCGCATACCAGCCCCATGTTTCAGCGCCCTCAAAACCATGGTCACCGATGAGTTCTTTAAAATGCTTCATTACATAGATACAGAAAACAAATGTCGATAGTGGAAGTATAAGCCCCAAGTAATGAAATCGTCTGGAAGAAAGGAATGCCTGCAAAATAAGCACTAAAAGAATAGCTGAGACGACAAAGATTATCGTGCTTGATGAAAACATAAAAGACCTCCTAAAGAAGCCGGCTCGATAATGATCCGGATCCGGATCAAGCCGACATTATTCTTCTATTGGTTAATATAACCAAAAAAAGACTTTTTGAAACGATATTCGGCGGAAAAGCGTAGAGGATCTACGTGGAGGATGCGGATATCATATCCTCGTGCGGATCTATGAGCAAGATGAAAAAACGAAAGAAATATCCGCCGGAAAGGAAGAGATAGGAAGGAGTGGAAGGGGTGACGATGCCAAGCGGAAAAAATGTTTTACGGGAGAGGATAAAGAAGAATATGTTGTGATAAGTTCAAACAAAAACTGACCGCTCTCAGTCCGATCTTTCATCCGACTTTGAGGGTCAGTTCAATTCTCACGATTTTTTTATCCGATCAGACGCACACCATGTGATAGCCTTGGGAACGTAGAGATCGGTTGGATCCTTACACTTTGTCCCGGAACCGGAGAATGGATGTATTGCCCATTTCCTATATAGATCCCGACATGTCCCGGACCATAGAGAAGGTCACCGGACTTAATATTGGAGAGAGATACGTATTGTCCTGCACGAGCTTGAGATCCGGATGTTCTCGGAAGACTGATCCCTACCTGACGATATACATATTGCGTAAAGCCCGAACAATCGAATCCGCTTGGGCTCGTTCCTCCATAAACATAAGGTGTACCGAGATATTTCATTGCGATACCTGCCACACCGGAAGCATTTCCGTTGTAGATGATCTTACCTTTCGTTGTTACAGGACGAACCTTCGTTCCGTAATAGACAACTTTATCGACCGGCTTTTTTGTTACTTCTTGTGCGATCGTCTTCTTTTCAACAGTAGCTCCGTTTACCAAAGTAACTTGTGTATGGACTTCCCGTACACCCGGCTTTCCTTCGGAAAGAAGCTTTGTTTCGCCGACAAAGAGATCGGAATTTGGAACTTTTTTTACACCGAACTCAACTTCTTTTTTGCTGAATTCTTCATAAGTCGTTTTTACATCGAACAATCCGGCTTTTTTAAGCGGTCCGGTCTGCAATGACCTTGAAGCATTGGAACGGGAAACGGATGTCGACGGATTTACTGCAGCTAACGCCTCGTGCGATTGAAGTACATTTTTCTCGGAGACATGATCGAGCTTGACGATCTTTACATCCTGGACAAATTCAACTCGGACATTGCTGATGATATCATTTTTTTCTTTATCAAATCGAGATTTTGCAACTTCAAGAACTTGTTGAGCAGTTGCTTCATCTCTTACCGCCATTATAAATTCCTGATCTTTTTTTATAAGGTAAGCGGGGATCTTGATGTCCAACGATCTTTCAAAGTTGTATTCCATCACTTCGGAAGAAGTGAAATTCTTTTCACCCATCTTGCCTTTTATATAGGTGATCTCCGAATCAAATGCAGCTCCGGCACCTTTTTTTTCCAAAATACTGTTCTTCATCGAATCAACGGCAAGTTCAGCCTCATGCTTCGTTCTTGCATAACCGACATGTTCTCCGTTGGATATGATCTCATATCCTACGCCCGGTTGATAATAAAATAATCCGGCAATGATTGCAGACATAAGTAATGTTACAAATATAAATGATCTACTTTGCTTTCTGTTCGTCTCAATAGCTTTGTGCTTCATTTGGATAACCTCCATATTTTTTACCAAGGTCATTATATCATAGTTTTCTGTATCTGCAAAGAAAATTATTACAAAAAAGTTACAAAACAAAAATGTCGAAACAGAGTGTTTTGTAAAAAACACATATTTTCAATGTTTATAACAAATTTTGGAAATCCAGTCCCGTTATATTCCGCAAAAAATTTACAATTTGTAACCATTGGCGATGCGATTCTAAGTTTGTGTGTTTTTTTATAATAAAGGATAAAGGGGTATTCAGCTGATCTTCTATGTGTTGAACGGCTATTGACCGCTATCTTCTTTTATGTTATCCTTGAGCTTGCAAGATCTTGGACCAAGATCATCCTTTGCTGTTTTTAGAGGGGATCGTGCGAGATCTATTCGATGATATCATAAATTTCTATTTTGCATTCAGGAAGATCTGCGATCGGACAATGATCATACATGGAAAAGTTTTGCAGTATCGATCCACCGATTTTTATTTGTAACTATGTTGTCATACTTTCGTTACAAAAATTTGGTATAATGATAAGGTAGGAATAGTACGATTCGATAATGGAGGAACGATATAATGAAAATAATGAAAAAGTTTTTCAGTATAATGATGGCAGGGGCGATCGGCATGGGTGCTTTCGCGCCGACGTATGCGGCTTCAAAAGATAATATCACGGTCAATGTTGATGGAAATAAGATGCAGATCGTCGGACATCCCGCCGTACTGGATACAAAGACGGGAAGGGTGATGATCCCGTTTAAGTCGCTGTTTCTTGCGATCGGGGTACCGGAAAAAGACATCAAATGGGATGCTGCAACCAGCACAGCAAAGGGGACGAAAGACGGAACGGTAGTAGAACTTACGAAAAACAGCAAAAGCGCAAAAGTTGACGGAGTGGCCGTCGAAATGGATAATGCGCCGATCATCATGGGGACATCGATGATGGTCCCTCTTTCATTCGTGACGAAGCAAATGGGAGGTCAGACACAATGGATCGGAGCGCCGAGCTACAGAGTGGAGATCTCGATGTCCAGCGGATTGTTTCCGATCGATCCGCCAAACAGCTCGATAACTCCGCCTTCTACAACGACCGGGATCGCGCCGGACAGAGATACAGGAACGAAAAACAGTGAGATCTGGGGAACTTTTGCAATGAACAATATGAAAAAAGAGAAGATCGTTGTTCAATTTAAGAGTGACTTCAGCTTGGATATCAAAAACATTTCTACGGGAGCTATCGAAAAAGGAGCATATGGGATCTCAGGAACCTCTGTGAATATCACCTCAAACTTGCTGGGAGGAAACTATGTTTTAAGCAGTACCATTTATTCAGGGACGACATACTACATCTTAAAATCTTCAGATACATCAAAGACCTTGGCGATGACAGCGATAACCTATGAACAATTTGCAAGCGTCTTTTAAGATAACGACAGAGAAAGGGAGGAATAATGATGAAATCTAAAAGAAAATGGATCGCAGCGCTGATGTCGGGAATGATCTTATCCGGATCGGTGTTGTCCTATGCAGCTAATTTTACGGATATGAAGGATCCCAAAGGGAAAGATCACTGGAGTTTACCTTTTGTAACGGATATCACGAGCAAAGGTCTGGTAGCCGGGTATTCCGATGGAACATTCAAACCGAATAAGGCGGTGTCAAGGATCGAATCGGTCGTATTTATTTCGCGAATGTTTCCTGTAGAGACGGTAAAAGCTACTTTTGAGACAAATAAAGCAAAATGGGATGAAAAATTGAAAGCGAATATGATCCCTGATTTTGCAAGATCGGCGGTGGTATTTGGGCTCGAGAATGGCTGGTACACGGAAGCGTATCTGAAAGAATTTATCAATTCAAAGGATAAAACTCAAAAAGATGCACAGCGCTATGAGTTTGTGGTGTATCTTGTACGAGCACTCGGATGGGACAAAGAGATGAGCAATGCAGCGGTCGTTTCATACAAAGATACGAAAAATATACCGAAGCAGGCAGTCCCTTATGTTGAGATCTTGGGCAAAAAGGGTGTCATCGCGACATCCGGAGACTTTAATCCGCTCAAACCTGTGACGCGCGGAGAAGTAGCAAAGATGTTGTCGATCTCGTATCCCAGTTCCCCAAAAGCAAAGGGGATCCAAAAGACGACAACGGACCCAACCGCTCCGGTCGCTCCGACCCAACCCGGCGTGGTAAGTATGCCGAGCGGAACATTGGTAGAAGGAAAGATGAAGCAAGTAACGATCGATCATCAGCAAAATGCGATCGTATTGATCACCGATCCGCGGGGAGAGATCCGATCGTTTACGAATCGTTTGAATGGTGTGATCGTCAGTTTGGACGGGAAAAGTGCCGATCTTTTGTCGATCCGTGAAGGGGCGAGTGTCAAGCTCTACACAGACGGAACTACATTGAAAGGGATCGAAGCCACTTCGATCAGTACGGTAAGCAAAGATACAAAGGGTGAGATCGCCGGTGTGACATCCGGTGCGATCAAGATACGCAGCGGTAGTGTGACGGAAGAATTCTCATTTGCTTCCAATGTGAAGATCTTAAAGGATGGGAAGGATGCGAGGATCTTGGACCTGAAGGTTGGTGACGATATCTCTGCCAAAGTACAAAACTCGTTGATCGTTTCCGCCGAAGCAAAGACCGTACGCAGAACATTAAAGAATGTGGTGATCAAAGGGATAACGAGTTATTCCAACGGGACAGCAAATATCATTATCGCAGATGAACAGGGCAATCAGTTCACAATGGAATTTACAACAAATTCAACAGCATATATGAGCAATAAAAAAGTGGGAGTCTCATCGATCGCGGTAGGATATGAGGCGGACATCTATGCGAACAGCAGTGAGATCATGGATATCACATTGTATGGAGAAGCCAGAGGCACCGTGATCACGGGAGTGATAACCGATACCAATCTTCGAGAAGATATCATCTATGTCAAGAGGTCGGACGGAAAAGAGGTCAAAGTCTTTATCAAGCGAGGTGCTGAAGTGGTAGATCAGATCACAAATACCAAAAAGCGCATCGACGATCTTGCAAAAAATCAAAACGTCATCATTAACGGTTTTGAGGGTTCCAATTCTTTTGAAGCGACTCGGATCGCATTTTACTAAAGATCCGATATATCACTAAGAAAAGTAAAAGCCTTTCAGATGATATCATGTGGGATATCTCCTGAAAGGCTTATTTTTGATCATTCAAAGCTTAGAGCAAAGATGTCGGTCGATCGGGAATGATCATTTGGTCAATATATTGATGATCTGATCTACCGAAGCGTTGCTTGGTATGGTAAATGTACCCGCTTTGAGTTTGTTTTCTTTTCCGGAGGCAACGACTTTGTTTAGGAAAGCATTCGTGTCTGAGATCAATCCATTGCTTTTCAGCGTTCCGGCGATCGAGCCGGCAGAACTTCCGGAAGCGATGGTTATCGTTTTTGACTTGGAAGTTTTATTTTGCTCCTGCGGTTTATTTTGCT
>JAUMYO010000049.1:13681-15876 GCA_030528605.1 Peptostreptococcaceae bacterium | reverse complement strand
TGCCCGATCGCAAGCAGCATCAGCGAGATCAGCAGAAGCATCCCTGCCGCCTTCACCCTCTTGGGGCTGATCAGATTGGTCTTGGTATCGTTGAAGCTGAGGATGTTTTTGAGGATCGACAGCCGAAAGATATAGAGCAGGCTGATCACAAAGACGGCGATCGTCGGGATCGGATCCAGCTCCTGCGTCATGATGCCGAAACCGTTTTTGATCCAGAGCAGCGAGATCAGCAAGCTGACCAGAGCAAATGGGATATTGCGATGATCCTTGTGTTTGTAACGATGATCGAGCAGCAGGGTCATCCCGAACAGAAAAGGATAGCTGAACGGCGAGAACACGAACAGGATCCCCGTGAAGATACTCATGAAGATCAGCTCCCCGATCGTGGTCAAATAGCCGCTGCTCTTGGTCAGTATCCGTATATTGAGCAGGAAGAACAGCGTTGAAAAAGTCATCTGATATTTGACCGGCAGCAAAAGGACGATCCCCAAAATGCCTATGCTCGGGATCCGGATATTCTGTGTATCCGGTGACAGCTCCAGCAGGATCAGATAGGAAAAATAGAGCATCCCCGTCTTTTGGAGTGCCGTCAACGCGGCAAAGCTGTAGTTTTCTTTGACCCAAAACAGCTGCATCAGAAAATACGCTGCCCAGCTGATGAGCAGAAGGATCGGAATGTATTTTTCACTCGGCTGTTTCTTCCGATCCAACCGCGTCAGACCGGGAAACAGATACATCAGCATCGCTTTCATAATATACCTCCCTTAAAAGATCCGGGTCGATCGATCATGACTGATCCAGTAGATATAAGCTTCTTTGACTTTTTTCCCTTCCATCGCCTCGATCGCCTTCTTATAATATTCCAGCTGCTGACGATGTTTTTGCGGATCGATCCTCACATCGGTCTTGTAGTCCAAGAGCACCAGTTCTCCCTCTTCCTGAAAATAACAGTCGATCACCCCTTCGATCAGCGCATCGCCCTCCTTCATCAAAAAGCTCTGCTCCCGATAGACCTTCTCCGCTCCGATCATTCGCTTGCCGAGATCCGAGTCGAAAAAGTCTACCACCGCCTGTCGAGGGATCACCTCAGCCTCCGCTTCGGTCAACAGTTCCATCGCCAACATCCTTTGGATCTCCTGCTCCGCTTCTTCTACGGTGTAGGCTCGGATCGGGATATTTTCCATCAAAAAGTGGATCATCGTACCGCGTTCTGCTGCAGAAAATCGGTCGGACTTTGTAAAATTCGGTCTTTTGATCGTCGCAAAGGAAAGGTCCTCCGGCTCCCTGTTTTTGTATCCCTTGGTCAATTCGGTCACGCTCGTTTTGCTTCGGTCTTTGGTCGCCTTCTCGAAAGGGTAGACGAAATGATTGTATCGGTCGAGCTTTTCCAGATGTTCACGCGCGATCTCATCCGCCGCGATCCGGTCTCTGAGATCCTCCTGCTCAGGGATCGCTCCCTCTCGGACGAGCTCTTCTCCGTCGATCCATACGATCTCATAAAGCGGCGATCGTTCCCCGCTCGCTCCTTCCGCCTTATTTTCTCCTTGTGCATCGCTTCGTTCCGGCTTTTCTTCCTCCAGCATATTTTCGACCGTCTCTTCCGACAGATCGTACAAAGCCTTACCATCCTCATGTCGGATGAGCACATTGGCGATCCAATTGAGATAGCTCCTCGGCTTGAGGATATTTTTCGAGATCTTGCCTCGGCTCAGTTTTGTCGCAAAGTCGACGGGATCCTTGATCGATCCGACGAGGAAGAGACGTTCCTTCGCCCGCGTCAGCGCAACATAGAGCACACGGATCTCCTCGGACATCCCTTCGCGCTGTTTCTGTCGCCGCAGTGCCACCCTAAGTGCATTGTCCGATCGGACGCTCAGCTCCGGATCTTTATACCGCAATCCGATCCCCAGTTCATTGTGCAGGATCACATCGGCATGCAGATCCCTCTCATTGATCTGCTTCGCCAGATCGCAGACGAACACCGTATCGAACTCGAGCCCTTTGCTCTTGTGGATGGACATGATCTTGACCACATTCTCCGTCTCCAGGATCGTGCTTTCGCCGCTGTCTCCCTTCCCTTTCAGGATGGAGTCCATGTGGCGCAAAAATCCGAACAGACCGAAGACCTCGCTCCGATCATACTCCTGTGCTTTTTGGACGAATGACTTGATATTGTGCAGACGCTGCGCCGAATC
>JAUMYO010000049.1:0-13581 GCA_030528605.1 Peptostreptococcaceae bacterium | reverse complement strand
ACTCCTGTGCTTTTTGGACGAATGACTTGATATTGTGCAGACGCTGCGCCGAATCGCCCAGACCGCTGATATAGGTGTTGAATCCGCTGCTTTCCGCAACATACCATATAAAATCGGGCAATGCCGTCATCTTCTCTCGACGCACATCGTCCGCCAATCGCTTATAAAAACGCCTCAATTTCTCCGACAGTTCGTCCTGCATCTGTTTTGCATAACTTTCGGCAGCAAGATAAAAATCTCCCTGCGGATAACGCTCGCGGATGGATATGAGTTCTTCGTTCTCAAAATTCCCGAATGCCGAGCTCATCGCTCCGAGCAATGCCTCGTCCTGCTTTTTGTTGTCTACGACTTTGAGATAGTCGAGCAGGCATTTGATCTCCAATTTGTCATAATGGCTCGCGCTGTGATCGACATAGCTCGGGATGCCGTAGCTCGCCAGGGTCTTTTCAAAAATATCCGCCTTCCCTCGCACCGAGCGGAACAGGATCGCGATATCTTTGAGCTCGACTTCTTCTGCCGCCAGCCGGCGTATCTTTTGCGCCGTATAGATCGCCTCCAGCTCGATCGACGAGAGATCCGCCTCCTCTTCATCCTCCGGTCCGGCGATCCGATCGATCGAGACGATCTCAAGGGGAAGGACCGTCTCTTCCATCACGGGAGCCTCCTGACCCTGCTCCTCATCCTTGACCGGCTTTCGCTCCGTCTTCACTTTTCGGATCAGGGCAAGCTCGATCGATGGAGCGGCTTGGGTCTTTGCTTGCAGACTTGTTTTTGCCTTACCTTCGCCCTCCCTCTTGCGATCTTCCTCATTCTTTTTCTCGGTCAAGGCTCTTCCCGAATACAGCTGATGCGACGGATTTTGGTAATCGACTTCGCCATAGCTTGTCGTCATCACTTCCTTGAAGATCAGATTGCAAAAATCGAGGATCTCTTTTCGACTGCGGAAATTATTGGACAGGTCGATCTTCTCCGACAGACTCTCTTGCTCATAGCGCGCATATTTTTCGTTGAAGATGGTCGGATCCGCCAGGCGGAATCGATAGATCGACTGCTTGACATCCCCGACGAAGAACAGGTTGTCCTTGCGGCAGATCGCATTGACGATGGTCTCCTGCACCCGGTTCGTGTCCTGATATTCATCATAAAAGATATAGGCATACTTTTGTCGCAGGCTCTCGCGCACCGCCTCATTCTTCAGGATCTTGAGTGTCAAATGCTCGAGATCGCTGAAATCGAGCACCGTATTTTCCCGTTTGAGCCGTGCATAGTGTTTTCGGTACGACAACACGAGCTCGATCAACGCATCGACGATCCGGCTCAGATATGCCATATCACTCAAAAAAGTCTGCGTATCGAGGACGGGCTTTTTCGTCAGTTCATTGTAGATCTCCTTCGCCTCGTTGCGAAGTGCTTGGATCTGTTTCCACTCATCATCTTCCAGCTCGTCGCTCTTCTTTTTTGAAAATCGCTCAAAGCTCACAGGCTTCAGCAGATCGAACAGTTCGACCGGACCTTTTTCCGATGCTTCTTCAAGCGATCGGATCCGATCCCTTTCGACCAGCAGTTTTTCTTCAAAACTATAGCCGTTGCCTTCCGTCAGCTCCCATGCTCTGTCTATGCTCTCCGCAGCTTCCCGGATCTGCTCCCTCACGCCTTCGACGAGGACATCTCCGATCGGATGATCTTGCAAAAAGGACAGGGCATCCTCAAGCTTGTCAAAAGACGAAAGTTTTTTATAAAGATCACGCTGATCGGCAAGCCATCTCTCAGGTTCGGGCTGTGCCTGGATAAAGTGGTCGATGTTCTTGACCAGATCGCGCAGCGCCCGATCGCCCTTCGCTTCACCGTACCCTGCTACGAGCGTCTGAAAATCTTCCTCCTCCCGATCGTACTTTTCTTCAAAAGCGAGGTCGATCGCATCATCCTGCAGGATCGCACCATATGCCTCATTGACGAGTTTGGATCCCGGATCGATCTCCGCCAGACTGAAATGGTCCCGAATGACTTGGATGCAAAAAGCATGCACCGTACTGATCGAAGCCCGCGGAACATTTTGGATCTGTTTGGTCAAAAAATCCGCCAGATCGCGATCCGTCTCCTCGCGCATCCCATTTTCCCGGCGGATCTCCTGGAGCCTCTTCTGGATCCGCTGCTTCATCTCCCCTGCCGCCGCATTGGTAAAAGTGACGATCAACATATCGTCGATGCCGATCCGCTCCTCCACCAAGATCCTGACGATGCGCTCCACGAGGACCGCCGTCTTGCCCGAACCTGCCGCCGCTGAGATGAGCAGGTTTTTTCCTCTGAGATCGATCGCCTGTTGCTGCTGATCCGTCCAATCTCTCATCGCTCGACTCCTCCTTCCTCTTTCTCCAATCGTTCCAAGATATCACGATCCTTGTACTTATATACCGGTCGATAGCTGTCGCCGAGCTCTTCTTCAAAACGGCAGATGCTCGCATAACGGCAGAAACGGCATCCGCTCTCGTCCTTCTTCCCGTTTTTTGCGATCGGACGTGCCGCGATCTCCCCGTCCATCATCCTCGACAGGCTCTTTTCGATATTTCGATGGATATGCTGTATCAGGCTCCGGAACTGTTTTTCGCTCAAACGTTTTTTGGCATTGTCATCATAGACCGCGGACCGGAATTTGGTCGTGCCGTCATATCGTTCATCCAATCCTCGAAGGACGACCTCCTCATCCAGCACGATCCCGTCCATCCTGATCTCGCTCTTGATCAGTTTCTCGATCTCCTCCATCGAGCGTTCCTGCGTCTCGATCATCGGATCCGTGATCGGAAAATAAAATACGCCTGCCGGATAGTTCTTTGTTTTGGTCAAACGATCGCTCTCGAGCACCGCGCTCAGATAGACCATCAGCTGGATGTCCAGACCCTGATAGGCATCGGAGAGCGAAAACTCCTTATCGCTCGTCTTGTAGTCGATGATCTTGACAAAGACTCTTTTGCCGTCACGCAGCACATCCACCCGGTCGATCGTTCCGGTCAGTTTGATCTCTTTGCCATTGAGGTCGATGATGATCGGCGGGATCTCCATGTTGTCATCAAAGCGAGCTTCCTGCGCGATCAGCTCAAATCTTCCGCTGCGCATATGTTCCACCGATGCGAAGCCGATCTGTTTTGCCGTCTTTTTAAGACGTTTGAGCATCGATCGGTTGCGACTGTCCGCGAGATCATACTCTTTGAGAAGTTTCTGCGCGGAATCGTCAAAATACCCCTCGACGAGATGATCCATCTGCTCCCTCGTGATGTCAAAGATCCGCTCAGGTTCATTTTTCAACCCGCGCACGACCTGCTCCACCGTGCTGTGCAGCACCAGCCCCATCTCTGCCGGTTGGATCGAGTATTCCTTGCGCTCCTTCGCCTTCAAACCGTACCGGATAAAATGTTTGAACGGACATTCCTCAAAACTCTTGAGCCTTGTCGTGCTGAGTTTCATCGGAGAAGGGTATAGTCGATCCGCCGATCGGATCCGATGCTTCACATTGTTGTAGAAGATCCCGTCCATCGCAGACTCCGTGATCTCCCTCATCTTTTCATCCTGACGGTAATAAGTCAATACCTCCCGCCAGATCTCATCGATCGGCTCTCCTTTGATGAGTTTTTTGATCTCTTTCGCCATCTTGTCGATCGTCGGACGCGGCATGCTGAGGCAGTCGATCGGTCGGCGATCTCGGATCGTTTGAAAAACGATCTTCGGATAGACCTGACGGATCTCATCGATCAGTGGCGACCTCAGGCGCGAACCTTCGGTCGAATAGCTGATGCACAGCTTTTCCGTCGGTCGGGTCAGCAGGATATAGATGAGCAGCTGCTCGTTGCCGTCTACCCGATCTCGCTCCGAAGGGATATCCATATCGAGCTGAGCGAGCATCGTCTTTTCCTCCTGCGTGAGCACACCGCTCTCCTGATAAGCTCTCGGGATGCTGCCCGAATTTGCGCCGCAAAGATAGAGCACTCGGCGGCTCTCGTTTCGGCTTCGCTCCACGTCTCCGATGATGACCTGATCCTGTGTAGGCGGGATCACCGCGATCTTGTGCGAGCGGATCGCCTGGACGATCAGCGACCGATAACGCTCCAAGCTCATCCGCTCCTCCCCGAAGACCTCATTCGCCTGCTCCAAGATCCGCACGAAGATATTCCAGATCTGATCGTTTTCATTCGCCTCATCCGACAGACCGTTCTTGCGAAGATCCTCGACCAGATACCGGATCTTCTCCGTCATATCCTGTTTTTCCAAAAGCTCGTAGATCAGCTCGCCGAACTCTCGCGCAGTCTTTTTGCCCTGCGCCCTCTCCATAAAAGGCAGGAACAGATCCAAGATCTCTCGGCGCACCGAAAGCACCGCTTCCTCGATCTCCTCCCGGATCGAGACGGCGGCATTTTCCTCGCGCGCATCTGCGTTTTGAGAGCTCTCCGCCGCTTCGGATCCTACATCCTCTGCGGTCTCCTGCTCCCTTTCCCGATCTTCAAAAACGAAGTAACGATCATCCAAAAACATTTTGTGTTTCAGTTTTTTCGACAGCACATAGTTCTCAAAATGATAGATCCGGCTCACTTCCTCGCCCATATATCTCACATCATTTTTCAAAAAGACCATGATATTCGCCACGCTGAGATCGCCCCGGAGCATATCGATCGCCGACAGGATCACCTTCACGATCGGACTGTTCAGGATCGGACGCTTTTCATCGACAAAAAAAGGGATCTCATATTGCGAAAAGATCTGCCGGATGGGCGCGGAATAGGCACCGAGATCGCCCGAAACGACCATCATATCTTTGTAGCGATAGCCTTCTTCAACGACCGCGCGGCTGATCTCCATCGCGATATGGTGGATCTCTTCATCGATCGAATGCGTCTCAAGGATCGAGAGGTCTTGACAAGCTCTATCGTCCGCGGTCGGAATGACCCGGAACAGTTGTTCGCCGAGATATCGGATCTCATCGCTCTGTTTGACATCTTTCTCCTCCAGCATCTCGATCTCGCAAGGGATATGATCCTCTCTCGCCGTTTTTTGCAGCAGCTCGAAGGTACGAAAGCTCGACCGGAATACCGCTTCTTCCCCCTCCGTCGTGCTGCGAAGATCCAGACATAACCCTACGTTCACCTCTGCCGAAGAATGTATCAGATCGGAGATGATCTGTCTTTCGACCGCGGTAAAATCCAAAAAACTGTAGATGTAGATCCTCTTGCCTGCCAAATGTGGAAGATCTCGAAGCTCCGCAAGCTGCCCGAGGCGATCTTCATTATCCACATACTTGCCGGAGAGTTCGGCATCAAACGACTCGTAGATCTTCGCCAGCTCCGACAGCTTTTTGCTGAGCAGCTCCGCATTCTTCACGCGCATCGAAAATTCCCGGAGCTGCTCAGGCGTGATCATACTTCGTTTGAGCTCCGCCATCTGACGCAGCAGCGCATCGACAAAGCCTTCTTTCTCTACCGAGCCGGCATACAGATCCAGCTCCTCACGATGTGAATAGAGGATATTTTTCAGGACCATCGACTTTCCCATGCTGTCGATGACGGTCCGTTTCGATCCGCCCATCTTGGACAGAGCCTCGAGTGCCAAACGCTGAAAGCTCATGATCCGAAGATGTGATACCGCCGTATCGCCCAGCTGATCCATCAAACGAATTTCATTTTGTAGCGTAAACTGTTCGGGAACGAGGATATAGACCTCCTCCCCCTCCCGGTACGATCCGATCGCCCGGCTAAAGATCGCATCCTCCACCACTCGATTGTATCTTGAAACCAAAATATTAAGCATGACCCCTCCTATCGACCTTCTCCGTTTTGAATGATAAGAAACGTATCGCCATCGGATCTTCCGTTGCTCTTCATATCATCCTTTGTTTCTATGTATGCAGATCCGCTGACCGACCTTTGAACCAAAGATCGCTCCTTATATTATAAACGATGAACAAAGGCTTTTCAACAAATGGCGGTCGCAGATCTCTGCTCCTTTCGATCAGCACTTCCCCCACAGGATGCGAAATTTTTTCATAAAAAAGGATACCGCCGGGTATCTCTAAGATCCCTGACCGTATCCTTTCGATCTTTTGATAAAAATTATCCTGCCATATCCTCCCAAGTCATTCTCGGATCGATGATGCTCTGCACCTCCTCCGCCAATTTGATATCCTCGCCGTCCGGCACATAGAGATACAGATCTCCTCCGACGTCCGGATCATGATCCTGAAGATAGACGATATCTCCCGAGTCTAACAGGATCGCCTCTTCCACATTATCGCTGATCTTCTCGAGCTTTTCAAGATCATAAGTCCAAAGCTCGGTGGTCGACGTTTCTTCTCCCCCCGGCTGAGCATAGAGCAACATTCTGCCGGTCTCGTGATGAAGATCGTTGGGATAAGGCATATAACCGCCCTTCAAACGATCTTTTTCGTTCAATACCAGAGAGTGTTTCGACTCATCGGCATCATCGATATAGAGCAATTTACCGTCTCCTGCGATCCATATCGCATGAGCGATCAGACCCTTTCGATACAAAGTCGGCTCGCTCGCCTTTCCGCTCGACAGGTCGATCTTATAGAGGTCCGCCGTTGCATCCGGCTTCCGATCATCGATATAGTAACATGATCTCCCGTCAAGAGTCACATCAAACAGTCCATAGACATCTGTCATTTTATCCGGCTTGTAATCGGCAAATTTTTCTCCGACTTCTCCATACATCGTCAGGTAATAACCGCTGTAGTGGAGCAAGACCTCATCGAGCATGGACTCCAGATCATAAAACAGACCCGCCTTTTCCATGATCTGTGAAAGCGGCTTCGGCTTTCCGTCATATCCTTCGTAGCTCAAAAATCCTGCGATCGCTTTTCGATCGACAAAATCCCGACTTTCCTGATGACCGACGGATCGGTCCATACCCGATCCGAAAGAAGCCGGGATCGTTCCGCCCGCTATCTTCCTGCTCTCCTTCGCATCGTAATAATAAAGATCTGAAGACTGATACTCCATCTCATCGTTCTCTATTTTATGACGAAGCTCGCTGCGGATCGTCGTCGCCGAAAAAGCATTATATTTCTCAAGCTGTTCTTCGTATTCCGCATAAGCCTTGTCATAGGCTTCATCCGACGGGTAGGACTCTCGAGCAGGATAGAAAGGGGAAGCTACATACTCCAGCTTTTTATCCGACTCTTCCATATCATCATCGATGAATCGGGACCAGTCGATCTTTTCATCGCTTTTTTTCGTATAATAGATCTCTCCGCTCGGATAGATATCCAATATCACATGGACATTTTCATCGATCTGCTCCGCTTCTTTCCCGAATGATTTTTTGTAAAGAGTCCCGTCCTCCGTATAATAATAGATGAGGGATAGATCGGCATTTGCATAAGCGACGAACATCGAATCGGCGATCTTTTTCTTCTCTCCGCCGAGCTGCAGCTCATAAACTCCTTTTCCCGGGCGATCGTATAGGATCTTCTTAGCGTCCGAAGATGCGAACATATACCCCACGACCCCTTTGTCCAGCTTCTCTCTCTCTCCTTTTTCGAGATCAAAATGATACAGGTTCCCGTTTTCCGTTACATAGATCAAAGACCTGAGATCATCATCCACCTTATAGTCCGTCACTTTGACATCGATCGCCAAAGGCTTGGACAGACCTTCTTTTGTGATCTCACGATAGAACAGATCCGCTCCCCATGTCTCTCCACCGGTCTCGTCCACATAAAGAAACTTCTTCCCATCTGCTGAGACCGTCGTAAGGATCGATACGATCGGATCGGGATACCTGTTCATCCCCTGCAGCAACTCTTCGGTCAACTCCACCGGCTTTCTATCCCCTTTCAGGTCGATGTATTCCATCTCACCGTCCTTCAGATACAATACCCCGGGATAACTGTTATGTGCCTTCTTCGCACTATCCTTTCCTCCGGTACAGCCCGTAAGCAGCAAGAGCCCTGCCGCCAATGCCGCGATCACTTTCTTTCTCCTATCTCGTTCCATTTCCAACCTCCTTCGATCCCCAAAATAGGATATCCGGTCCGATCGCCACGATATGATCTCATACTGAGACCCGATAGAAAGCATCGAAATGTTTTCTTTATCGGATGCGATCGCCCCTCTCACTTCTTTGAGTTTATCACAAAGGATCTCGTTTGTATATGGTCTAAAAAGACCAGTATCCTTTTTGAGATCGCACGCCGGCGTATTCTCATCGATCTTTCTTCGATCTATTATTTTGTATCTTTTATTATATATTTTTTTGTGTATTTATAAAAATACAGATCAAAGCTACAATTAGTTTACGATCTCCTTTTCCGTGAGGTATCACGACCGGAAAAGGATACATACCCGTAGGATCTTTCAGATCCGTAGCCCAATAGGAGGAAGATCATGCAAAAAAAGAAAAGCTCCATTTATCGACTGACAGTCATCGCCTTGATGGCGGCGATGGTCTATATGGCAACAAATTTTCGGATCGATATCCCGACACCTCTCGGAAAAACGATGCTGCATCTCGGGAACGTGATGTGCATCTTGAGCGGTCTGCTCTTCGGCGGATGGATCGGAGGACTTGCATCCGGGATCGGTTCCGCCTTTTACGATCTGCTCGATCCGTCCTTTGCGCCGGGCTTCATGATCACATTCTTTATGAAATTCGCACTCGGAGCTGCCGCCGGAGCGATCGCACATTATAATGGTGCGCGCGGAGAAAATCAAAAGCAGAATCTGGTCGGCGCGATCGCAGGTGCCCTGCTCTATGTCATCCTATATATCGCAAAGACTTTTGTCGCCAAATATCTCATCGTCGGAGAACATCTGGAGGTGGTCATGTCGGTCGTCGTGATCAAAGGCACCGTCTCGTTAACGAATGCCGTGATCGCAGTTGTTACTTCCATGATACTTTCCATCCTGATCGTCCCGCCGCTCCGATCTGCCGGCATCCTGAAGAAGATCCGGCGTGCCAAGCAGTAAATACCAAGTTTTATACTTCCCCCACAAGGAGACCGCTTTTTTGGCGGTCTTCTTTTTTAGTCGATCCGATCCCCATCTCACCATAGGACTTGCTGCATACAAAAAGCCCGAGATCTTTATGACCTTGCGCCTTTTCATTTTCGTCTATCGATCACAACTTTGATCTTGCGGTGATCTCGCCCATTTTTTGCGCCATATCCGACAGGTGAGCACTTGCTTCGGCGATACGACAAAAATTTTTTCAAACACAAAAAAGACCTTTCTCCGATCGGAAAAAGATCTCTTTTGCAACACTGTATATCAAGCTGTCGATCCACCACTCTTCACCTCGTAACGAAGCTTGGATCCCTCGGCGAGATCGACAGTATTTTCCCTTATCCGACTTCCTTGTCTTTGTCAGCTTCCCTGCTCTGTATCTATAGATCCTCTATCGACCATTGCCGATGATCTCGGATCTTCCTTCCGGTTTTTATAGTCGCTTCCCTGCGCTATCTTCTCGAATGTTTGCACCGCTTCCCTGCATCGCTTGTTGAAAATGCGTCGTTCCCTCTTCCTTCCGATCTCTTTTCAGCACACGACTTCCTTTTCAGCCTCCCATGGATCGTAGAAGATCTTATCTTCCTCCCTGTAAAAGATCTTGGATCCGGCATCCTTGCCCTGCGTTATTCCTCTACGCCACGCCTTCCTTGACGAACGATCCGCTTCGATAACCTTTGGACCAAAATATAATGAACTTAGTATTTTTATGCCTTTCTACGCTCCGTTTATTATTCATTTGGTATATTTGAATTATATCATAGTTATCCATAATGTCAAGTGCTTTTTGAAAAAATTTTCTCATTGAGATGATTTTTTTCAAAAAAGACCTAGACAAAGTTTTCTTTTTGGTGTACTATTGTTTTAATACAATATGGCTGATTGCAAAAACGGTCCGTTCTCACAACGGATCTTAGGGAAGGAAGGGCTTATGTCAGATCAAAAACAAACCAATCTCACAGAAAACAAAACGGTGGACAGCAGACTTACGCAGACCTCAAAAAAACCCAAGAGATCGCGCAAAAAGAAATTTCTGCTCGGCGTACTTGTTCTATTATTAGTCGGCGGATCGGTGGCTGCAAAGATCTCATCGATGAAGACCGCCGCGATCCCATTGCTTAGCACGCAAACTTTGGAGACCGGTACGGTAGAACAAAATATCTCCGCGACCGGTACGGTGACCGGATCGGACAGTGCCGAGATCACTTCCAATCTCAACTTTGAATTTATACAGATCAATGTGAAGGAAGGCGATGTCGTCAAAAAGGGTGACATCCTCGGCGTATTGGACAGCAAGGTCCTTCAGGATGATTACAATATCGCGCTGAAAGAGCTTGCCATCTCGCAGGCACAGCTTCAGGAGCAAAGAACTTCCGCTTCGCTGGCTGTAAAAGAGCGTGAGATGGACTATCGGGAAGCGAAACGCCAAAATGAGATCGCCAAGCAACTCTTCTCCGAGGGCGGCATCTCCAATGACGAGCTGGTCCAATCCGATATGATGCTCCAAAAAGCCGGTCTGGCACTGGATACCGCAAAAGATGCACTAAACCGTGCTTCCGGCGGATCGGCTTCGCTGGGGATCGATATCAAAAGAGAACTGATCTCCACGAAGAAAGATAATCTGGACAAAGCGAACATCACCTCTCCGATCGACGGCACCGTGACCCGAGTCAATGCCAAGATCGGTCGGATCCCTACAGCTCAGGATCAGGCAAGAGCGATGTTCATCGTCGAAAATCTGAGCGATCTCATCATGAAGGTATCCATCAGTGAATACGACATCGCGAACATCGAAGTCGGACAGAAGGTCGTCATCTCTTCCGATGTGCTCCGTGGCGATAAGATCGAAGGAGAAGTTGCAAGGATCGCACCGACCGGTGAGGTGGTGCAAGGAGCAAACTCCAGAGAGATGCGTGTTCCCGTAGAGATCAAGATCACGAACAAAGGCAAGATCATCGCCGGTGTCAATGCCAAAGCGGAGATCATCATAAACAAAAAAGAGAATGTCCTCGCCGCACCGATCGAAGCGATCTTGGAAGAAGAAGGCGAAAAATATGTCCTTGTCGGCAATGATATGAAGATCAAAAAAGTAAAAGTACAGACCGGCATCGAGAGCGTTACCAATGTCGAGCTGATCTCCGATGAAATAAAAGCGGGAGACATCCTCATCACAAATCCGACCGCGGAACATAAGGACGGTTCCGCTTACAGAACGATGGAGTAACCTATGAGCAAACTGATCGAAATCAAAAATCTGAGCAAGATCTATCAGATGGGATCCAATGAGCTGCACGCCCTCAAAGAGATCGATCTCACGATCGAGCATGGCGAATTCGTGGCGATCATGGGAACTTCCGGATCCGGAAAATCGACCCTGATGAATATATTGGGCTGTCTGGATCGCCCATCGCTCGGCAACTATTATTTGGAAGGGATCGATGTCAACGACAAGACCGAAGACGAATTATCCGATATCCGAAACCAAAAGATCGGCTTCGTATTCCAGTCGTTCAACCTCATCCCGAGGACCTCGGCACTCAAAAATGTCGAGCTGCCGATGATCTATGCAAAGATCCCGGCGGAAAAACGCACCGAGAGAGCGGAGATCCTTCTCCAGCGCGTCGGACTGGGCGAGCGGATGTACCATGTTCCCAACGAACTTTCAGGCGGTCAGAGACAGCGTGTGGCGATCGCTCGTGCACTTGCCAACGAGCCGCCGATCATTCTGGCGGACGAACCGACCGGAAACCTCGACACCAAGTCCAGTATCGAGATCATGGAAATGTTCACGGAGCTTCATCGCGAAGGAAAAACAGTGATCATCGTAACGCATGAACGGGAAATTGCGGAGTTTACTCAAAGGATCGTGACATTCCGCGACGGAAAGATCATCAATGACGAACGGAGGGATTAAATGTTACTGCTCGAGAATCTAAAATTAGCAATGTTCAGTATCAAGTCGAACAAGATGCGCTCCTTTCTGACGATGCTGGGGATCATCATCGGGATCTCATCCGTGATCTCCATCTCCTCGTTAGGTGCTGCTGCAAAATCAGTTCTGAGTAAAGAATTTGCAAACCTGAACAAGGACTTGGCAGTCATCTTTTTGGGCAGCGGATTTGAAAAGATTACTGATCGAGATTTTTTTAGTGTAGCGGACATCGATCTTATCAATACTCGATTTGCCGACAAGATCGAATATTTGGCACCGGATGTAGATCAAGTCAGCGAAGCATTCTTTAATAACCAAAGTGCTACTGTCAAACTCCATGGGACATCGAATCACCTCCCTCAGATCCAAAAGATAAATCTTCTGCACGGACGTTTTTTTAATGCAGCCGATATCGAATCGAGAAAAACGGTTGCCGTCGTTGATAAAAATTTTGCAAAAAAACTTTTCGGCAAAACCGATGTGGTCGGCGAAAGCGTCAAGATCTCGGTCGAGGGCATCCCGGTGTATGTAACGATCGCCGGTGTCTATGAAAACCCGGACTCCATCTTCTCCGGTCTGATAACATCGGATATCACGACGATGTATGTGCCATACAGCCTTTTCGGCGGAAGCCTTGACTACTTGGGGTCGATCGTATTTAAGATCAAAGAGGAACATTCACAAAATGGGATGCAAGTCGCAACTGAAGTCGCACATTTTATCGAAAAAGCAAAAGGAATCAAATTGGATTCTTATACCATACAAACAGTTGAAGGACAACAACAACAGGTCAATAAGATCCTCGGGGTCATATCTCTCGTAATCTCAGCGATCGGGGCGATCTCGCTCTTTGTTGCAGGGATCGGGATCATGAATATCATGCTGGTCTCCGTTACCGAAAGAACAAGAGAGATCGGGATCCGAAAGTCGCTCGGCGCAAGACGACGCGACATCCTGATGCAGTTTTTGATCGAGTCGATGATCGTATCTTCGATCGGAGGGATCTTGGGGATCCTGATCGGTGTCTTCTTTTCATCGCTCGTCTCCATCTATCTGAAGATCCCTCATCCGGTAACGCTGCTTTCCGTCATCACTACGGTAGGCTTCTCCGCGATCGTCGGGATGTTCTTCGGACTCTATCCTGCGAACAAGGCGGCAAAACTCGATCCGATCGATGCACTGCGCTATGAATAAGATCACCATATAAATACATTTCCGTTCGGATGGAACGATGCAGCGGTGGGGCAACGTTCCTTACGATCTATAAAAGACAAAAATGTTGCCAAGTGGTGGGTCTGATACTAAAACCTATTTGAACATAGGATCGGTTCGAGTTCCTATAAGTGATATTCCTAAATATCTGTTAGAGTGATCAGCGGATCGTATCAAAAAGGCGAAAAAGTTTTTCTATGCTGTCTATCAGGTTTCGGTATAAAGGATAATAGTTAGGGAAGCATTTTCTTCCTCCCCTATAACTTTCTCACAAAAAATGGACCTCTCGGTCCATTTTTTGGGTCTATAAGCTTTTTACCGATACCCGTTTGATCTCATACGATCGATGAGTCGGTATCCCTAAATATCCGCTGAGACTATTTATCAGTCACATCCAATAAGGAATGAAACATTGCTATACTTTTTATCAGG
>JAUMYO010000003.1:21315-73469 GCA_030528605.1 Peptostreptococcaceae bacterium | reverse complement strand
ACGATCGGGATGTTGTGATCACTAATTTAATTGACAGTTATGATCGTCTTATTAGCTTTGGTAGGAAGCATTTAAATGATCTATTTGTCTTAGATGGGATCATCAATGTCAATGCAAGGGATCTAATATTAAGAGAAATCGTTACAAATACATTGTCTCATAGAGATTATGCCAGTGGATTTCCTGCGAAAATAATAATCGATGAAGAGAAAATTATGGTTGAAAATAGTAATATTGCGCATGGAATGGGAGCATTAGACTTACAAAAATTTGAGCCTTTTCCTAAAAACCCACCAATATCCAAAGTGTTCAGGGAAATTGGTCTTGCAGATAAGCTTGGATCAGGGATGCGAAATACTTATAAGTACACACGGCTTTATTCAGGAGAGGATCCTATCTTTGAAGAAGGAAATATATTCAAAACGATTATTCCGCTTAAAAAGATAGCTACACAAAAAGTAGGAGGAGAAAATGTCCCTCACGATGTCCCTCGCAATAAGCAAGAATTGATCGATTTTATTAAAGAGCAAGTGAAAATAAACAATAAGATCACAAGACGAGACATTGCGGATAAAGCAGGGGTAAGTGTTAAAACGATCCAAGAAATAGATAATTTAAAATATGTTGGTAGCGGGAATAATGGGTATTGGGAATTAGATGAATAAGGATAAAGAGCCTCACAACAGATGGATATATTAAATTAGCGTTTGATAATAATTGTTCGATGTAAAAATGAAAAGGAAGTGGATCAATGGAATTATTAAAACTAAAAGTACGACATAACGATTTTGGTTTAGGAGAGATAATTGAAGTTAATGGGCGATATGTTACGATCCAATTTACTTCGAAGTTATCAAGATTTGTTTTTCCGGATTCATTTGAGAAGTATATTGTTGCTGAAGATGAGGAAGTTCAATCGGATATTGATCTTGAAATAAATAAAAGGAAAAAATTAAAATCTCAAAAAACTCATGAAGAGAAATCGTATACACAATTTCAACAAAACATTAAATCAGTAAAAAAGGAAGAAGGAGAAAATCTTCTTGAAAAAAAGTTTGAGACCACTTCGCATCAAAGTAAAGAAAGAAGATCAGTGTTCTTTGTGTTTCAAGGAAGGACATTTGATAAAGAATTTAAGGGAGGATATCTTTGGGCTCCAATTTCTAATAAGTCAGGGAAAAAAATTCACCATTGGGAAAGAATGATGACGGTTAGCGCTGGAGATATTATTCTTCATGGAAGTGAAGGGTATATAAAGGCGGTTAGTGTTGCTAAAGGAATGTATTATAACTGCGATCAACCAAGTGAACTAGCAACTGAAAATATGTGGGAAAAAGATGGGCGAAAAATTGATTGTGATTATATGGGGTTAATGAAATTGATCAAGACTTCAGATTTTAAAGATGAGATTATTAAATATTCTAAAGCTAAGTACTCTCCTTTTAATAAAGAAGGAGCTGGGAATATGGGATATTTGTATGAACTTAATATAGAGCTAGCAGAAATATTTTTAAAAGCCATTATTAAAGAAAACCCTTATATTGCTCAATTTGATTATATAAAAAACTTTTATAAGGAGGATCAGTGCAAACGGTAAAAGTTGTAGCTGCAGTCCTATGTAATTCTTTTGAAGACAAGAAAAAGATTTTTGCAACTGCCAGAGGATATGGAGAGTTCAAAGGTAAATGGGAATTTCCTGGTGGTAAAATAGAGGAAGGGGAAACATCAGAGCAAGCTTTATTTAGAGAAATTCAAGAGGAATTAAATGTTACTATTGAACTTGGTCCATTGATAGATACAATTGAATATGATTACCCTACTTTTCATTTAAGTATGGACTGTTTTTGGTGTATAATTACAGAAGGGAATATAATTCTAAGGGAAGCTGAACAGGGTAAATGGCTTGCCAAAGAAGAGTTGTATAGCGTTGAATGGCTTCCGGCGGATATAGCGCTTATAGAAACGATAGCTGAATCCTTAAAGTGAAGAGGAAATACGTTAATCTATTTCTTTTTATGGGGGATCTAATTTGATGTAGTATAGCAAAAAAGAAATTATCATAAAATATTTTAAAATAATGGAGGTCGAAATGTTATTTTTACAATATCCGAAATGTTCTACCTGCCAAAAGGCGAAAAAATGGTTGGATGAGAACAAGATAAAATACGAGGATCGTCATATCGTGGAGGCGAATCCTTCTTATGAAGAGCTGAAGCAGTGGTATGAAAAGAGCGGTTTGCCGCTCAAAAAGTTTTTCAACACGAGCGGTCTTTTATACAAAGAGCTGCAGCTGAAGGACAAATTGCCGACGATGAGCGATGAGGAGCAGCTGAAACTTTTGGCGACAAACGGGATGCTGGTAAAGCGTCCGCTTATCGTAGACGGGAATAAAGTTTTGGTCGGGTTTAAAGTCGCGGAATGGGAAGATTCTTTACAGTAATACTATTATCCTTTAGCGATATCACTTAACAACATTTTTATTTTTATAGCTTGTAGGAAGCGGCGAGCGCACCGCTGCAGTATCCCATCGGAACGGTGTTTATATGCCTATTTTATTGGATAATAGTATAAGCAAAAGGGGAAGCGATGATTTCAGAAAACGATCGAAGCGGCAGGGTCTGTCAGCATCGATATTTCCGAGAATTGGCGATCATACTTGAAAAAAGGATCTCATGTTGATCCGATCCCTATGGATGATACTTTGAAGAATTTGTTAGATCAACGTATCGATCGGATCGAATAAAGAATGGATACGATTTTTATTCTTTCTATCAGGTTTCGGTATAATACTATTCTCCAATAGATCGCGTCCTATCCGGCTTGTGACCGCGAAGAGCCGTTTGACTTTTATGGAATAAGGATCGTTGCTATCGATAGTTCAAAGGAACGATGATACTATGCTCGCAAGCTGAGCCATAACAGAAAGGGGCTGTCGCAAAATACAGATCTCACACAAGATATGGGAGTAAACCACAGGTTTTCTATCATATTTTTGTGTAAGGATCTCAAATTGCAACAGCCTCTTTTGATCATCCTTCGTATTTTTTGAATTCGATTTTTAATACTTTGATCGGATCTTTCACCGGCTTGTCCTCTTCATTGGTCTTTTGGGAAGCGATCTTGTCCACTACCTCAAGCCCTTCAAATATTTGTCCAAAAACGGTATATCGATTGTCAAGATGCGGTAGACCGCCGATCTCTTTATATTTCGCTTCGGCATTCAGCGGAAGACTGGTCAGGTCTAAATGATCATCTTTGGCTTTCGGGTTTTGAACGATGTAGAATACATTAGTGTTCGTATTCGGACCTTCATTCGCCATACACAAAGCTCCTCGGAAATTGAATAGATCTCTGTTGAATTCATCCTTGAATCTTCCGTCATAGATCGACACTTCTTCTTTTTCCGGATGGTCCGGGTCGCCGATCTGGATAACAAAGTCTTTGATGACGCGAGAGTACATCATATCGTCATAAAAACCTTTTTCAGCAAGCTCTTTGAAGTTCTTAGCAGTGAGAGGTGTCTTATCCGGGAACAGTCTGAACTTGATCACGCCGGCATCTGTTGTCATCACACAGATCTCTTCGCCCTTTTTCGGCTTCTCCAACTGGATCAAACGAACATCCGTTACATCGATCCCCGGATCTCTCCAGAACACTTTCCATACTTTCCAATCCGTAGCTTCTTTGCCAAGCTTAGCTACCCCGAGAAGATCGATATATTCGATGGATCTGCCGTCCGCTCGCTTGATGACATATTTGAATCGCAAGATCCCTCTAAAACTTGTGAACTCATCAAAGCCTTCCACTTGGTAAAATCGCTCAAAATTTTGAGCCTGAAGACTGATCTCGCCATACTTCGCAAGATCTTTGAAATAAGCTTTGATCTCCTTGGCATCTGCTCCTTTTGCTATATATTTTGCATAAGCTTCCGGATCTTTGATGTCTTTCACCAATGCCTTCAGCATCTCAGTGATCTCTGCCCTGTCGCCGCCATGAGCACGATACTGATTCGTCTGGACTTCCTTGGTGTGATCCACCGTATTTTTGTTGTCTGCAGATACAAATGTCGTACCCAGCGTTGTCGAGATAAGTAACATTGCCATAAAAACACTAAACTTTTTCATGAGAACCTCCTTAACATCAAAAACTTTTACTACGGATACCGATTTAATTTTATCACAAAATATCTAAATTATCAAATATCTTTTTGAGAACAACGCCCTTTTTATGCTAAGGTCCGATCAAATCGCTACAACATGCTTTCGGTTTCTATATTTTACAAATCGAGCCGAAGAATAACTTTTCGAGTGGTGATCTTATCGGATATTCGTATTCCAACAGATACTGATCGATAATGACGTTTCATAGCACTGTGATCTATTTTGAATAGTTTGATTGATCTTTAAGGATCGGTGATGTCGACAAATTCTCTTATACCACAACCTAATAGATCGTATAAAAAATTTTCGCTTTTATCCGATCGGATGACAAATGATACGAAAGGATCGACCAAGTTGCTGAAACGAACGGTCAGAGCTACTACTCATAGAGGATCGGCTCGACACGATTTGTTCAAATGGGTTTAGTGTCAGGGGTATCACTCATATCGTATCGATACAGGAGTTCAAAGGGGTATCCGTATCAGACCGAACTCTCCGAATAAAAAAGTTGCTCGATCTCAACACTATAAAGGTCAAGCAATTCTTCTTGGTATCCTGAGCATTCAAGTTTTTTATTTGCTGAGATGTGCGATCAAGATCGACATCGAAGATCTTTTCTATTTTTTTGAGTCTGCGAGCATCGATCTTGTTTTTCGGATCGGAGAAGAGGTAGTATTTTTCGGTCATAAATTTCAGGTCGATCTGTTCAGGGTACCTGCTTTTGAGGTTGTCTGCCATTCGGATCGGGTTTCTCTGTGTCCTTGTAAGCCAAAATGCTGTTGACGGTCACGAAGTTGGATATATCATCCGGCAAAAGACCGTATCGAAGCATCCGTTGGTAACGCTGCTCCGTTTTGGAGCTTTGAAAATAATTTTCTTGCTCTTCCTCAGGGATCGCACTTTCATATTTTTTGACCAATATTTTTTCCAGCCAATCTCCGAGCGGCGCTTGTCGGGCAAAAGCATGAGGGTGACCGGTGATCCGGTTCGCATACAGAGGGAGGTATGTGATCTTTTCTAAGGGCAAGTGCTTTAGTGCGTTATTGAGTATTTCGATCGAGGCATGATCTAATTTGGACTTCGTATAGTTGCGTAGAGATCGTGCAGAAGATCGTATTTTTGAAGATGTTCGCCTAAATGAGAAAAGTTTGCCTGTAATGTTTCTGAAAAATGCGATCGCTTTACTTTTGATCATAGGTGCCTCCTTCTATGCGTTCGGCGCCGTTCCAATGATATTCCTGACTGACGACGATGTTGGAGCCTTTTTCTCGTATCAGCTGATAGATATTAAGGTTTTTAACGGAAGCGATGCAATGAGCCTCATCGATGCTCTGTGCATCTAAAAACCATTTTGCAACATGCAGATAGTCTTTTTTTCGGCTGAGTTTTCGGCGATTTCTTTCTCCGATCCGACGAATATTTGCCGTGATATTTCGGATCGTTTTATTTGTACGTTCTTGTAAGATCTGATATTGAGAGGGATGTCCGGAGCTTTGCACAAACCATTGACGTATCGTGCTCCACAGCTCCTTCAGTTCTTCGACCTTGATATCCTGATCTGTTTGGATATCTTCAAAACGCGGAGTGAGATCCGGGACTTGGGATAATGCAACAAATCTTTCCGTTAAAAGAGCTTCATCCTGTTTTTCCAAGAGATCTTGGATCTTGATCGCCATCTGATAGCTCCCTTGAACAAAATCGCGCAAATAACTGATAAATTTTTCCTTATAAGCAAAAAAACTTTCTCTTTTCATCCATTCGCTTGCTTTTTCGCTGCTTAGATATGCCGGATGATCCGCGGTATTTTCGCGTACCGAGGTGAAGATATTCAATACATAATGCCAGTTTTCCGCTGATCGTTCTTCATGATCTTCTTCCAAAAAATCACAGAGAGCGAGATAGAGCTTCTCAAAAGGTTTTTTGTCCAACGAACCGCGAAATTCCTCTCCCGATTTTTCGAGCTGCTCAAGCATCCGCTCGATCCGGATGGTATAGGATGTGATCTGATACCGGAAAATTTTTTGATTGAATTCGGCGATGGTCCGCGGGTTTTGGATCTCCTGACAGGGGATGATGTTCTTCCAAGCGACGAGCTGATCGAGGTCTTGACTCAGCTCATTTTCGCTATAGTTTTCATGACCCGGGATGCTCCGGATATGCTCAAGGATATGTTCGGGATAGATATGATCACGCATTCTTTCGTGCTCCACAAAAAAATATCGCAAGATCATTCGATATCTTTCGGTATTTTTGGTGGCAACGAGATAATTTGCTTCAGATATTTTTTATAGTCTTCGATTCGTGTTGAGATTCGAGGTGCGGTGTATCCTTTCTATGATTTGTTCGATAAGTATATTGTATAAAAGTATTCGTGTCGAAGTATAATATCATTCTAATATTAATGATCCGGATGTCAAGCGAAGATAATGTTTTCGGAAGAGGATAGATCGGATATCGGCAAATGGATGCAGATCTTCGTATCGGAGGCGTTAGCGGAATGGAGACGTTTTTTGGGCGAAAATATATAAAATTTTAGAGATAAGTCAGGCAAAACTGTCAAAAATGTGATAGAATGAAAAGGATCATCGATATAAAGTAATTTCAGAATAGGAGTGAAGAAAGTTGAGTTCTAAGAAATTGATCCAAAGGCAGAAGATGATGACAAATGTGCTTACTGCACTTTGCCCGCTCGTCATCGCATCGATCTTTTTTTATGGCTGGCGGACCATCGCTGTTCAGTTGGTGGTGTTGGCTTTTGCATTTCTTGCAGAATATCTGTTTACGAAGGCGGAGAACAAGCCGGTGACGGAGTCGGTTTTTGTGACCGCGATATTATACACATTGACCTTGCCTCCATCGATCCCTTATTGGATCGCTGTAGTCGGTATCCTGTTTGGTGTCGTTTTTGGTAAAATGGCATTTGGCGGATTCGGAAGGAATGTTTTCAATCCGGCTTTGGTCGGTCGTGCTTTCGCCTATGTGTGTTTCCCTAATTTCATGACGATCCATTGGACGCAGGCGGCATCCTCTTTTCCGGGCGGTTTTGTGAAGTGGATCAATCCGGCGGTCGAAGCGATCACAACGGCTACTCCGCTGATCCAATATCGAAGTGAGAATGCTCTTTCGGAGCTCAGTCATCTTCTGATCGGAAATATCAACGGGGTAATGGGTGAGACGAGCAAAGTGCTGATCCTTTTGGGAGCGGCTTATTTGATATACAAAAAAACAGCGGCATGGGAGATCATGGTTGCCTGTGTAGTCGGTTTTTTTGGAGCAAGTTTTGTGATAGGTGCTGTGTCATCTGCTCAGCTGATCTCGCCGATCCATGGTGTGCTTAGCGGCGGATTCCTGTTTGGAGCTGTCTTTATGGCGACGGATCCGGTCTCGGCAGCATCGACAAAAGAGGGCAAATGGATCTACGGGATCATTATCGGTATCGTAACTTTCATCATCCGAAGCTTCTCGCTTTTTGCAGAAGGGATGATGTTTGCGATCTTGATCGCCAATACTTTCGTACCGTTGGTCGATGAGACCGTCAGATCACATAATGATAAAAAGAAAAAGAAGGGGGCGGTTACAAATGGCTAAGGCGAAGACTTCACGAAACGATACATTGTGGTATCCGCTCGTTTTTATGACGGTGCTGGCGTTTGTGATGGTGCTGATATTGGCACTGCTGGACTTTGCGACCAAGGAGAAGATCGAGTTGCAACAAAAGGCGATCTTTCACCAGAAGCTCTTGTATGCGATGAATGTTCCTTTTGAAACGCCGGAGCAGGCAGAAGAGATCTTTGAGAAACATGTGGAAGTAAAACCGATCGATTTTATGGACACGAGTGGATCCTCTTTGGAGCCGAATTACTATATCTATACGGAAAATGGCGAAGTAAGATCCTATGTATTTCCGATCACGGGCAAAGCGTTGTGGGGAACGGTGGATGCGTTGGTCGCTCTGGACAAAGATCTGGAGCAAATGATCGGTATGGACATCGTAACACACAGTGAGACGCCGGGTCTTGGTGGACGGATCGAAGAGGATCGATTCAAAGGGCAGTTCCGAAATTTGGATCTTCTCTTGACCGATGGAAAGTTTTTTGATTATCCGCCGCAAAAAGGAGCGAATATTGAAGCGATCACAGGGGCGACGCTCACATCCGCTTCGATGCGCGATCTGCTAAACGAGAATATTCTGCAGATCAAAGAAAATTTTAAGGGGGGACAGTAGGATGAAAATAAAAGAGATCATGCACAAGGGTTTTATCACCGACAACCCCGTACTTGTCCAGATCCTTGGGATCTGTTCCTCGCTGGCTGTTACGAACCTAATGATGAACTCTTTGGTCATGGGGCTCGGATTGATGTTGACGACTGCATGCTCCGAGTTTTTGGTAGCATCGTTGCGCTCTTACACACCAAAACATATCCGAATGATCGTACAGACTTTCATCATTTCTTTCTTCGTCATCATGATGGATGTCTTTTTGAAGGCTTATTGGCCGGATATGAGCAAGGCGCTCGGACCTTATGTCGGTCTTATCATCACGAACTGTATCATCATGGGAAGATGTGAGGCTTTTGCTCAAAACAATTCGCCGGCAGGATCTTTTGTCGACGGGATCGCATACGGTGGAGGATACACCGTGGTCCTTTTGATGATCGCTTTTGTTCGGGAACTTTTGGGCTTCGGTACGATCTTCGGACTTCATGTCGTACCGGAAGGATTTGTAAACTGGACATTGATGATCATGCCGCCATCCGCATTTTTCGTGTTGGCTGTGATCATTTGGGTCTCTCAATATCGGATCGCAAAAAGATCTGAGGCGAAGGGAGGAAAAGCGTAATGTCGATCAATCCGATAGTAATATTCTTTGCGGCGATCTTTACGAACAACATGATCCTCGCAAACTTTTTGGGGATGTGTTCCTTCATCGCGGTCTCCAAGGAGATCAAAACCGCGTATAGCTTGGGCATTGCCGTAACCTTCGTCATCACTCTTACGACGGTCATCAACTATTTTATCTACTACAAACTGCTGGTTCCGTTTGGGCTGGAGAACTTTCGTTTTATCGTATTCATCATTTCGATCGCGGCTTTTGTGCAGCTTGTCGAAATGGTCGTCGATCGATATTTTCCGACCCTGTATTATGCGCTGGGGATCTTCCTTCCTTTGATCACCGTAAACTGTGCGGTGCTGGGAGTGAGTTTGTTTATGATCATTCGTGATTACAACTTTATGCAGTCTTTGGCATTCGGTCTTGGTTCAGGGATCGGTTGGACGCTTGCGATCTCCGCGATGGCAGGTATCCGTCAGAAGATCAAAAAGAATAAATTGCCAAAAGGACTTGAAGATGCAGGGATCACATTGATCATCACAGGGATCATGGCATTGGCATTCATCGGATTTTCAGGCATTGTGCAGATTCAGTAGGAGGGTTTTATGGAGCATGTAATAATAACCGTTGTGATCATCACAGCGATCGCTGCTATACTGACTCTCTTGATCACGGCGGCAAACAAAACGGTGAACGATTATGGTGATGTAAAAATTACGATCAATGAAGAAAAAGATCTTGATGTTCGGGGCGGATCGACGCTTCTGACGCTTCTGGTCGACAATGAGATCTTCATCCCGTCTGCTTGTGGCGGAAAAGGCAGCTGTGGATTTTGTAAGGCGAAGGTCTTGGAAGGTGCAGGACCTCTGCTTCCTACAGAGGAGAGTTTTATTTCAAAAGAGGAAGAAGCGGACCATGTACGCCTTTGCTGTCAGGTCAAAGTTAAGAATGACATGAAGATCGAGATCGATGAAGAGCTGTTCAATGTGAAGCAATATGATTATACGGTCATATCGAATGAAAATGTGACCGATACGATCAAAAATCTGATCATGGAGCTTCCGGAAGGCAAAGAGATCCACTTTAAGCCGGGTCAATATATCCAGCTTATGAGCAAAAAATATAAAGGATCCTCGGAAGAAGTCTACCGAGCTTATTCGATCGCATCTTCTCCAAATGATAAAAATCATGTAGGGCTTTTGATCGGTCATGTGCCGGAGGGGATCGTTTCCTCTTATGTCCACTACCATCTTCATGCCGGTCAGAAAGTCACTGTGGTCGGACCTTACGGAGATTTCTACTATCGAGAGAATGACAAGGAGATGGTCATGGTAGCGATCGGTACGGGAATGGCACCGATCCTTTCGATCCTGCGATATATGCGTGAAGAAAAGCTCACACACAGGAAGGCTACTTTCTTCTTCGGTGCCAAGGTGGAAGACGAACTCTTCTTCCATGAAGAATTCGAGCAGCTTCAAAAAGAGCTTCCGAACTTCAAATATGTTCCTTGTCTCTCGCGTGTTTCTGAAAGTTCTTCATGGGCAGGCGAGCGCGGTCGGGTGACCGATGCGATCAAAAAGTATATCGACAATGGTCCGCAGTGCGAAGCATATCTTTGCGGAAGCGGCGTGATGATCGATTCCGTTGTAGAACTTCTCAAACAAAAAGGTCTTGCGGAAGAAGATATCCTGTATGATAAATTCTAAATGCCGGACGTAACAAGGGTGTTAGAGATGAAATGATCCAGCGATCGCTCTTGTGCTCGGGATAGGATAAAAAAATGAAAGCCGATCGATCTTTTGAAAAGTCAGTCGGCTTTTTAGCGTACTTTTTAGCGATTTTTATGAAAAAGTCTTTTGTATTGCTAATTCGTATAAAATAATGTTATAATGAGGCGTTATGTTTTGATGAAAGGAAACGGTCATGAAATTAGGAATAGTAGGATTACCGAATGTAGGAAAGAGTACGCTTTTTAATGCGATCACGCAAGCGGGCGCGGAATCGGCGAATTATCCGTTTTGTACGATCGAGCCGAATGTCGGTGTGGTATCGGTACCGGATGAAAGATTATCGGAGCTTGCAAAAATTTATGAGTCTAAAAAGATCGTACCGACCTATATTGAGTTTTATGATATAGCGGGTCTCGTTCGAGGAGCGAGCAAGGGCGAAGGATTGGGAAATAAATTCTTATCACATATCCGTGAGGTGGAGGCGATCGTTCATGTCGTGCGCTGCTTTGAAGATGAAAATATCACGCATGTGGACGGCAGCGTCGATCCGCTTCGGGATATCGAGACCATCAATTTGGAGCTGATCTTTTCGGATATCGAGATCTTGGAAAGAAGATTGCAAAAGACGCAAAAAGCTGCCAAAGCGGACAAGAGTTTGGAAAAAGAGATCGCCATCATCACAAAGCTCCTCTCGGTGCTGGAGTCTTCCGCATCCGCTCGAACGGCAGAGCTGACAGAAGAGGAGAAAGTTTTTGTGGGATCGCTGGATCTTTTGAGCTATAAGCCGATCATTTATGTGGCGAATGTTTCGGAAAGCGATGTGGCGGATGACGGACAGAATGATCCGTATGTACAGACGGTTCGTGATTTTGCTAAGACCGAGAATTCCGGCGTGGTCGTCGTAAGTGCTCAGATCGAGGCGGAGATCTCTTTGCTTAAGGATGACGAAAAGGCGATGTTTTTGGAAGAACTGGGATTGAGCGAGTCCGGCTTGGATAAATTGGTCAAAGAAAGTTATACTTTGTTGGGGCTGATCTCCTTCCTGACCGCAGGACCGCAAGAGACAAGAGCCTGGACCATCATCAACGGAACGAAGGCTCCGCAAGCAGCCGGAAAGATCCACTCGGATATCGAGCGCGGATTTATTCGGGCAGAGACCATTTCGTTTGAAGAGTTGATGAAGCACGGCGGCAATCTGGCGAGTGCCAGAGAAAAAGGATTGGTACGCCTTGAAGGAAAAGACTATGTGATGAAAGACGGTGATGTGGTCCTTTTCCGATTCAATGTATAGGAATGATTAAGTATAATGACCGTACGGGACTTTATCGGTATCCCTTCCATATTAAGGAGCCGGTCGGGAATAATATCTTTTCCTTTGAGCAAAGAACACAGAAAATGATCTATGTTCCTCGTATGATCGAGGGGCGATCGACGAGCATCGAGGAGTCGGAAGATCCTTCTTTCGTTGAGATCGATGAAGAAGGACAGGAGCGGGTAAACAAGGGATTGAAGTATTTTATTCGAGATGGGGATCGCTTTATATTCGACAATCACAATCACTGCTATTACTTCTACAAGAATTTTTTGCGCAGGAGCGGAAAAAGCTCGATGGGCTTTGTTCATGTGGACCAGCACAAGGATCTTCGCGATCCGGATGAACAAAGATCTTCGTTTTGTGAGAAGTCGAATATCCAGGAGGGATCTGCTCGGCTCGGATTGCCTGATCTGCCGGAGGTGATGAGGTCCGATCTTTCGGGATATGATCTTGATGAGGACATTTGGGATCTTTTATATACGAATCTGGTGCTGAATGTCGGCAATTTTATCAAACCGCTCCTCTATGAAGGGAAGATATCAAAGCTTGCCGTCATCGACTCGAACGATTCGATGCGAAGCTTTTCAAAGAAGAGCTTTACAAGCGATTATGTGCTGGATCTGGACCTGGACTTTTTCTCAAAAGACATGGAATATATGGACCGCGGCGAGCGCATCGGATTTATCAGAGATCTTGCAAAAGATGCACAGGCGATATTTATCGCGACGAGTCCGTACTTCATCGCTTTTGAGGAAGCGAAGCGTGCGCTGATCGAGATCTTTGCTTAGAGGGACCATAGCGGAGCAAAGAATACCCATCGATCTTGTAAGAAATATTTTTGTTTGAAAAATCAGTGTGCTATGGTATAATGTAACAGAAAATGGAGAAAAGTATCTTTTTAGGAGGGATCATGAGTCAAATATTGAGTCACGAAAAAAATGTTGTAAAATTTAGCTTGGAGATCGAAGCGGATGCTTTTGAAAATGCGATCCAAAAAGCATATCAAAAGAATAAAGGAAAGTTTAACATACAAGGATTTCGTAAAGGAAAAGCAACGAGAGCGATGATAGAAAAGCTTTATGGAGAAGGCGTTTTTTATGATGAAGCGATCGACCTCGTGTTTCCCGAAGCCTATACATCCGCGATCGAAGAGCTGGAACTCGATGTGATCGACCGTCCGTCCGTGGATATCGAGTCGATCGGCAAGGGTGAGAAATTGGTAATGACAGTAGAAGTCCAAGTGAAGCCTGAGGTGAAGCTTGGAGAATATAAAGGGCTGGAAGTTTCCAAAGTGGAGTCCGAAGTGACCGATGAAGATATCGATCATGAGATCGGACATATGTTGGAGAACAATGCGCGTCTTGTAGCGATCGAAGATCGTCCGGTGAAAGACGGAGATATCATTTTGTTTGACTTTTTAGGCAAGGTCGACGGAGTTGCTTTTGATGGAGGAAAAGCTGAAAACTACGAGCTTACCGTAGGTTCTGGATCTTTCATCCCGGGATTTGAAGAGCAGCTGGTCGGGCTTGAGATCGGACAGGAAAAAGATATCGAAGTGAGATTCCCTGAGGAATATCATTCGGAGGATCTTAAGGGAAAAGATGCAGTCTTTACCGTTAAAGTAAACGAGATCAAAGAAAAACAGATCCCTGCACTGGATGACGATTTCGTAGCGGAGGCTACAGAGTTTGAAACAGTGGAAGAACTTAGAAAGAGCATCGCGGACGATATGAAGAACAAAAAAGCGGAGTATGCTCAAAACGCGATGAGAAATGAAGTGGTCTCAAAATTGGCTGATGTAGCAGAGGTCGAGATCCCTCAGGTAATGGTCGATAATGAAGTGGAAGCGATGTTCAGAGACTTCGAGCAAAACTTGAGATACCAGGGATTGGATCTGGAGTCTTATTTCAAGTACTCCGGCACATCGAGAGAAGACCTTGCGGAAAATATGAAAGGCGATGCTGAAAAGCGTGTCAAGATCAGCTTGGCGCTCGAAGCCGTATCCAAGCTTGAGAATATTACAGCTACAGAAGAAGATCTGAATGAAGAGTATCAAAAGATGGCGGATATGTACAAGATGGAAGTGGAAAAGATCAAAGAGATCTTCAAAACGGCAGACAACGGTCTGACGCGATCGATCGTTTCCAGAAAAACGGTAGATCTTCTATTGGATAACAGTAAATCGATATAATGAAAAGAACGAAATACAGTAGCGTGTCTACTGTATTTTGAGCAAATAGGAGGGGAATATGGCTTATGTACCAGTGGTCGTAGAGCAGACCGGGCGTGGAGAAAGAAGTTATGATATATATTCCAGATTGTTAAAAGATCGCATCGTTTTTTTGAGCGATGAAGTGAATGATGTGACAGCGTCCCTGGTGGTTGCCCAGATGTTGTTTTTGGAAGCGGAAGACCCGGATAAGGATATCTACTTTTATATCAACAGTCCGGGCGGATCGATCACGGCGGGAATGGCGATCTATGATACGATGCAGCTCATACGTCCGGATGTATCGACGATCTGTGTCGGGATGGCGGCTTCGATGGGCGCAGTCCTTCTTGCTTCAGGAGCGAAAGGCAAAAGATACGCGTTGCCGAATTCTACAGTGATGATCCATCAACCTCTTGGAGGAGCAAAAGGTCAGGCGACAGACATCAAGATCCATGCGGAATATATTTTGAAGGCGAGAGAAAAGCTGAACAAGATCTTGGCGGAGAGGACCGGACGACCGATCGAGAAGATCGAACTCGATACGGAACGAGATAATTTTCTGGATGCGGAAGAAGCGAAAGAATACGGTTTGATCGATGCCATTATGGAAAGGCGTTTGTAATAAAGGAGATTTTATCAAATGAAAAACGATGAGAGATTTTCAGTAAAATGTTCATTTTGTGGAAAAACTCAAGACCAGGTCAAGCGGTTGATCGCAGGACCTAATGATATATACATCTGCAACGAATGTGTCAGTTTGTGTGAGACGATCATCAACGAGGAGATGGAAAATGAGTCTTCCTCCGATGAAATGGTCTTGCTGAAGCCGAAAGAAATGAAAAAGATCTTAGATCAGTATGTGATCGGTCAGGATGAAGCGAAAAAAACTCTGGCTGTGGCTGTCTATAATCATTATAAAAGGATCAATGCAAAAGTCGTTCCGGGAGAGACCGAATTACAAAAAAGTAATGTGCTTTTGCTCGGACCGACCGGATCCGGGAAGACTTTGCTCGCACAAACGATGGCAAATATCCTAAATGTTCCGTTTGCTATTGCGGATGCAACGGCTTTGACGGAAGCGGGATATGTGGGCGAGGATGTTGAGAACATCTTGCTCAAATTGATCCAAGCGGCAAATTTTGATATCGAAAAAGCGCAGAGAGGGATCATCTATATCGACGAGATCGATAAGATCGCGAGAAAATCCGAGAACACTTCGATCACTCGTGATGTATCCGGGGAAGGCGTGCAACAGGCATTGCTTAAGATCATCGAATCGACCAAGGCAAATGTTCCTCCTCAGGGCGGAAGAAAACATCCTCATCAGGAATTTTTGCAGATCGATACGACGAATATCCTCTTTATATTAGGGGGAGCTTTCGACGGTATGGAAGATATCATCAAACGCCGGATCGGAAACAAGAGCATGGGATTCGGCGCAGAGATCATTTCGGATAAAGAGATGAAGGGACAAAATATTTTGAAGAAGGTCGAGACGGAGGATCTGATCAAATATGGATTGATCCCGGAGTTTGTAAGTCGTGTGCCGATCGTTGTTTCGTTAAAGCAGTTGGATGCGGAAGCACTGATCCGGATCCTGACAGAGCCGAAGAATGCGTTGATCAAACAATATCAAAAATTATTTGATATGGACGGGGTAGAGCTTGTCGTGGAAGAGGATGCACTGGGTGCGATCGCCGAAAAGGCATTGCAGAAGAAGACCGGCGCAAGAGGATTACGCAGTATTTTGGAGAATGTGATGCTGGATGCGATGTTTGAGACTCCTTCCAGCGATGAGATCAAGCAGGTGATCATCACAAAAGAGAACATTGAACAAAATTCGGAGCTTCAGCTCGTGAAAGAAAAAAATGTAGCAAAGATGCCTCAAGTAACGGCATAATAAAAATATAAACCGTTTATAACGGTTTATATTTTTCTGAGCGGATTGCAAGGATGCTAAAATAGATTGGAAAGGTCATATATGAATAAAAAACAAACAAAAGAATATATTTCATTGCCTGTCATTGCGTTAAGAGGAATGTCCGTTTTTCCATCCACGATCACTCACTTTGAAGTTGGTAGGGAAAAGTCGTTGATGGCATTGGAATATGCGATGGAGAAAGAGCAGCTTATCTTTTTGACCACCCAGAAAAATATTGAGATAGAATTTCCGATCGAAGAAGATTTTTACAAGATCGGAACGATCTGTAGGATCAAGCAGACATTAAAAGTTCCGGGCAATAACATTCGTGTATTGGTCGAAGGACTGGGAAGAGGGAAGATCACTACTCTAACGGAGAAAGAACCTTTTTTTAGAGCCGATATCGAGTATATTTTGGACAAGCCGATCAAAAACGAAAAAAATATCACTGCTTTGATGGACATCGTGGTAGAGGCTTTTGAAGAGTTGATGAAAGAAAGCGGCAAAAATTCGCAGGAATTCTTTGATCTGGGTGTCGATCTGGAAGATCCCAGAATATTTTCCGATACGATCGCGAGCTATATCGGATTGAAACCGGATGTCGTACAGACGCTGTTGGAACAGCTCGATGTTGAAAAGAGATTGAATATCATCTATCTTGCGATAAAAGAAGAACTCGCGACACAAGAGATCAAGAAGCGTGTGGAGCGTCGAGTGAACAAACAGGTCTCCAAACAACAAAAGGACTATTATCTCAGGGAGCAGATCAAGGCGATCCAAAAAGAGCTCGGAGAGGATGAGTCTTTTACGGATGAGATCGATAAGTTCAGAGGGAGACTGAAAGAGCTTAAACTTTCAGAGAACATAACGACCAAGCTGAAAAAAGAGATCGACAAATTATCGAGAATGGGCTCCTCTTCAGCTGAGGCGGTGGTCACGAGAAATTATATCGAGACCATCTTGGATCTCCCTTGGCATACCCGAACAGAGGACAATAATGATCTGAACCGATCGATCGATATTTTGGAGGCGGAGCATTTCGGTCTGGAGAAAGTAAAAGAACGGATCATTGAATTTTTGGCGGTCAGACAGCTGAGCGATCATATGAAGGCACCGATCATCTGTCTTTTGGGTCCTCCGGGAGTCGGTAAGACCTCGGTCGCGCGCTCGATCGCCAATGCGATGGACCGAAAGTTCGTGCGTCTGTCCCTGGGCGGTCTTCGTGATGAGGCGGAGATCCGTGGACATCGAAGGACTTATATCGGTGCGATCCCGGGAAGGATCATCAATTCGATCAAAGAGGTCGGCGTGAACAATCCGGTATTTTTGCTGGATGAGATCGACAAGATGGCATCCGATTTTAGAGGAGATCCGGCTTCCGCAATGCTGGAGGTCCTGGATCCGGAACAGAACAAAGAATTTGTGGATCACTATCTGGAAGTGCCGTTCGATCTGTCTCAGGTGGTGTTCATCACTACTGCAAACAGTATCTCTACGATCCCGGCACCTCTGCTGGACCGAATGGATCTGATCGAGATCTCGGGTTATACCGAGCTGGAGAAGCTTGAGATCGCCAAGCGATATTTGATCGTGAAGCAAGAGAGAGAGAATGGTCTGTCCGAAGGATTTTTGAAGATCGATGACAATGTGGTCAAATATATCATCAATAATTATACAAGAGAATCCGGTGTCCGAAAATTGGAGCGTCAGATCGGTAAGGTGGCTCGAAAAGTAGCTGTCAAAAAGGTCAAAGATCCAAAGCTGAAGTCACAGAAGATCCGCATCAAGGATGTGAAAGAGTTCCTCGGCAAAGAGATCAAGAGAAATGATGCGAAGGTCGGAGCGAGCCGTATCGGAGAAGCGACAGGAATGGCGTGGACACAGGTCGGAGGCGAGACCTTGAGTATCGAAGTTTCCGTGATGGAAGGCGGTGGCAAGGTGGAGCTTACCGGTAAGCTGGGCGATGTGATGAAGGAATCGGCACGTGCTGCGATCACCTACATCCGTACGATCGCAAAAAGCTACAAGATCGATCAGGAGTTCTATAAAAATAAAGACATCCACATCCACATTCCGGAGGGAGCGATCCCCAAAGACGGACCTTCCGCCGGGATCACATTAGCGACGGCTGTGTTGTCGGCGCTGAGCAATATTCCGGTCAAGTCATCGGTGGCGATGACAGGAGAGATCACTTTACGCGGAAAAGTTTTGCCGGTCGGCGGGATCAAAGAGAAAGTCCTTGCGGCATATCGTGCAGGGATCGATACCATCCTTTTGCCGGATGACAATAAGCCGGACTATGACGAGATACCGGATGAGGTAAAAGAGAAGATCGACTTTCATTTTGTCTCCGATATGACGCAGGTGCTTAAGATCGCTCTGGATAAAAAGGGGAAGCAATGATCATTCGTGATGTACAGATGAATATGAGCGCGGTGCGCAAGGATCAATATCCTAAGGATCTGCCGCAAGTTGCGTTTGTCGGACGTTCTAATGTAGGAAAATCTTCATTGATCAATACTCTGCTCGATCGAAAGAATATAGCAAGGGTATCTCAAACACCGGGCAAGACCCGAACGATCAATTTTTTTAAGATCAATGAGGAATTTTATCTGGTGGACCTGCCCGGATATGGTTATGCAAAACTCTCCAAGCAGGGGAGAGCCTCATGGGGAAAGGTGATGGAAGACTACTTTGTTTATTGCAAAGATCTGATTCATGTCTTCGTGCTCGTGGATATCCGACACAAGCCCAAAGAGAATGATATCCACATGGTAGATTATATCAACTATCGTAACATCCCCGTATCCGTGATCGCGACGAAGTCGGACAAGCTTACGAGAAATGAGCAGAACAGATCGCTCAAGCTGATCTCCGAGACGCTGGGAGTGGACAGGAGCGATATCTTTATGATCAGCTCTTTGAAAAAAACGGGTCGAGAGGAGCTTTGGGAAAAATTACAGTCCGTCTATCTGGAGAACGGTTTTGAGATCACGATAGATTAACAAAAGAAAGAGAGGAGAAAACGATGGAAGAAAGTAGCAAAGTATTTTCAGCGATCTGTTTGATCCTCTCTATCGTTTTGGGGATGATCTTCGCCGTCCAGCTCGATACACCGATCTACAATGACCCGAATGTTTATCTTTCGCGTGAGATCATCTCAAGATTAAATAATGAAAAGCAAGAACTTCAAAAAAGTGAAGATCGCTTGAAGTCTCTTGCCGGAGAATATAAAAAACTCCAGAAGAAAACAAATGTAGATACGGACCTTCTCTCAAAAGAAGAGTATGAGAGCTATCGAGATCATCGAATGATCCTCGGACAGGAGTATATCGAGGGAGAAGGCGTGGTCATCACGATCGCTCCGAAGGATACCGACAAAAATATCGCTTTTGAATTTGATTCCGAGCGGATCCTGCTCAAGATGGTCAATCTTTCCAAACGGAAAGGAGGCGAGATCGTAGCGATCAATGATCAATTGATCCTGCACAATACAGGGATCGTGCTGGCAGGAAATCATATCAACATCAACAATGTTCCGATCACACCGCCGTATGAGATCAAGGTGCTTGGAAACGAAAAGAAATTACATCGGTTTTTTACTCAGGAAAGTGTGTTTGTCTTGACTTTAGAGAAAAATCTTGATGTTACGACAGAAGTCGTACGATCCAGAGATATTCAGATACCCAAGGGCTTATCTCTGAAAGAAACGCAATATATACGGGAGGCGAGATGATATTACTGGAGGAAGTCAGCCCTTATCAAAATGCGTATGAGTTTTTGGTTTTTGAAGAAAATGACGAGTTGGATATCGGGGAAGCAAAAGCAAGGCTTTCCGTATTTTTGATCGGATCGATCGACGAACGCTTGCAGCCGCTACTTTTGATCCTTGTACATAGTGTATTGCAAGACTTTGATCCTGAGGAGATCCGATCCGCTGTGATCCGCGAGATCGTCTTTCCCGTGCATTTTCAAAACTATAGTTGCAAAGTGGTGAAGGGGTAATATGATCCAAGTTTCAAACATTAAAGTTTCCTTAAATGAGAATAAAGAAGAGATCATCTCAAGAGTGATCAAAAAATTGACCGGAAAAGATCATGACTACCGGATCGTTAAAGAGTCCATCGATGCGAGACGAGGCATCGTTTTTGTTTATACGATCCGTTTGGATATCGATGAGTCGAAGGTGCTGAAAAGATCTAAAGTTCCTTATACATCGGTCACTCCTTCGGAAAAGCCGACGATCCGACCCGGCGATCAAAAACTGAGGTCGCGTCCCGTGATCATCGGTTTCGGTCCGGCGGGGATCTTTGCCGCCTTGGAGCTGGCGAAAAACGGTTATGCGCCCATCGTTTTTGAGCAAGGCAGTGATGTGGACCGCAGAACAAAAGAAGTGGAGCTTTTTTGGACACAAGGAATATTGGATACAAGCTCGAATGTTCAGTTCGGTGAAGGTGGAGCGGGCGCGTTTTCCGATGGCAAATTGACGACGAGGATCAAAGATCCCAATGCCGGCGAGGTCATCCGTACCCTCCATCGATTCGGCGCACCGGAGGAGATATTGTATGCCAACAAACCGCATATCGGCACCGACATCCTTGTGGAAGTCGTAAAGAATATTCGTCGTGAGATCATTCGATCGGGCGGTGAGATCCATTTTAACGCGAAGCTTCAGGATATCATCCTTCAAGAGGGGGCGGTGCATCAGATCCTTGTCAACGACGAGTTGATCGAGACCGAAGTTTTGATATTGGCGATCGGGCACAGCTCAAGAGAGACCTTCCGGCTGCTGCATAAAAAAGGGATCGAGATCCGCAAAAAGCCGTTTGCGGTCGGTTTTCGGATCGAGCATCCTCAGCTTGTGATCGACAAAGCGCAGTTCAAAGAGAACTATGATCATCCCAAATTGAGATCTTCCGAATATCATTTGACTCATATGTCGAGCGAGGACAGGGGATGTTATACTTTTTGTATGTGTCCGGGCGGGCGCGTGATCGCATCCTCTTCCGACAAGGATCAGGTCGTGGTCAACGGAATGAGTTATCATGCCCGAGATCTTGTGAATGCCAACAGCGCGATCCTTTGCTCCGTGTCACCGGATGATTTTGCGGATCACCCGCTATCGGCAATGGAGTTTCAAGAAGAGATCGAGCATAAAGCCTTCTTGATGGGAGGTGGAGACTATTTTGCGCCGGTACAGCTTGTAGGCGATTATTTGGAACGCAGGATGACGGAGCAGATCGGCGGAGTGATCCCGAGTTATCAGCCGGGCTATCGATTTGCCAGACTCGACACGATCTATCCGGAGCATATCTATCGATCGCTTTCGGAAGCGATCTGTGCGATGGGGAACAAGCTGAACGGTTTTTCCATGAGCGATGCGGTCTTGACGGGAGTAGAGACCCGGACCTCTTCGCCGATCCGGATCGTCCGGGACGAGAAGGGGGAGTCGGTGAACACGTATGGACTGTATCCTTGCGGAGAAGGTGCCGGATATGCAGGGGGGATCGTAAGTGCGGCGGTCGACGGGATCCGAGCGGCGATTTCGATCATACAAAAATATTGTGTATGAAAACAAGAAAAACTATTTATAATTTACTGCCGGTATGATACGATATCAACGAATAAAAAATCATTGGAGGGTTTATGTACGGCAAGATCATTTTGTCAGCAGCATCAGGTTTGGGGCTCTTCCTTTATGGGATGAATCTGATGGGTTCAGGATTGCAGAAGGCTGCGGGAGAGAAATTGAAATCCATCGTCGGACTGCTTACTAAAAACAAGTATATCGCAGTCGTGGTAGGGATCGTGGTAACGGCGATCATCCAAAGTTCTTCTGCTACGACCGTTATGGTCATCGGATTCGTAAATGCCGGGATCATGTCGCTGAATCAGGCGATCGGTGTGATCATGGGAGCGAATGTGGGTACGACGGTCACGGCACAGCTGGTCTCGTTTAATTTGGAAGCGGTAGCACCTTTGGCGGTCGCGCTGGGGATGATCGCATATATCGTGAATAAAGGACCGAGATCGAAAGACTATGCGGAAATACTGATCGGCTTCGGTATCCTATTTGTCGGAATGGTCTATATGAAGGATGCGGTCAAGCCTCTTCGTGAAGTGAAGGCATTTCAGGATATGTTGATCTCTTTTGGAACGAATCCCGTTTTGGGGATCTTTGTCGGATTCCTTTTGACCTTACTGCTCCAGAGTTCTTCCGCATCGATCGGTATTTTGGTCGCTTTGGCGGTCGAAGGTGCGTTGCCTCTTACTTCGGCATTGCCGATCCTGTACGGTGACAATATCGGTACCTGTACCACGGCATTGCTTTCGAGTATCGGAGCGAGCAAAAATGCACAAAGGGCGGCGGTGATGCACTTGACTTTCAATGTGATCGGTACGATCGTTTTTGTTGCGTTTTTGAATGTGCCGATCATTTATATCGTCACGAAACTGGATCCGACTTCGGTATCCCGTCAGATCGCAAATGCCCATACTTTGTTTAATATTACTAATGTGCTTCTGCAACTGCCGATCTCCGGATGGATCGTAAAATTTGCAGAGAAAGTGATCCCGGAGACTGCCAAAAAAGTGGAAGTACAGACGATCACCAAGCTGGACAAGCGTGTGCTCAGTACGCCGTCGATCGCGCTGGAGAGTGCTTATAAAGAATGTTTGAATATGGGAGCTGTTGCATTGACCTCTTTGAAAAGTGCTGTTTCCGGATTTTTGAAAAAAAGATCGGACGATCTGACGGAGACTTTTCGCTTAGAAAAAGACATCAACCAAATGGAGCGAGAGATCATCGAGTATTTGGTCGCCGTATCGAACACGGACATCTCTTTGGACGATCGGATCATCGTGGATGGACTTTTCAACACGATCAACGATATCGAGCGTATCGGAGATCATGCCGAAAATATTGCGGAGCTGGGTGAAAGCTATATTGAAGCGGATCTTAACTTCTCTCAAGAATCTCGAGTCGAGCTCGCCGTGATGATCGAGAAGGTCTTTGATGCGGTACAGTCAGCGCTTGATGCGATGAGAACGGGAGATATCGAGATCGCCGATCGCGTATTGGAGATGGAGAACCAGGTCGACGAACTGGAGAAGGCGAACCGGGCGGCTCATATTTATCGTTTGAACAACAATATGTGTAAGACGGAATCGGGCGTGTTGTTTTTGGACCTGATCAGCAATTTGGAGCGTATATCGGACCATGCTGCAAATATTGCCGAATCGGTACTCAATACATCGGAATAGATTTTTGGCAGGCAGTTTCTGTAGGATCTGCCTGTTTTTGTAGGTGATGAAAATGAAAAGAGGAGATATGATCCTGATCGTGTTCGTTGTGATCGGTGCGATCATATCGTCTTGGGCGATGAGCTTTTCTCAGAAGATCCATTTCAACGAGATACAGGTGATCCAAGACGGAAAGGTGATCGAGCGATACGCAGCGGATCCGAATTTCAGCAAGGTGGTGAATATCACCAAAGGAGAGTTTCAAAACACGATCGAGATAAAAGACGGAAAAGTACGGATGGTTCAAGCGAATTGCCCCGATCAGCTTTGCGTCCACTCTCATCCGATCGGCAAAAACGGAGAGATGATCGTCTGTCTTCCGCATCGCTTATATGTAAAGCTTGTAAAATCCGTTGATGATAGCGATGTGGATATTATGGTGAATTGATGGAGGGATGATGAAGAAAACAAAAAAATTGATATTTTTGTCCTTGATGATCTCTTATTCTCTGGTATTGCATCTGGCGGAAAGGATGTTACCGAGCCTTTATTTCATCGCTCCGGGCGCGAAACTGGGTCTGACGAATATCATATCGCTGGTGCTCCTTTATTCCTATGGGATGGGCAGTGCGGTAACGGTCCTGGTGCTGAGGATCATCCTGTCATCGATCTTTGGCGGAGGTTTTTCGTCTTTCCTTTACAGCATCACGGGAGGGCTCTTTGCGATCCTGGCGATGTGGGGGATCAAGTCTTGTCGGCTTTCGTCTGTTTCTGAAGTTGGTGTGAGCGTGGTAGGGGCAGTCTTTTTTAACATTGGTCAACTCGTTGCTGCGGCGATGATGATCCAAAATCTTTCGATCTTCGTCTATCTTCCGGTGATGATGTATGTGTCGGTCGTGACAGGATCTTTGGTAGGATTTTCCGGTCGCTATGTCATTCAGCGATTGAGTCGAAATGAATGAAGGGGATCTCCACTTTCTTCAGGGAGTGGATGATCCCTTTTTTCATCCGATCCGCTCGTAACGGATAGAATGATCGGTAAACGGATCGAGTTCTTGGCACCTGTGCTGTATCCGCTGCAGAAGGGTCTTCTTGTTGAAAAGACGAATAAACGGATGGAATCATTCTCTAAAAGATGTAGCCTGATCTGTTTTGCGATCACAAAAATTCGTTGGATCTTTTATGGAGCACAGGTCGTGAATGTCCAAGTTCAGAGGAATAACAGCGCAAGATCATATAGAAAAGGTCTTATTTATTACTTCTTTATCTCTCCGGATCGACTTTGTTTGCCTTTAATCTTGACTGACTTACTTGGTTTTAGTATAATAGACCAATAGAAAAGCTTAAATGACAGGAGGTTATTGTTTTGAAGCTTTCAACAAAAGGGCGTTACGGTTTGAAAGCGATATATGAATTGGCTTTGGTCTACGAGAGCCACAGCCCGATGCCGATCAAAGCGATCGCGCAAAAGACCGGATTCTCGGATCAGTATTTGGAGCAGATATTTGCTTCGCTTAAAAAGGCAGATCTGATCGTGAGTATTCGAGGAGCGCAGGGAGGCTACCTCTTGTCAAGAGACCCCAAGGATATCTCGGTCGGAGATGTGGTCCGCTGTTTGGACGGACCGGTCGAGCCGGCGGTCTGTGTTTCGGAAAATGAGGAATTTTGCGGTTCTGAGGAGACCTGCGTGACGAGGATCGTTTGGAAAAAGCTGAAAAACAGCATCGATGAGTGCTTGGATTCGATATCGCTTAAGGATATGTTGGAAAATAATATAGAATAGGAGAATGGTATGAGAGCGTATTTTGATAACTCCGCAACGACTCGGATCAAAAAAGAAGTGGTTGCGGAAATGATGGATGTGATCGAAAATTTTTATGGAAATCCATCAAGTGTCCACAGTTTCGGACAGGAGGTCAAGCCGATCGTCGATCTGGCAAGACAGCGCGTTGCAAAACTCATCAATGCGAATGAAAAGGAGATCTATTTTACTTCAGGCGGATCCGAAGCGGATAACTGGGCGATCAAAGGGGCTGCCTTTGCAAATCGTGCCAAAGGAAATCACATCATCACCTCGAAGATCGAGCATCATGCGGTCCTTCATACCTGTGAATACCTTGAGAAAAGCCATGGCTTTGAGGTGACTTATCTGAATGTAGACGAAAAAGGTTTCATAGATCTTGACGAACTGAAAGAGGCGATCCGTCCTGAGACGATCCTGATCACCATCATGTTTGCGAACAATGAGATCGGAACGATCCAACCGATCAAAGAGATCGCTAAGATCGCAAAAGAACACAAGATCTTGTTCCATACGGATGCCGTGCAGGCTTTGGGAAATGTGCATATCGATGTAAAAGAACTCGGGATCGATATGATGTCGGTCTCAGGACACAAGCTCTATACGCCAAAAGGCATCGGCGCGCTATATATTCGAAATGGCGTCAAGATCGACAATTTGATCCATGGAGGAGCACAGGAGCGAAAGAAGCGCGCAGGAACGGAGAATACCGCGTATATCGCAGCTTTTGGGAAGGCGTGTGAGATGGCGATGGGATCGCTGGATGACCATATCCAAAAGACAAAAGCACTTCGTGACAAGCTGATCGACGGGATCTTAGAAAAGATCCCTTACACCCTGGTGACGGGGGACCTTGAAAAAAGGCTTCCGACGATCGCAAGCTTCTGCTTCCGGTTTATTGAAGGAGAGGCATTGCTGCTGAGCTGTGATATGGTCGGCATTGCAGGGTCGAGCGGATCGGCATGTACATCCGGAGCATTGGATCCGTCCCATGTGCTGATGGCGATCGGATTGACGCATGAGATCGCTCACGGTTCATTGAGATTGAGTATCTCGGATTTTAACACAGAAGAAGAAGTGGATCATGTATTGGAAAAATTACCGGAGATCGTACAAAGACTCCGTAATATGTCGCCGCTGTATGAAACTTTCTTGAAGGAGGGGAGATAATGTATACAAAAGAGGTTATGGATCATTTTGCGAATCCGCGAAATATGGGAGAAATCGAAAATCCGTCAGGAGTCGGTGAAGTAGGGAATCCGAAGTGCGGAGACATCATGAAGATCTATTTGGAAGTTGAAGATGATATCATCAAAGATGTAAAGTTTAAGACCTTTGGTTGCGGTTCGGCGATCGCCAGCTCCAGTATGACGACCGAGATGGTAAAAGGCAAGTCGATCGATGATGCGCTCAAGCTTACCAATAAGCAAGTGGCTGACGCGCTTGGCGGTCTTCCGCCGGTGAAGATGCACTGCTCTGTATTGGCGGAGCAGGCGATCCGTCTGGCGATCCGCGATTATGCGATCAAAAACGGGATCGAGATCGACGGACTGACCAATGTCGAGATCGACACCGATCACGATCATCACCATGATCATGAGGATGAAGACGAGTAAAAGTTTGAATGTATATGAAACATTTTAGGATCTGAGCGACAACAAGGTCGTCCGCTGCGACTATTTTGGTACGCTGACCTAATAAAGCCTAGAAAGGTTTTCGTTTTTTATCCGATGAGATCGATAGCTATACCAAGCGATCGATAGATCATAAAAACAATGGTCTCGGATCGATAAACATGAGATGACGGGTATCGCACCGGAGGTCGATCGTATCCGCTCAAAGCCGAGGGTATGAGCTTTGGATCTTTCTAAAAAAGTGAAACATGTCGGTGTATCGGATGACTTGTTGACATTTTGTAAAAATTATTCTATAATGTTAGAAACCAGGCGTAGATGAGGATAAGTAGTTTACCCCATACAGAGAGGAGGACCGGTGAGAACCTCCAAAGTAAATGAAGCTACCTCGGAGCTCCTTCTTAATCGAAGGCGTTGATCGCGTTATGATCGAATGAGTGGTTCTGATGAACAAATAAGGTGGTACCGCGAATTTTCGCCCTTATGAGATATTCTCATAGGGGCTTTTTTATAGGGAGATATTTAGTCAGAGACCGTGCCAAGGTCGCTCGTGACGATCGTTACCCTGATGTTTTTGTCATTAGAAAGGTGTTGAAAATGGATATCCGGAAATTTTGGGGATCGGTGATCCGTCAAGAGACGGATGGACTAAAACGATATTTTCATGCGGATGCGGAAATTTTTTGGCATAATACGAATGAGCGTTTTACAGCGGACGAATTTATTTTGGTAAATTCCGTTTATCCGGGAGAATGGATGGGAGAGATCGAGCGCATCGAGATAGCGGGGGACCTTGTGATCACGGCAGTACATGTTTACTCAAAAGATGGAAAGGTATCCGATCATGTGGTATCGTTCATCCGCCTCTCAAACGATCGTATCATTCGGATGGACGAATACTGGGGCAATGATATGGACCCGCCGAAGTGGCGGTCGGATATGAAATTGGGGCGGGAGATCGTTCCGCCCGATAAAAGATAAGATCATACCGATCCGAGGAGCTCCATCGGGATCGTTCGGGAAGGAGGATCTTTGCTCTCCGACATAAGGCGAGGAAAGTAAAGCGGCTCCTGTCCGCAAGATGAAGAGCATACCAATATCGGAAAGACAGATCGAAGAGGAGAATGAAATGAAAGTAAGTGAGATCAGAAAAGCGTTTTTGGATTTTTTTGTAGAGCATGGGCATTATTGTCATGAGAGCTATCCGTTGGTTCCGATCAATGACGAGAGTTTGCTTTTGATCAATGCGGGGATGGCGCCGCTAAAGAATTATTTCTTGGGCACGGATACACCGCCGAGCAAGAGGATGGTGACCTGTCAAAAATGTATCCGGACCGGCGATATCGATAATGTCGGAAAGACGGCGCGCCATGCAACTTTTTTTGAAATGCTCGGAAATTTCTCGTTTGGAGATTATTTTAAGGAAGAAGCGATCAAATGGGCATGGATCTTTGTGACGGAGTATTTAAAACTCGACAAAAAGGATCTGTGGGTCACCGTATACGAAGAAGATGACGAGGCACTGGAGATCTGGGCTCAAAAACAGGGCGTTCCGAGAGATCGCATCGTAAAGCTCGGAAAAGATGATAATTTCTGGGAGATCGGAACAGGAACAGGACCGTCCGGACCTTGTTCGGAGATCTATATCGATCGCGGAAACAAATATCTCTGCGATGATCCGGATTGTAAACCGGGTTGTGACTGCGACCGCTTTTTGGAATTTTGGAATCTTGTATTTACACAATTTAATAAAGATATCAACGGAAACTATGATCCGCTGGACTTCCCGAATATCGATACCGGCATGGGGCTTGAGCGGATCGCATGTATCATGCAGGGCGTAGACAGCATTTTTGATATCGATACGATGGTCAAGATCCGCGAAGAGGTCGCTAAGATCTCGGACGTTTCTTATGGTACAAATGAGAAGACGGACATTTCGATCCGCATCATCACCGATCATACCAGAGCGATCACCTTTTTGCTAAGCGACGGCGTGATCCCGTCCAACGAAGGGCGCGGATATATCCTTCGACGCTTGCTTCGAAGAGCGGCTCGTCATGGAAAATTGCTGGGGATCGATACCGAGTTCCTGACTCAGGTCTCTTCTGTCGTGATCCGAGAGTATGGCGATGCGTATCCGGATCTGAAAGACAAGGAAGACTATATCTACAAACTGATCCGCATCGAGGAGAAAAAATTCCAGGAAACGATCGATCAGGGTCTGAATCTGCTTGAGCAACAGATCGAAGAGCTGGAGAAAAACAATGAGACCATGCTTTCCGGAGCGGAGGCATTCAAATTATATGATACCTTCGGATTCCCACTGGAGATCACGATGGAGATCTTGGGCGAGCAAGGAAAGACTTTGGATATCGACGAGTTTGACAAATTGATGGAAACTCAGCGTGAGACTGCAAGAAAAGCAAGAACGGCAAATGAGGGAGAAGGCTGGAAGAAGCTGGAGTCGGACAGCATCCCGTCCGATATATCCTGTGAATTTGTCGGCTATGATAAAATGCAGATCCCTTCTAAACCGATCTATATCATCCATGAGGGAGGATCCTCGGAAAGACTGCAAGAAGGAGATATGGCGACGATCGTTCTGGAGGCTTCTCCGTTCTACGGTGAAGGAGGCGGACAGGTCGGCGACAAAGGGAAGCTCTTTGCCGACGGATTTGAGGCTTCGGTCTTGGACACCAAAAAAACGGCAAATGGCCTTATCATCCATTCGATCAAAGTCCTTAAAGGAAGCATCGGGCTCTCCGATGAGGTCTATGCTCAGATCGAAGAGGATCGCCGCAAAGATATCATGAAGAATCACAGCGCGACCCATCTTCTCCACAAAGCATTGAAGATGGTACTGGGAGATCATGTCGCACAGGCGGGATCTTATGTCGATGACAAGAGGCTGCGATTCGACTTCAGCCATTTTGAAGCACTGACTACAGAACAGATCGAACGGATCGAACGGATCGTCAATGACGAGATCTTCAAAGCGCATGCCGTAACTGCAAGATATATGCCTTTGAACGATGCAAAACAGCTCGGTGCCGCTGCACAGTTTGATGAAAAGTATGGCGACATCGTGCGGGTGATCGGCATGAGCGATTTTTCGATCGAGCTTTGCGGAGGGACTCATGTTGCCAACACGATCGAGATCATGATGTTCAAGATCCTTGCGGAGAGCAGTGTAGCATCAGGCGTAAGAAGGATCGAGGCGATCACCGGACGAAATGTATTGAACTATTTATATGAAAAAGAATTGAAAATCGATAGGATTGCTGATATACTAAAGAGTAACCGGACTTCGGTCGAAGCGAGAGCGGAACAACTTGTCAAAGAGGCGAGAGCAAGCAAAAAAGAAATTGAAAAATTGAAATTGGAGCGATCGACCAGAGAGGCATCCAAGTCGATCGACAATGCATTGGATATCAAGGGGCTGAAGGTAGTGATCGAGTCGATCGATGATGCGCCGATCGATGCTCTTCGAAATACCGCTCAAGGGATCATCGATAAATACGATGATGCCGTTGTGTTGCTCGGCAGCATCCATGAAGAAAAGATCGGTTATGTTTGCGCTGCCGGGAAAGAAGCGGTGTCAAAAGGAGCTCATGCAGGCAATGTGGTAAAAAATGTTGCAACGATCTCCGGCGGAGGAGGCGGCGGAAAACCGACCTTTGCTCAGGCGGGAGGAAAAGATGTCGCATGCTTTGAGGCGTCGATGGAACAAGCACGCTCGATCATAGAAACGATGATAAAATAAGAAAGAAAGAGGTAAGCAGATGGACAAGCTGGAATACACGATGACCTTTCAGGCTCAGAAGGATAATTCGGCATCTGAGAAAGAGATCATGGACCAAGTATATGCCGCTTTGGAAGAAAAAGGCTACAATGCGATCAATCAGCTCGTAGGCTATTTTCTGTCCGGAGATCCGAGCTATATCACCAGTCATAAAAATGCACGCAGCTTGATCCGCCGTTTTGAGCGCGATGAGTTGTTGGAAGTGATCTTGAAGAGCTATATCGAAACGAAATAATGATGAAAATACTTGCATTGGACGTTGGAAACAAAAGGATCGGTACTGCTGTCAGCGATGAGCTCGGAATGTTTGCTCATCCGCTATATACCGTCAAACGAAAAGGTCTGCAAAATGATATCGACACGATCATAAAGATCATCGATGAACATAGGATCGGTGAGCTTGTGATCGGTCTGCCCAAAAATATGGATGGGACGATCGGGTCTCAAGGAGAGAAGACGATCTACTTTGCCGAAGCGATCAAGTCGAAAAAGGACATCAAGATCACCTATTGGGACGAGCGACTCTCGACAAAGACGGCAAAGGACATCATGCTCCTGAACGATATCAGGCAGATCGACAAAAAAGAGATCGTCGATACGATCGCGGCAGTCGTGATCTTGGATAATTATCTAAGCAGTATCAGGAAAGGTTAATATGGACAAATTTGAAAACTTTGATGAGGTGATCGTTCTTCTCGATGAGGAGGGCAATGAAGTGGAGTTTGAACTGGTAATGTCATTGGAAGCAAATGACACGATGTACTCGATCTTGGCACCATTGGATGACGATAACGAAGAAGCATATATTTTTCGAGTAGAAGAAGATGAAAATGGTGAAATGGTTTTAGAGGCGATCGACGATGAGGATGAGTACGAAATGGTGGTCGCAACTTACGAGACTTTGATAAATTAATTGGAAGGAACAAACATCACCGATACTTTTATTGGTGATGTTTTGAATATGGAGGAAAGATGGCAAAGAAAACATCAAAAATCAAGATCATACCGCTGGGCGGTATGCAGGAAGTAGGAAAAAATATGACCGCGATCGAATACAAGGATGAGATCATCATTGTCGATGGCGGGCTGGGTTTTCCGGAGGACGATATGTTGGGGATCGATATCGTGATCCCGGATATTTCGTATTTATTGAAAAACAGAGAAAATGTCAAGGCGATGGTCGTAACGCATGGTCATGAGGATCATATCGGAGCGATCCCGTATATCCTTAAAAAATTGAATATCCCGGTCTACGGATCCAAGTTGACACTGGGATTGATCGCCAATAAATTAAAAGAACATAAAATATTTGATGCACAACTGGTCGAGGTATCGATCGGATCTTCGGTCCGCATCGGTGGATTTACGGTAGATTTTGTGCGCGTGAATCACAGCATTCCCGAGGCGGCTGCTCTTGCGATCCATACGAATATCGGAACGATCTTTCATTCCGGAGATTTCAAGATCGACCATACACCGATCGACGGAGAATATATGGACTTCCAGAAGATCGCGGAGATCGGTAAAAAAGGTGTTTTGTTGATGCTTTGTGAAAGTACGAATGTGGAGCGTCCGGGATTTTCTCCCTCAGAGAAAGTTGTCGGAAAAGCTTTTGACAATATCTTTACGGATGCAAAAGGGCATCGTATCATCGTTGCGACTTTCTCGTCGAATATCCACCGTCTTCAGCAGGTGATCAACTCGGCGGAAAAAGTCGGACGAAAGGTCGTCATTTCCGGACGTTCGATGCAAAATGCGACGACTTTGGCACATAGCTTGGGTTACATCGACATCCCGAACGGAATGCTTGTCGACATCAATGACATCAATCAATACGGAGATCATGAAGTCGTCATCATCACGACGGGGTCGCAGGGAGAGTCGATGGCGGCACTTTCCAGGATCGCAGCGGGAGAGCATCGTAAGATCTCGATCAAAAAAGGCGATGTGGTGGTGATGTCCTCACATCCGATCCCGGGAAATGAAAAGATGGTATCCAAAGTGATCAACCAGCTCTTTGAGCGTGGCGCGGAAGTCATCTACAAGAGCATCAGCGACATCCACGTCTCGGGTCATGCGTTCAGGGAAGAGATCAAAATGATGCACAGCATGATCCGTCCGAAATACTTTATGCCGATCCACGGGGAATATCGTCATCTGGAGCAGCATGCCCGCCTGGCGGTCGAACTCGGGATGAACGAAGAGAACATCTTCAAACTTGCTAACGGAGAAGTCCTCGAGATCGATAAGAACAAAGCCGTCATATCCGGCAGAGTTCCGTCCGGCAATATCATGGTGGACGGGCTTGGCGTCGGCGATGTCGGAAATATCGTCCTCAGAGACCGAAAACATCTGTCGGAAGACGGACTGATCGTCGTAGTACTTTCGATGTCCAAGGAAGACGGATCGGTCGTTTCGGGACCGGATCTGATATCCAGAGGATTCGTGTATGTTCGTGAATCGGAAGATCTCATGGAAGCCGCAAGAGAGATCGTTGTTTCCGGACTGGAGCGATGCGAACAAAACCAGATCAAGGACTGGTCATATATCAAAAATATCATTCGAGAGGATCTCAAACGCTTCCTGTTTGAAAAAACAAAGCGTAATCCGATGATCCTTCCGATCATTATGGATGTTTAGGAGATAGTCAGATGGGAGGCACTTTATTTGATAAAGTCGCGATGATCCCCGGGATCGTTATAGCGATGTCTTTTCATGAGTTTGCGCATGCCTTTGTTGCCGACAGGATGGGAGATGATACCGCGAGGCGACTTGGCAGATTGACTTTGAATCCGGTATCGCATATCGATCCGATCGGATTCCTGATGCTTTTGATCGGGGGATTCGGCTGGGCTAGACCGGTGCCGTGTAACGAAAATAATTTCAAGAACCGAAACTTCGGGGTCTTTTTTGTTGCGATCGCGGGCGTGGTCACCAATATCCTCATCGCTGTGTTGACGATCATCATCTATCGGTCGACGTACGAACTGTTCCCGAGCATGGAATATGAATTGGTGATGAAGAATATCGTATGGATCAATATCGCTTTTGCTTCGTTCAATCTTCTGCCGATCCCGCCGCTGGACGGTTCGAAGATCCTGGCATCCTTTTTGCCTGCGAGCAAACGATTTGTTTTTTACCAATACGAGCGATATGGTTTCTTCCTCATGATCTTTTTGATCATGACCGATCTGATCGATCATCTTTTGGATCCGATCGTGACCAATGTTGTTGAATTGATCTATTTGTTGGCAGGGATATTTGTGTAGATGGAATATAAGATCGGCAGTATCGATTTTCAGGGACCTTTGGATCTGCTGTTGGAGCTGATCAAGGCAAACAAATGTGATATCAAAGAAATTTTTATCAAGGATATCATCGAGCAGTACCTGGAGATCATTCGGAATGAAAACAAAAATAATTGCGAGATCGCCTCGGAATTTATCGTGATGGCAAGCACGCTGATCGAGCTGAAATCAAGATACTTTATTTTTATCAATGACAAGTCGGATGAAGAGGAGGACCCGGGAAAAGAGCTTTATGATCTGTTGGAGCAGTATAGATACTATAAAGCGATCTCCGTGATGCTCAAAGAGCGTTATGAAAATACGCAGGTCTTATATACCAATAAGGGTGCGGAGATCTTGATCGAAGAAACGGTCGATTTCTCGACCTATACCGTGATCGACATCTTTGCGATGTATTCAAAATTTGTCAAAGAGAGCAAAAGGATGGTGCGGAGCAATCTGGTCAGCTACAAAAAGATCTCGGTGGAAGACAAGATCTTTGAGATCGAGCAGATCCTAGATCGTTTGAGCAAGGTCTATTTTGACAAGATCGTCAACGGTCAGATCAAGGACGATGTCGTAGCCAGTCTGCTTGGCGTATTGGAGCTTTCAAAAGAGCAAAAAGTGCTGTTGAGTCAAAAACGAATTTTTGACAGTATATTGATCGAGAGGATGGGGGATGGAAATTAACAATCTGGTCAGCATTATAGAATCACTTCTGTTTGTGGCATCCGAATCGATGTCCGCGCGAGATCTTACCAAGATCATCACGGAGCGATCGCCCGAGATCTCGATCAAGGAGGTCCGAGCAGCTTTGGATGAACTCTCCGGCAAATATGATCGTTCGGACAGCGGCCTGTCGCTCCTTCGGATGGAGGATCGGTATGAGATCGTCTCCAAAGAGATCAACAATCCTTATGTCGAAGGGCTGATCGTGAAGCGTAAGAAAAAAACGCTCACGCAGGCATCGCTCGAAGTGATCAGTATCATCGCCTACAAACAGCCGATCACAAAGCTTGAGATCGATGAGATCCGCGGCGTCAAGTCTGACGGTGTGGTCTCGAATCTGTTGGATCTCGGGCTGATCGAGGAGAAGGGGCGATTGGATCGGATCGGAAAGCCGATCCTCTATGGTACGACGGAGAAATTTTTAAGAGAATTTGGGATCGAGAAGATCAAGGATCTTCCGAAGGTGGCAATGACGGAGAACGAGGATGAATGATTCAAATCAGATCTTTTTTACGATCTTTTATATTTTTTGTGGACTGATGGTACTTCGGTCCATCTATAAAACCTTTTTTTCAAAATTGGAGACACCACAGGACTATATGAAGAGAGCAAACTATGCGGTGTCTTTTTTTCGTATGCGAAATTATGCGAACAAGGTGCTTCTTAGCGCATTGGATGCTTTTGATGATCTATCGGAGGAAGAACGCAGCTTCATCCATTTTCAGCTGGGCGTGAATTACTACCAGCAACGAAAGAATGAAGAGGCGGTAAAACATTTTGATATCGCCTGGCCTTATATCAAGAAAGCGAAGATCCCGTACAACAGGATCTATGCTTCGATCGTCGTGGCGAATTACAACATCGGCAACAAGGATCGAGCAAGAGAGATCTATCACTATCTATTGTCAAAAGAAAAATATGACCCGAGATTCGGGGCATTAAATTACTTGGAGAGTAGGATCTTTAAATAGACGGAGGGGTAATGCAAAAATTGAAAAGCTTTCTCGGCAAGGTCGACAAGCCGGGAAGGTATTTAGGAAATGAGTTTAATGCGGTGATGAAGGATCCGAAGGAAGTAGACATACGATTTGCATTCTGCTTTCCTGATGTGTACGAGATCGGAATGAGCCATTTGGGACTCCACATCCTGTACGGCGTATTGAACAGTTTGGACTATGTCTGGTGTGAAAGGGCTTTTTCGGTCGGAACGGATATGGAGGATCTGCTCCGGGCAAATTCGATGAAGCTGTTTTCTTTGGAGAGCAAGACACCGCTCGATCGATTCGATTTCGTCGGTGTGACACTACAATATGAAATGTCCTATACAAATATATTGAACCTCCTGGAAATGGGCGGGATCAATATTTTTGCAAAAGATCGCGGCGAGGAGGAGCCGTTGATCGTGTTCGGCGGACCTTGTGCTTACAATGTGGAGCCGCTTGCCGATTTTGCCGACATCGTGCTGTTGGGCGAGGGGGAGGAATCTCTGCCGGAGCTGATGGCTTTGTATCGTGAAGAAAAGAAGAATGGATACAGCAGAAGGCGTTTTCTGAAGAAGGTCGCTCAAAAGATCGGGGGAGCCTATGTCCCGTCGCTGTATGAGCCAAAGTATAAGGACGGTGTTTTTGACGGGATCGAGCCGATCGAGGAGGATATCCCTGCGATCATCGAAAAGAGGATCGTACGCGACCTCGACGAGGCTTTCATTATGGAGAAGATGATGGTCCCTCATATCGACATCGTCCATTCGCGTATCATGCTGGAACTATTCCGCGGATGTACGAGAGGATGCCGCTTTTGTCAGGCGGGGATCGTGTATCGTCCGGTGAGGGAGAGAAGTATCCCGACTTTGCTGAAGACGGCGGACTGTCTCGTGCAGGCTACGGGATATGAAGAGATGTCGCTGACTTCTTTGAGTACGAGCGATTACTCGGGTCTGGAGGTTTTGCTGGACAGTTTGAACGCACGTTATTCTAAAGATATGTTGAGCCTTTCGCTCCCGTCGCTGCGCGTGGATAATTTCTCCGTTGAGATGGCGGAAAAGATCCAGACCGTGCGCCGATCGGGTCTTACTTTGGCACCGGAAGCCGGGACGCAGCGCTTGCGCGATGTCATCAACAAAGGCGTGACGAAGGACGATCTGATCGCGGCAACTACAAAAGCTTTCGGCAGCGGCTGGCGTAATGTGAAGCTTTATTTTATGACGGGACTGCCGACGGAGACCTATGAGGATCTGGACGGGATCGTCGACCTGGCGCATACGGTCATCGATGTCTACAAGAGCGTCAACGGGACAAAAAATATCAATAATTTCAATGTGACGGTGAGTACATCGGTTTTTGTGCCGAAACCGAATACACCTTTCCAATGGTTCGGACAGGATACGCAGGAAGTGATGGCACAAAAGCAGCAATATCTGAAGGAAAAGCTGAGACATCGCAACATCACTTTCAACTATCATGATAATCAGCTGAGTTTTTTGGAGGCGGTGATCGCAAGAGGAGACCGCAGGATCTCGCAGGTGATCTACGAGGCTTTCCGAAATGGCTGTAAATTCGACAGCTGGGGCGAACATTTCAAATATGATGTCTGGATGAAAGCTTTTGAGACGGTGGGGATCGATCCTTCGATCTTTGCCAACAAAGGTCTGGCGATGGATCAGAAGCTGCCGTGGGATCATCTGTCCTGCGGCGTGAGCAAAAAATTCCTGCAAAGAGAATGTGGGTTGGCTTACGAGGCGAAAGAGTCTGTCGATTGCAGAAAACATTGCATCGGCTGTGGCATCGATCAAGGAGTAGGGAAGGGGCTTTGCAGATGATCATACGTTGCAAATATTCAAAGCTGGGCGACATTGCCTTTGTTTCACATCTGGACCTGCTGAGGATCTTCATACGAGCCTTGCGTCGTGAATCGATCAGATTGAATTACAGTCAGGGATTCCACCCGCATCCGAAACTGTCTTTCTCGCCGGCGCTCAGCCTGGGGGTGGAAAGCATCTGTGAGTATCTGGATATGGATGTGGCGGACGAGATCTCGCCGCAGGAGGTACAAGACAAACTCAACAAGGCATTGCCGCGGGGAGTGGAGATCTTAGAGAGCTATCCGATCGACAAGATGGGTGGGATCGCTACTTTGTCAACGCACAGTCGATATGAATTTTCGCTGGATCCCTTTGATGAAGAACTGGAGAAGATCGTTGAAGAGATCGCGCGCGAAGAATATATCCCGATCCGAAAAAAGAACAAAAAGGGCAAACTGATGGAGATCAATGCCAAGGATCGGATCGAGGAGATCTTTATACGGGACCAAAAACTCTATGCGACGCTGCTCAATTCGGTGAATGGGGCGATGAAGCCTTCGGAACTTCTGGAGATCATCGATTCAAAAGCCGGTAAGGAGTATGACGCTTATCAAATATTGAAGAAGGATCTGTATTTTTTTGACGGAAAGGGACTGAAGCTTGTATAAGAGATTGTTGATCGAATACTCGAGACGATATGACAAATATGCCGTGATCGATCGGGATAAAAGATTAGTCGACATTCAGATCGTGCCGAAAACGGGAAGTCCCCGAGTCGGGCAGATCTATCGCGGCAAGGTCAAACACTACAATTCGGCGATGCATGCGGCGATGATCCTGATCGGAAAAGATCGGGAAGTCTTCCTGCCGTCTTCCCGAAAGCTTGCGGTAGGTGAGGAGCTGTTGGTACAGATCGTACGGGAAGAAGAAAAGTCAAAGAAAGCAAAGGCATCAACAGATATTACGATCGGGGGCGAATATGCGGTCCTGATCCGCGGAGAGGACCGGGTCATCGTATCGAAGAAAAACGCGAATGATCACGATGCGCAAGAACTTGCGAGGATCATTGACGAGACAAGAGCGAGCGACTACGGGATATTGCTTCGGACCAAGGCTCATTTGGATAGACTGGATGAGATCCGATCCGAGCTTGCCCTTTTGGATAAAAAATTCAAAGCGACGGAAGAACAGGGGATTGGGCTCAAGTTCGATCCCTATGACCCGATCGCGACCGTTGAAAATATTTTGCAAGAGCATCGGGCAAAACAGATCTTATGTAATGAGGAGCCTTTCTGCAAAGTGCTTCGGAAGACTTTTTCCGGCCGTTCGATCGAAGTAGTCCATCAGGATCGGTACCTGTTTGACAGCTACGATGTAAAACTCGAGGACCTGTTGAGACGAGATCATATCTACGAAGATCTCCGTCTGAGCATCGATCATCTGGAAGCACTCTGTGTGATCGATGTCAACACAGGTTACATGCGTCCGGACGCGCTTCGGGAGAACAAGATCTTACAGGTCAATCAGCAAGCATTTATAAAAATTTTGAACCTGCTTGAATTACTTGGGATCGGGGGTATGATCCTGATCGATTTCGTTTCGATGGACAAGATCGGTCAGAAGAAATTAGAAGATTTCATAGAAAAAAAAATAAAAAACCATTATAATAGAGATAGAAAGATCATCAGTCACTCCTTGGCACATAGCTCGATGCTCCAACTGGTCGTCGAAAAAAGCGAGAGAGATATCATCCGAACGATCGGAAGAGCTTGCACGCATTGCCGCGGGACAGGGCTTCTATTAAACGAGAATGCGTTGCTGGACCTCTTTGAGTCGGAGATCCACGTTAGATCGAAACATCAGCCTCAAACGGAGCTCCTTGTCAGGTTACCTCGTTTTATAAGTGAGAAGACGCTCGAGGAGGTGCGTGACCTTTTGTCGGATCACGAAGGGGGATATCGGTTGGTCTATGAAGATATCGACAGGATCGAGATGGATTAGGAGAAAGATATGAGCAAGGAAAAAGTGATCATCCCGAAGGATTATAGAAGCAAGCTGAGCTTGATGGAGACGGAAGTCGCGATCAAGGTACTTAAGGATAAATTCGAAAAAGAACTCTCGCGAAAATTAGATCTGACCAGGGTATCGGCACCTTTGTTCGTAAAAAGATCAACAGGGCTCAACGACGATCTGAACGGAGTGGAGCGACCGGTCGGTTTTGATATGTTGGATACGGGATATCATGCCGAGATCGTTCAATCGCTCGCAAAATGGAAAAGAATGGCACTGGGAAGCTATGGTGTGGAAGTAGGCAAAGGGATCTACACCGATATGAATGCGGTACGCCGGGATGAAGAGCTGGATAACATCCATTCGATCTATGTAGACCAGTGGGACTGGGAAAAGGTGATACCGGAAGAAGATCGTACGCTGGAGACCTTGATCTCGATCGTAAAAGACATTTATGAAGTTTTTAAGATCACTTCTTATAAGATGAATTACGAATTTCCGCAGATCGTAACGGAGCTGCCGAAGGAGATCTTTTTCATCACATCACAGGATCTGCTCGATCTGTATCCGGATCTGACGCCGAAGCAGAGAGAGTATGAGATCGCCAAAAAACATGGTGCGGTATTCATCATGCAGATCGGAAAACTTCTTTCCAACGGCGAGATGCATGACGGGCGTGCGGCGGACTATGATGACTGGGAGCTCAACGGAGATATCCTGTTTTACTATGATGTTTTGGATATCGCATTGGAACTGTCTTCGATGGGGATCCGAGTGGATGCGCCGTCATTGCTGAAGCAGATCAAAATTCGCAAACAGGAATATAAGCTGGAGTTGGATTTTCAAAAAAGCGTCTTGAACAACTCAGTTCCGTTTACGATCGGCGGCGGGATCGGTCAATCGAGGATCTGTATGTTTTTCCTGAGAAAAGCGCATATCGGAGAGGTCCAGGTATCGATCTGGGATGAGGAAACGATCGAGTTGTGTAAACAGCATAATATTAATTTATTGTAAATGGGGGAACGATGTACACGGAGAAAGTCAGAGTGATCAACGAGATGGGGATCCATGCAAAAACGGCATCTCAAATTATCAAAACTTCTACCAAATATCGGGCAGACATCTTCTTTGAGTATGGAGACAAGCTGATCAATGCCAAGAGTATCGTAGGAATATTGGCAGCAGCGATCTCGGAGGGAAGCGAGATCATCATTCGCGCGGATGGTGAAGATGAGATGGAAGCGGTCAAAAAGATCGTTGCACTGATCGAAGAAGACCGTTGAAGGATCCTTTAGGTCGATCGTTGAGGCAGTATGAAGGCAAAACTTTACTTATACCAAGACCTGTACACAAGATCGCCGATCAGAGTTACATCTGTAACTTGCTTTCGTATGAATATCTATTTTAAAATCTAAGCAAGATACAACTATCTATTTTATTATAAAGAGGTTGATATAGGACTAAATTATCGATGGGAGAAATTTTATGAGATCTGCTAGGAATAAGACGATCGATATAAGCGTGCATGAAGGGAAACGCTATCTTCAAAAATGTATCTCGATCACCGAGAAGAGATCGGTAGAAGAAGTACTTGATAAAACGATATTAGGGGACTTATTCGAGGTTGCTCCTTTTTTGCCGACAAATTTTGTAGATCTTTTGATCGTTGATCCGCCATACAATATAGATAAAGACTTTAATGGAAAAATATTTAAAAGGACTTCGGATGAGCTATATGAAGAATATACAGAATCATGGATCAAGGCGATCCTGCCCTTACTTAAGGAAGAAGCAACGATCTATGTCTGCTGTGACTGGAGATCAAGCTTGATCATCGGGAATGTTTTGAAGAAGTACTTTTATATCCGGAACAGGATCACATGGCAGCGGGAAAAAGGTCGAGGCGCACTGATGAATTGGAAGAATGGAATGGAAGACATTTGGTTCGGGACTAACTCAAAAAATTATACATTTAATGTTGAAGCGGTAAAAATAAGAAGGAAAGTGGTTGCTCCATATCGAATTGAAGGGAAGCCTAAAGACTGGGAAGAGACGGGATCGGGAAATTTCAGGAATACGTATCCATCTAATTTTTGGGATGACATATCGATCCCATATTGGTCAATGCCTGAAAATACAGCACATCCAACTCAGAAACCGGAAAAACTGCTGGCAAAGATGATCTTAGCGAGTTCTAACCCGGGGGATGTTGTTTTCGATCCTTTTTTGGGCTCCGGCTCGACTTCCGTTACAGCAAAAAAATTAAATAGACATTATGTGGGGATCGAGATCAATGAACAATATTGTGTATGGGCGGAAAAAAGATTAGAGATCGCCGAACAAGACGATACGATACAAGGTTATACCGAAGGCGTTTTTTGGGAAAGAAATACGACCTCTCTCCAAAAGAAAAATAAACCGTTGCAGATCGCTATGGAAGGGTTGGAATGATATATAATAAAGATAGGATCTACGATCTGTTTGAATTTATAAATAAACTGAATGGCATTGCCGATAAAGCACTGCTATCTGAGAAAGTGAAAAAGAAATTTGCTCTTACCGGTGATCGCAAAGTTTTCTATTGTGATGACTTTGCGATCCGATTCAGCAGATCGGAAACCAAAAACATGAGTAATACGGTATTATCTTTGTCCTCTTTACAAAAATATGATGATATCCCTTTCTTCGTCTGTATCGTTTCAAGCAAAGTGAATCATATATTGCTGGCAAATTCCACTTTTCTAAAGAAGATCAGTCACTCTTCCAAAGAATTGAGAATAGATAATATTAAAGGGAGTTTTAACGGAAGCGACATTATGAAGGAATATGCTTCTCTTGAAAACTGCCCCGATAATTTTGAAGAATTATTTGCTTATCATATGGGATTATCGTTTAGGGACAATCTGGAACGACTTGTTGAGAGTACAAATGAGATAAAAGCACAGAAATCGAAATTTCAAGTGGATGAGAATATCAGAAACAAAATTTTTCTTTCTGTCGATAGAGCACAAAATTTTATTCGATCTAAATATTATAGTGACCTGGAGATCGATTTGAAAAAACGTGTAGAAAAAGTTCAAGATGAGATCGTTATTGCCGCTCTAATAGATAATGTAAATTTAAGAGGCAGAGTTATCGAATATTTGATAACGGACAATGGTTCGGAATTAAAAAAACAGATGATCCATGCACTCACAAATAAAACTTCTTTACCGGAATTCAAAACAGAAGATAAGCTGGGGGACTACACTAAAGTTTATAGTGGCTATCATACTGAAACGGACATTAAAACAAAGGTATTGTTTCTAGATGGAAATCCAAAAGCTTACAATATAGACAAACTCCTAGAGTTTTTATCTCAAGAAGGATCGGTCTACATGATCTATCTTTTAGGGATCAAGGATGATGGGGATATCGTTGCAAGGCTATACTCTTTTTTGGACGAAAAATTAATTGCAGCAACTAAATGTCAGCACCATTGGGCGGGACGAAATACTCGAGGTGTGACACAGTTTATTGGAAATGCTTTGGAGGCAATGATCGATCCTTCTATAAAATGTGAGATCGATGAAAAGCATGCGAAAGAATTTTTAGCGGAACTTATTGAAAGGTAAGTCCAAGGAACATGGAGTTGGGAATCGTGTAGGAATATCAATTTCTAAATTTATGTATTAAAGGAGAGCATATGAACTACGAAAAAATTATTACAGAGATCAAATCGGTCCGAGAGTTTACGAAGAAGAAGATCGATACAAACCTGGTTTCGATGATCATCGATAACCTTTCTTCGCTTGAGAAGATCAATGATACGGATCTGGAGTTTGCAGTCATTGAAGACGGCAAGAGATTTGCCGAGGACTTTGACGGCAAGATCGGTTACTTCGGGAAGATCATTTCCGCGCCTGCCTATGTGTTGGTGTTTGGAAAAGAGGATGCTCCTTCAAAGATCAATGCGGGATACTGCATGGAATGGGTCCGTTTTTCACTATGGAATGCGGGTCTGGGTTCTTGTTGGATCAGCACCGTGGAAGGCGTAGATTATGCTTCGCTTTTTGCAAAAAAAGACGGGATCACACTGCTCGGATGCCTCGGGATCGGAGAAGAATACTCAGGGATCTTCCGTAAGAATACCGGAAAAACTTCCGACCGAAAAGGGATCGCCGAATTCGTATATAACCACAATTGGAAAGAAGAAATGACCTGGGAAGAACTTGAGCAACTGGGACTTGCCGAAGTATTCTATCTGACTAAGCTTGCTCCTTCATGGGGGAATGAACAGCCTTGGGCATTTATGATCGACAAAAATGAGTGCAAGCTGTTCATCAACAAAAAAGAAGATAAGAACTTCAACATCGATACGGGGATCATATCGCTGTTCTTTGTGAAGGCTTGCGAAACGAAAGGTCTGAAGGTCAAAGCGAAATTCCCGGATCAGGGCACTGCCGAAAAGTACGAAGACTTTGAGTGTCAGGTAACTTTCGTATTATAAATAGAGGGACTTTTTGTCCCTTTTGTTTTACAAACAGGAGAAAAAATGGAAACTCTTAATGAACAACAGCAACTTGCGGTCCGGACGATCGAAGGTCCGCTTCAGATCTTGGCAGGAGCAGGTTCCGGAAAGACGAAGGTGATCATCAATCGGATCGCACACATCATCCGCTCGGGAGGATCGCCGTCCAATATTCTGGCGCTGACTTTTACGAATAAGGCGGCGAACGAAATGAAGACGAGGCTCTTTCATCTGATGGGCGAGACCTATCCCTATATGTGGATCGGAACTTTTCACTCGATCTGCCTGAAGATCCTCCGAACGCATATCGATAAGATCGGCTATTCGCGAGACTTTGTGATCTATGACCACTATGATCAGCAGACGCTCGTCAAGGATTGCATGAAGGAGCTCAAGGTCAATGCGGAAGTGATGAAGCCGGCATATTTTTTGAGCGTGATCTCTTCGGCGAAAGATGAGCTGATCACGCCGATCAAATACGAAGAAAAATTTGCGGTGGATATTCGCACGAAGACCGCATCTAAGGTCTATAAGATGTATCAGGAACGATTGAAAAAAAATAATGCGGTCGATTTTGATGATATGATCTTTTTGACAATAAAAATACTGAAAGATCATCCGGAGATCCTTAGTTTTTACCAAGATAAGTTCCAATATATCATGGTCGATGAGTATCAGGATACCAACCATTCGCAGTATGTATTGATCCATCTTCTCGCGCAGAAGTATCGCAACATCTGTGTCGTGGGAGATGACGATCAGGCGATCTACGGATGGCGAGGAGCGGATATCCGGAATATCCTGGACTTTGCGAATGACTATTCCGATGCGGTGATCGTGAAGCTGGAACAAAACTACCGTTCGACACAAAATATATTGACTGCGGCGAATCATGTGATCGAGAAGAACACCGGTAGAAAAAAGAAAAAGCTCTGGACTCAAAACAAAAGCGATATCAAGATCGAACTGATCAAGTCGCAGGATGATCGTATGGAGGCGAAAAATGTTGCGCGAGAGATCCGATCTCTCCGCTCTTCTTTTGACAACAAAGATATCGCGATCCTCTATCGTACCAATGTCCAGTCCCGATTGCTTGAAGAAGAATTGATCAAGGCACAGATCTCATACAATATCTACGGCGGGCTCAAATTCTACGATCGAAAAGAGATCAAAGACATCCTTGCCTATCTTCGGATCATTGCAAATCCCTCAGACGATATCTCGCTCAAGCGGATCATCAATACGCCGAAGCGTGGACTGGGGATCAAGACTTTGGAAAAGGTCGAGATCCAAGCCAATATCAAAGGAGAATCGCTGTTCAGTGCGCTTTTGGATCATGAGGAACTCGATATCTCGACCAGAGCCCAAAATGCGATCCGCACCTTCGTTCTTTTGATCTCTTCGCTTCGCTCGATGAGCGAGGTGATACCGATCGAAGAGCTGATCGAGAAGATCGTTGCCAATTCAGGATATATCAAGGAGCTTGAAGAAGAGGGCGAGATCGAGTTTCAGACCCGGCTTGAGAATATCAACGAATTAAGATCGGTCGCGCAGGAATTTACATCAAGCAGTGAAGACCGCTCTCTCGAAGCTTTTTTATCGACGGTCGCTCTTTCGAGTGATATCGATGTATATGAAGAAGGCGAGGACACGGTCACGTTGATGACGCTCCATAGTTCAAAAGGGCTTGAATTTCCCGTTGTATTCATAACGGGGATGGAGGAAGGGATCTTTCCGTCGGCAAAGTCGTTGATGAGCGATATTCAGATCGAAGAGGAACGGAGGCTCTGCTATGTCGGTATGACAAGGGCGAAGGAAAGGCTGTATCTCTCTTATGCACACAGCCGAAATTATTTTGGGAAGTACAGTTCCCAGATCGTTTCGAGATTTATCAAGGATGTGCCGCAAGAACTCCTCAACGGAAAAGTCGACCGAACAGCGACATCCGGATCAGGCGGATATTCTTTGGTCGATAAATACAAGAAAAAAAGAGAGATGATGGCTCAGGTGGATACCGGACCGAAGGTCGTGGATCAGTTCGAGATGGGAGAACAGGTGATCCATCCGAGTTTTGGGAAAGGAAAGATCGTTGCCAAAAGCGACAGCTCTTACACCATCGTTTTTGGCGGTTCCGGGATCAAAAAGATCGACATCAACTTTGACAAACTCACAAAGGCTTAGGACCGATAGAAGATAAAAAGTTTGAGATAAGATAGGATACTAAAACCTAGTTGAAGCTATGGTATCGATCCGATCTCTATGGATGATACTTCCCAACATTTGTTGGACCACCGTATCAGCCACATTGAGTAAAGGATGAAAAGAATTTCTATGCTTTCTATCGGATCTCGGTATGAGCGAATATAAATACGATGGGATCCGGGCGGAAAAGGATCCTGTTACTTCTATAAAAAGACCGGACCGAGTGCCGATCCACAAAATGCACAAAATCATAGGAGGAAAAATGATAAATAATCTATTGCAATTTATTGAAGGATCAAAATCCGTATATCATGCGGAGCAAGTGTTGTCTGAGTATCTGGATAAGAATAAATTCAAAAAGCTCGATCTTGAAAAGCCTTTTGAGCTCAAGCGATCCGGCAAATATTATATTGCCAAAGACGGGGCAGTCGTTGCTTTTCGTATCGATGATCCGAATAAGTTCAAGATCGTCGTATCGCATACGGACTCGCCGACGCTTAAGATCAAATCCAATGCGGATATCGAGTCGAACGGCTACCATCTTTTGAATGTGGAAGTCTACGGAGGACCGATCCTGAATACCTGGTTCGACAAACCGCTTTCGATCGCGGGCGTAGTTCACTGCTTGCAAGGAAATGAAGTGGTCGAGCATGTCGTGGACTTCGGTCGGGCGATCTGTACGATCCCGAACCTTGCGATCCACATGAATCGCGAGGTGAACAATGGGGTGGCGATCGATAAGCAAAAGGATCTGAAACCGCTTTTATATATCGATGGACAGCCGATCAAGGGCAAAAAATTCGTCGAGATCCTCGCAGAGGAACTTGGTGTAAAAAGCGAGGATATCCTCTCTTATGAGCTGAACCTTTACAATGTGACACCGCCTGTGGTCTTCGGATTGAACGATGAATTCATCCAGTCAGCGAGGCTCGACAATCTTTCGATGGCGATCTCATCGATCGAAGGGCTCGTCAACAGCAAAAAAGGAAGCGGCATCAGCATGGCGGCTTGCCTCAATTCCGAAGAGATCGGCTCTCAAACGATGAACGGCGGAGACTCCGGCTTTTTGAGCAATATCTTGGAGCGTATCGTGCTGAATCTGGGCATGAGTCGTGAGGATTACCTGATCGCATTGGAAAGATCTTTTGTGATCTCGGCTGACCTTGCGCATGCGGTCCATCCGAATTTTGCGGACAAGGCGGATCCGACCAATCGTCCTCGCATCAACGGCGGATTTGTTATCAAAAACAGTTCGAACAAAAGATATGCGACTGATTCAAAGTCGGAGGCTTATCTGGTCAAACTGGCTAAGAAAAACAAGATCCCATATCAGATCTTCTTCAATCATTCTAATGTGGTAGGCGGGACTTCGCTCGGACCGATCATATCGGCGAATCTTCCGGTAAGGACCATCGACATCGGAAATCCGATCCTTGGGATGCATTCGGAGCGTGAGACCGGAGGAGTAGAGGATTATAAAGGGATCATCAAGCTGTTCTCGGCTTTCTATGGTGATAAATAATGCGATCGGATCTCTCAGGTCATATGACAGAATATTTCGGGTTGCAACCTGATATTTTGGAGATGGCGCAGCGGATCGATCAGGAGCTGAGACCTCTTTTTACAGAGATCGAGGAGCTGCAGCAGTTCAATATTTACAAAGTGATCCATGCGATGCGCAGCGCCGGACTGTCCGACCGCCATTTTGCGTGGAACACGGGATATGGATACAACGATATCGGACGCGAGAAGACGGAAGAGATCTTCTCGCTGATCTTTCGATCGGAAGATGCCATCGTTCGACCGACCATCGCAAACGGTACGCATGCGCTCGCGCTGTGTCTGGAGGGGATCCTCAAGAGCGGATCGGAGCTCATCTCCATCTCCGGGAAGCCCTATGATACTTTGGATCAAACGATCGGAATAACACCCTCCTACAATTCGTTGATGGAGAGGGGCGTGCGATATACTCAGATCGAGCTTCTGGAAAATGGGGATTTTGATGAAGAAAAGATCGTCGAAGCGATCAAACAAAACGATAAGCCGAAGATGATCTATATCCAGCGTTCCAAAGGCTATTTTAGAAGGAGGGCACTGACGATCCGCGACATCGAGCAGATCATAGCCCGTATTCGCAGTATCGAGCCTTCAGTGATCGTTATGATCGATAATTGTTATGGCGAATTTATGGAAGAGCGCGAACCGATCGAGGCGGGAGCCGATCTGATCGCAGGTTCTCTGATCAAGAACCCGGGCGGAGGCTTTGCGCTGGGCGGAGGATATATTGCCGGAAGGGCGGATCTTGTTTCTCTGGTGGCGGATCGTATGACTGCGCCGGGCATCGGGAAGGAATGCGGATTGACTTTCGGGATGACGAGAGTGCTCCTGCAAGGGCTTTTCATCGCGCCGATGGTCGTTGCCAATGCCAAAAAAGGTGCGATATTCTGTGCAAAGCTCTTTGAGGAATCGGGTTACGAGACTTTTCCTCACCACAGCGATGAAAGGAGCGACATCATCCAGTCGGTCGGGCTGAGATCGGAGCAGGAGATCATCGCTTTCTGCCGAGGGATACAGAAGGCGGCACCGGTCGACTCTTTTGTGATGCCGGAGCCATGGGAGATGCCGGGCTATGATTCGATGGTGATCATGGCGGCAGGAGCATTTGTTCAAGGCTCGTCGATCGAACTGAGTGCCGATGCGCCGATCCGTGAGCCCTATACCGTGTATTTTCAGGGCGGTTTGACGTATGAACATTCCAAACTCGGAGCGATGCTGGCACTTCAGGAGATCCGATCGGAAGCAAGTAAGTAAGCCTTTGAGACAGCTTTACCTTGATAGATATGAATGATCGGCTTTTTTGAAAACCGGCTCCGCCTTTATCGTGAGAGCGGGCGGGATGTTTTCCAAAGAGGATCCGGATCTTGGTGTCATGGACAGGGAAGCGATCAGAGATCTTTGTCCGGAAGGTCGATAGGATCTCAAGACGAAAACGATGCCTCCCAGGGTATTCTGGATCGGGATCCTATGTTGATCATATCGGAAATTGAACATAAGGAGCATATTATGTATATCGAAGACAAAGCGATGGAGGGTCTGGTCTTTAGGATCCCGAAGATCGGAAGAAATGTAGAGGATCTTACCAAATTGTTGAAGGAGCATCCGGAGATCCGATTTGTTTCCTATGTCGGATTTGATTTTGGAGGAAACGGAACGGATGAACGGATCCCGATCGAACTTTTTTTGGAAGACATGGAAAAGCAATTGCATCTGGGTGTCCAAACCGACGGTTCGAGCGTTACCTTGCCAAAGATCGCGACCTTGGATGATGCCAGAGTGATCATTCTGCCGGATCGTGATGTCGATTGGTATGTGGATCATAATTACAGCAGTGTCACTGTGGATGGGAAATTCGTCGGAACGCTGATCATTCCGTCGTTCCTGATCCATAATGATCGGATGGTATGTTCCCGATCGATCCTAAAAAGAGCGTCCGAACGCCTCAAGAAATATGCGCTGAAATATGTCGAGGAGAAGGAAGGTTTTCGGCAAGAGATCGGCATGCAGCCGGATGAGAAGATCCAAGAGATCGTTCTGACATCGGCGACCGAACTGGAGTTTTGGGTCAAAACGCCGGAAGATCTCGCGGACGAAGAGAAGCTCTGCGTTTCTCAGACGTTGAAGGAACAGTATTGGAAGCGTACGGAGGGGAATGTTCGTTCCGCCATGGAAAAGACTTTGGAGATCATGCAAAAATATGGTTTTGAGCCGGAGATGGGGCACAAAGAAGTCGGCGGGGTCACTTCGCAGATCAATCCGAACGGAACGCAGATCCATGTGATGGAGCAGCTGGAGATCGACTGGAAATACTCCAAGGATATCCACGCTGCCGACATTGAGATCATCGTTCGCAATCTCGTCAAAGAAGTCTTCAACCGATACAATCTGGAAGTTACCTTTGCGGCAAAACCGATCGAGGGCGTTGCCGGAAGCGGAAAGCATACTCATATCGGCGTTGCGGCGATCCTGAATTCCGGAAGAAGGATCAATCTTTTCACGCATCACGATCTTGAAAACCATTTTGCGAGCAGCTTTGCGATCGCATCTTTGATGGGGATCCTCAAAAACTATGAAGTGATCAATCCTTTCGTCGCTCCGTCGATCGATTCGCTCAATCGTCTGAAACCGCACTTTGAAGCACCGATCTGTATCGTATCGTCGCTGGGTCGCTCTGCCAAATTGCCTTCAAGAAATCGTTCGATCCTCGTCGGGCTGATCAAAGATAGGGAATCTCCGATGGCGACAAGATTCGAGCTGCGATCTCCGAATCCGTTTACCAATGTGTATCTCGTGTTGGCGACTTGTTATCAGGCGATGATCGACGGGCTGGAAAATGCCGGGATGAAGCTCAGTCCGGATGAACTGGTCAAAGAGTTCTCCAAAGAGCCGGGTGAAGATGCGGTCTATCTCGAAAAAGATCGTCAGTATCGAAGTGAGGAGAATGTCTTTGATTTTTATACCGAGCAGGAAAGAAATATCCGTTTCGGGAGACCGCCTGCTACCGTGTACGACAATATCATCAATCTGGAGCACCATCCGGAAAAGCTCGAAACATTAAAGCAAGAGGGCGTTTTTACGGAAAAACTGATCGAGTCCTACAAAACCTTCATTTTGAACACCTGGACCTATGAGCTTGCGCATCGGATCATCGATGATAATATCGAAGTCGTGCGTCGATGCAAAAAAGCCCATGAGAATACCGAAGATCTCTCCGATCTGGATATCGTCAACTGGACGAAGATCAATTCGATCCGATGGGATCTGATGAAGGACGGACTGGAGAAAAAATCAGTCTTTACCAGAATAAAGACGGCGATCGAAGAGAAGGATCATCGAAAGGTCTCTTTCTTACAGCTTGAGATGAATAACAAGATCTCAGAGCTCAAAAAGCTCTACAATCAATATATTAAAAATCTATTTTGATCGAAGGATACACATCCGGAGATCTCTGGGAAATGATCGCAAGCGATCTTTTTGGTCCTGATGAGAGAAGGTACTTGACCCGGTATCGTCAAAAGTATGTGAGGATGGGATCGTCCGATATGGGGGAGGTCATTATGAAGATAATAGTGTATGGGAGCAAATACGGTTCTGCCAGAAGATATGCGGAAGAATTATCGAACAGAACATTTATAGAGGCGAGATCTTTTTCGGAAACAAAAAATCTGCATTCCTGCGATACCATCATTTATGTCGGCGGATTATATGCCGGAGAAGTATTGGGTCTTTACCGAACGATCAGAGCGATCCCGCAGGACTCCGCACCCTTTATCCTTATCGCAACGGTAGGACTGTCCGATCCGAAAGATGTGCAAAATATTAAAAATATCCGCGACGATATCAAAAAGAAAATGCCGGAGCATTTGTATGAGCGGACAAAGATCATTCATCTGCCGGGGAAGATCGATCATGCAAAGCTTGGCTTTATGGACCGGCTTCGGGTGAGATCTCTTTATCTCAGGATCAAAAATACACTACCCAAAAATCGAACAACGGATATCGAACGGATGCTTCACACCTACGGAAAAGATATCGACTTGACGGATATGGATGCACTGAACGAGATCACCGAGATCCTGTGGTCCATCCGACCCAAAACCGGACCGACATAAGATCATTCGAGAAAAAAGATCTGTGCTTCCTTCGTCTGTGTAAGTCACACAAAGAGTAGAAGATGCTGAAGTCTGATTATAGGGATTCAAAAACTGTAATATTTACTTGCCTTTGCTCTGTGTAAGTTATACAAAGAGTAGAAGATGGTGAGGAATGATTATAGGGATCTAAAAACTGTAATATTTATGTAACCCTTTTTTTCTTGATTTATATTACAATAGAAAAGAGACTTTTGAAAGGAGAGATCAAATGAAAAAAGTCCTTTCTATGCTGCTGATCGGATTGCTGCTGATC
>JAUMYO010000003.1:0-21305 GCA_030528605.1 Peptostreptococcaceae bacterium | reverse complement strand
CGATTGCCCATTGTCGGGCTATGGTGCATCAAATATGATAACTGTAAAGAAAGATCAAAAGATCGATCCTCAGGATAAAGAAAAAACGGAAGAGATCGGATCGCAAGAAATCTTCTTGGAAGATCCTGCGGAGCCTTCTTCTACAAGATCGGATATCGATCTCAAAGAGCCTTCTTCTCAAATTTCAAAAGAGCTTCTCCAAGAGATCCTGATCGATATCAAAAAGAGATTGGTCATCAATGACAAAAATGCCAAGCTGACATATTCTATGGGATCCGAGAACGATCGGACTTATTACGAGTTGCTTTGGGAAGGAGAAGGTTATACCCAATCGGTGCGTTATGGAGAAGATAAAAATATCTATTACTATAGCTACCGGAAAAAAGAGGACTCGATCGAAGATAAGGTCCCCAAAAAACTTCCTCAATTTTCAAAAGATGAAAGCAGGACGATCGCAGATGATTTTATAAATAAAGCCTTTCCGACCGGATCCAAAAACTTTAGACAAGAGGGAGAGGTCGATATCAGCGGAGAAGACTATGTTTTTACTTTTAAATACTATAAAGATGATATCCCGGTGATCGGAACGGATGCTCGGGTCGTCGTGAACTATATTTCCGGCAAAGTTACCGGATTTGATACCGACTACGATCCGATGACGGAATATGAGAGCACTCAAGGGATCATCGGTGAAGAGGAGGCGAGGGAAGCCTATCGCAAAGAGATCGGACTCAAAAAGATCTATATCTATCAGAACGATGATGAAAATTTGGAGTACAAAAACATACGGATAGCCTATGCCCCGGCGGCTTATGGCTACAATATCGATGCCAAGACGGGAAAAAAGCAATATATCGATCCGTATGATATAATGGAACATGCCGGGGAAGAAGCGCGAGCTGACGGGGGCGCGGAACCGGAGATCCAGCCGATGGAAGAGATTGAGATCAAAAAGAAATCGGAGCTGAGGGCTTTGGAAGAAGCAAAGGATGCGGCTCTTGCTTTGAAACTTTTTGACCCGGAAGGTTTTGAGATGAGCTATGCCTATCTTTATGAGAGAGGGTATTCCGCATCAAGATATCTTTGGGCGATCAATTTTGAACGAGAGGGAGACAGTTATGAAATAGAGCTGGATGCTAAAACTTTGGAACTGATATCATTTTTTGATTACACCGGATTCGGAAAGTATGAAAAGATCAAACAAGAGGATATCCAGCTGGCAAAAAAGGCGGCGGAAGATCTCATCAAGACCCATGCTGAAAAATACAAAGAACATATTCGTTTAGACGGAGCGGATCTTGAACGCTCTTTAGGTACGCAAAATGATGTCGTGAGGATGAAATTTGAACGTTACGAAGAAGGGGTGTATTTTCCGGGAAATGCGATCTATATCAGTTATATGCCATCCAAAAAAAAGATCACCCATTACAACTTGAATTGGACCGATGTACGCCTTCCACGCCCTACAAAGTTTTCGGACGAAGAAGCCGTGTTTCAAAAAATATTTGAAGAAAACGGATTGAAACTCGCTTATAAACATATTTGGGACGAGAAGTCACAAAAACATCATGCCCGATTGTTTTATTATGTGGAAGAAACGGAAGAAATGCCGCTTCGGTTTATCGTCACGACAGGCAACCGGATCTACCCGACGGATCGGGTCATAAAGATCGAGCGTTATGAAGATATCAGCCTGAGTAAGTATGGATCGGAAGCGGAGATGTTATATCAGATCGGGATCGGTTTTCCGGGAGGGCTGTTGAAGCCGACGATTCCGATAATGAAGGAGGAAGCGCTGGATCTGATCGCATCATCATTCGGCTCTTACCGTTATCCGATCGAAGCGGCAAGCTCTTATGAAAACAAGGTCAAACACTGGAAACGCTTAGGGCTGTTGATGGAAGGAGAGATCCTCGATGAGAGTCCGGCAAAAAGAGAAGATATCGCAAAATATTTGGTCCGCAGCTTAGGTTATCATAAGTTGGCGGTCAAAAAGGAGATCTTTAAGAGCAGCCTTTATGATTTTGACCAAGTGACCAATGGTTACCAAGGCTATGTTGCGATAGCGGAAGCTCTTCGTATGCTCGATGTTCAGCTTGGCGGAGAGTTTAGACCCAAAGATCATGCGACGAGGGATGACGCGATAAAAATGGTATATAATTTTCTTGCGTTTCAGTAGAGAATGAGGTATGATTATTAAAAGAGGGTTTTGGGTATAACAATTGAAACGAAGCGAAAGGTGGATCGAAGATGAAATCAAGAGATGTTGCAAAAATATTGAAGTCAAAACTGCCGATTGATGAGAAGAAGAAAATTTTGGATCGAGAGCTTTCCAGACCGAGTACCGGAAAAGTGCTTGCAGGGATCGCGGTCGCCGCGGTGGTGGCTACAGGTATCACAAAGCTGGTGACCGACAAGATCAAAGAGCGCAAGATGATCAAAGAGATCGAAGAGCAGGAAGAAGCGGAATTCTGGGATGCCTATTATGAGAACTATGATATCGCGCCGGAAGACCTTGAGGTGGAGAATGAATTTGCCTTTAATGAGACCCTGCCGCCGGAAGAAGACTTTGAAAGAAAGTTTGAACAGGAATACTAAAATAAAAATGGAGCACATATCGATGGATATGTGCTTTTTTCGTTGACAGTCACAGCTTTTAATATTACAATAGAGTATATGTTTATGGATATAAACATATTGGATCGAGATCGAAATTTGAAACAAGATCATTAGGAGGAGGTGAATCAAGATAGGAAATGGAATAATGATAGCGGTAGGGATCCTGTTGACGGCAGTCATCTGTCTTTTGATCGGATATATGTATCGTAAAAAGATCGCGGAGGGGAAACTGAACCAAGCGGAACTTGTAGCGAAAAAGATCGTGGAAGATGCAGAAAAAAGTGCAGAAGCCATCAAGAAAGAAAGGCTGGTCGAAGCGAAGGAAGAAGCGCATAAGCTCAGAACAGAAGCTGAGAAGGAGTATAAAGAACGTCGGGCGGAAGTTCAGAAATTTGAAAAGCGGGTGCTTCAGAAAGAGGAGACTTTAGATCGAAAGATCAGTCAGATCGAGGATAAGGATCATCGTTACAACGATAAATTCCGAAAACTTCAGGACAAAGAAAATGAGATCAGTCGGCTCGTTTCCGAACAGCAGGCGAAGCTTGAAGAGATATCGATGCTTACTACCGAACAGGCGAAAGAACAGATCCTTGCTACCGCAGAGAAGGAAGTAAGAGCTGAGATGGCTGTGATGATAAAAGATCTTGAGTCAAAAGCGAAAGAAGAGGCGGATAAAAAAGCGCGTGATATTCTTTCTTTTGCGATCCAGCGTTGTGCGGCAGATCATGTCGCGGAGACTACGGTATCCGTCGTTACATTACCGAATGACGAAATGAAGGGACGGATCATCGGTCGTGAAGGTCGAAACATCCGGACGCTGGAGAATTTGACCGGGGTGGATTTTATTATCGACGATACACCCGAAGCGGTCGTGCTTTCGGCATTTGACCCGATACGAAGAGAGGTTGCCAGGATCGCTCTTGAGAAATTGATCTCAGACGGCAGGATCCATCCGTCTCGAATCGAAGAGATGGTAGAAAAAGCAAAAGCTGAGGTCGAAAATATCATCAAGGAAGAGGGAGAGAAGGCATCCTTTGAGACCGGCGTGTACGGACTCCATCCGGAATTGATCAAATTGCTGGGCAGGCTGAAGTACAGAACCAGCTATGGACAAAATGTCCTGAAACACTCGATAGAGATATCTCATTTATGCGGAATTATGGCTTCGGAGATCGGAGCGGATCCAAAACTTGCAAAAAGAGCGGGATTACTTCATGATATCGGAAAAGCCGTCGATCATGAAATGGAAGGAACGCACATCGAGATCGGGATGGATCTGCTTAGAAGATACAAGGAATCGAAAGAAGTGATCCATGCAATGTCAACACATCATGGAGATTATGAACCACAGACGGTAGAAGCTGTGCTGGTAACGGCGGCGGATGCGATATCGGCTGCACGACCGGGGGCAAGAGGGGAAACGCTTGAGGCATATATCAAGCGCCTTGAAAAATTGGAAGAGATCTCCAATTCTTTTGAAGGAGTCGAAAAATCCTTTGCGATCCAAGCCGGACGCGAGGTTCGTATATTAGTAAAACCGGAAGACATCAACGATGCAACACTGCCTTTGCTTGCGAGGGAAGTGACCAAAAAGATCGAGAGCGAGATGGAGTATCCGGGACAGATCAAAGTGAATATCATTCGAGAAACTCGAGCGATCGATTATGCGAAATAAAAAATGGAACTCAGGGAAACTTGAGTTCTTTCTTTTGTTCAAAACCGAAACGTTTCAGGGAAATTAGGGTGAAAAATGTTCGGAACTGTGGTATAATGGACCTTGCTATCACATTTGACAAGACAGACTGGAGGAATAGGATGGATATCAAAGAAATTTTGTCCGTGGTGGATCATACTTTGTTGAAGCAGGAATCTACCTGGGAGCAGATCCGAGCTATTTGTGACGAAGGGATGGAGTACAAAGCGGCAAGCGTATGTATTCCGCCGAGTTTTGTTGCCAGAGCGAAGGAGTACATGGGCGATCGTTTGGCGATCTGTACGGTCATCGGCTTCCCGAACGGATACAATACCACTGCAACGAAGGTTTTCGAGACAAAAGATGCGATCGCAAACGGAGCTTGTGAGATCGACATGGTGATCAATATCGGCGATCTGAAAGATAAGAATTATGACAAGATCGAAGACGAGATCCGTCAGATCAAAGCGGCTTGTGGCGACAAGATCCTGAAAGTCATCATCGAGACAGCCCTTCTCACCGAGGAAGAAAAAATAAAGATGTCCGAGATCGTGACGAAAGCGGGAGCAGATCATATCAAGACTTCTACGGGATTCAGCACTTCCGGAGCGACGCGGGAAGATGTCAAGCTCCTGGCTCAAAGTGTAGGCGAAGGAGTAAAAGTAAAAGCAGCCGGCGGGATCTCTTCGATCCAAGATGCGGAAGACTTTATCCGATCGGGCGCGGACCGTCTGGGAACGAGCAGGATCATCAAGCTCGTACGATCCGAAAAGACCGAGAAGGATAGCTATTGATTTGTATTTATAAGGAGGAATATCATGATCCAGGGAAACAATATCCCGACACCACATATCAACGCAAAGTTGGAAGATTTTGCTGAGACCGTCTTGATGCCGGGCGATCCGCTTCGAGCGAAGTTTATTGCCGAGACATTTTTGGAAGATGCGGTATTGGTAAATAATATCCGAGGCATCCAAGGCTATACAGGGACTTATAAAGGAAAGCGCGTATCCGTCATGGCGAGCGGTATGGGAATGCCGTCGATCGGGATCTATTCTTACGAATTGTTCAATTTCTACAATGTAAAGAATATCATCCGTATCGGTTCTGCCGGAGCGATCGACAACAGCTTGGAGATCAAAGACATCGTGATCGGAATGGGTGCTTGCACCAATTCAAATTTCGTGGCGCAATACGGCTTGCCGGGGACATTTGCTCCGATCGCAAGCTATGAGCTTCTGAAGAAAGCGGTGGACGAAGCGGAAAAACGAGGCTTGAGATTCAAAGTAGGGAATATCTATTCATCCGACACTTTCTACGACGATCAGCAAAGGCTGCAGGAATGGCAACGAATGGGAGTGCTTGCTGTCGAGATGGAAGCGGCGGCACTTTATATGAATGCTTTGAGAGCGGGCAAGAATGCGCTTTGCATCTGTACGATCTCGGATAAGCCTTTTACCGGAGAAGCTTCATCTGCGGAAGAGAGACAAAATTCCTTCACACAGATGATGGAGCTTGCGCTGGAGATCGCTTAGTCGATAGGATCTTTGGTGGAGGGAATGGAATGAAGATCGACCATCGATTTTTGATGAAGAAGGCATTGGAGGCAAGGGAGATGTCTTATTCGCCTTATTCAAATTTTGCCGTCGGGGCGGCACTTTTATCAAAAGACGGCAGGGTCTATACCGGTTGCAATATTGAAAGTGCATCCTACTCTCCGACGAATTGTGCGGAGCGTACAGCGGTGTTTAAGGCGGTCAGCGAAGGGGTCAAAGAGTTTATCGCGATCGCTGTCGCAGGCGGACCTCAGGGGCAGATCCCCAAGGACTATGCCTGGCCTTGCGGAGTATGCAGACAGGTGTTGATCGAGTTTTGCGATCCGGACGGATTTACGGTGATCGTGGGCAAGGACGAAAATGAATATCAGGTCTTTACGCTTGCCGAATTGTTGCCGAAAGGTTTTTCGCCCAAAAATCTTAAAAAGTAAAAAGACCCTTTTATTTTATAAACAGATATGATATCATTTATTAGCAGATCTATTGCGAATATAGGGAGGAAATTATGAAAAAGAAGTTAATCAGTTTGGCTATGGTCGTCGTACTTTTGGTGGGTACACTGGCAGCCTGTACAAAAAAAGAAGGATCTCAAGGTGACACATTTGAACTTGCATTGATCACGGATGTCGGAACGATCAACGACAAGTCCTTCAACCAAGGATCTTGGGAAGGTTTGGCTCAATATGCAACAGAGAAAAATATCAGCCATAAATATTATCAGCCGGCAGAAAAAACAAAGGATGCGTATCTTGCATCCATCGATCTTGCGGTATCTGCAGGGGCAAAAGTGATCGTTACTCCGGGCTTCCTTTTTGAGCCTGCAGTATTTGAGGCACAGGACACTTATCCGGATGTAAAATTCGTTTTGATCGACGGGATCCCACATCCTCAAGATGATTATGTAAATATCAAAGTGGCGGACAACACTTATTCCGTATTCTATGCAGAGCAACAAGCAGGATTCCTTGCAGGTTATGCAGCGGTAAAAGAAGGTTATACCAAGCTTGGCTTCATGGGCGGAATGGCAGTCCCTGCGGTAGTAAAATTCGGTTACGGATTCGTACAGGGAGCGGAGTATGCTGCAAAAGAGATGGGCATCGCATCGATCGATATGAAGTATAACTACACCGGCGGATTTAGTGCGACTCCGGAAGTTCAGTCAAGAGCGGCTTCCTGGTATGAGAGCGGAACGGAGATCATCTTTGCTTGCGGTGGAGCGGTAGGAAACTCCGTAATGGCAGCAGCTGAAGCGGCAAGCGGAAAAGTGATCGGTGTTGACGTCGACCAATCCGGTGAATCCGATACGGTCATCACTTCTTCTATGAAGATGCTTCAAAAATCCGTATATGATGCGATCACATCATACTATGCGGACTCTTTCCCGGGCGGACAAAGCGTCGTGCTGGGAGCGGATGTTCAAGGTGTAGGGCTTCCGATGGAATCCAGCAAGTTTGAGAAATTTACTCAAGCGGACTATGATGCGATCTACCAAGAGCTTGCAGACGGTCATGTTCAGGTCATAGGTAATGTGGATGCTTCCAACAAGGAGATCGCAGTGCAGGATCTTCCGGTAAGCATCGTAAAAGTTGAAGAAATATCATAGTTTTTGAATCGTAAAGTCTGAGTATCGTACTGACCCTGAACGTCGGATCTGTGATCCGATCGGAGGAGGTCGGTACATCTCAGGCTTTTTTTATTTGCAAAAGTGGATCATGCCGAATATTCTTGAGGAAAATTACTTTTTAATGTTCGAAAAACAAAAAAACCATTCCAAAAAACCTAAAAAAATTGTAAAATATAAGTACTGCCGAAAAGGCTGAGATTTTTCTGAAGAGAATGGAGAAACAATGAGTTATCACATTGAGATGATCAATATTACAAAAGAGTTTCCCGGTATCATAGCAAATGATAATATCACTTTGCAGGTGGAGCGCGGAGAGATCCATGCGTTGCTGGGGGAAAACGGCGCCGGAAAATCTACTTTGATGAGTGTTCTTTTTGGATTGTATCAACCGGAAAAAGGTGTCATCAAAAAGAATGGCGAAGAAGTCAAGATCAACGATCCGAACGATGCGAATCGTTTGGGGATCGGGATGGTCCACCAGCATTTTAAGCTTGTGGAAAATTTTACCGTGCTCGAAAATATCGTTTTGGGTGCGGAGAGTGTTCGTATGGGAATGCTCAAAATGGACGATGCGCGTAAAAGAGTGGTGGAGCTTAGCCAAAAATATAATCTCGCGATCGATCCGGAGGCGAAGATCGAGGATATCACGGTCGGTATGCAGCAGCGTGTAGAGATCTTGAAGATGCTCTACCGAGAGAATGAGATCCTGATATTTGATGAACCGACAGCCGTATTGACGGCGGCAGAGATCGATGAATTGATGGACATCATGCTCAACCTGGTCAAAGAAGGAAAGAGTATCGTATTCATCACGCATAAGCTGAATGAGATCAAAAAGGTCGCAGATCGCTGCACCGTTTTGCGAAAAGGCAAATATATCGGGACGGTGGATGTTGCACAAACATCAAAAGAAGAATTGTCGAAAATGATGGTAGGACGAAATGTCGATCTCGTGCTCGAAAAAACGCCTGCGGATCCGAAAGAAGCGATCTTTGAGGTTAAGAATCTGACGATGCGCTCCAAAACATCGAGCAAAAATGTGCTCAACGATGTGAGCTTTAATGTGCGTCGCGGAGAGATCGTTGCGATAGCGGGGATCGAAGGCAACGGGCAATCCGAGCTCGTCTATGCGATCTCCGGATTGATGGGGATCGACAAAGGAGAGATCATCCTTGATGGAGATCACTTCGGATCGAGATCCGTTCGTTATCGAAGCACACATGGTCTGAGCCATATTCCGGAAGACCGGCACAAGTTCGGTCTGGTCTTGGACTATACCCTGGCGGAGAATATGATCCTGCAGACCTATTTTACCAAGGATCTCCAAAAAAACGGGTTTTTGAACAAATCGAGCATGCGCAAGTATTCGGATAGGCTGATCAAGCAATATGATGTTCGAAGCGCGCAAGGCTCCGATACCGTCGCACGCAGTATGTCGGGCGGAAATCAGCAGAAGGCGATCATCGCGCGGGAGATCGACAAAGATCCGAGCTTGCTGATCGCAGTACAACCGACACGGGGTCTGGATGTCGGAGCGATCGAGTATATACACAAGCAGCTTTTGAAAGTTCGTGATGAAGGCAAAGGGGTACTGCTGGTATCGCTTGAGATCGATGAAGTGATGAGCGTGAGCGACCGCATCATCGTCATCTATGAAGGCGAGCTCGTCGGGGAGTTTGACCCGAAGACAACGACCGTTGAGGAACTGGGGCTGTATATGTCCGGCTCAAAAAGGAGAGAGATGAATGGGAACTAAGTTGAAACATTTTGTCGACAGCGGAGCATTCAACAGCTTCTTGTCGTCCTTTACAGCGATCATCATCGGACTGGTGTTCGGTCTGATCATTTTGCTCATATCCAATCCGTCTCAAGCTATGGCAGGCTTCAAGGTCATTTTGATGGGCGGATTTTCGGGCGGATCGAAAGGGATCGGGGATACACTCTATTTTGCGACTCCGATTATTTTGACGGGGCTATCGGTAGCCTTTGCTTTTAAGACCGGATTGTTCAATATCGGAGCAGCGGGTCAATTTGTCGTAGGATCCTACTTTGCGGTCTACACAGGGATCGTCTTTACGGGGCTGGGAAGTCTTCAATGGGTATTTGCGATCCTGGCGGGGATCATCGGAGGTGCCTTGTGGGGTCTGATACCGGGGATCCTCAAAGCTTACCGAAATGTGAATGAGGTCATTGCGACCATCATGATGAACTATATCGGGATCTATCTTGTCAATATGCTCGTAAGAGATGATACGCTTTTGTTCGATACTTTGCGCAATCAGTCGAAACTTCCGCATGCGAATGCGATCTTACCCAAGATGGGATTGGACAAACTGTTCCCGGGTTCGAGTGCGAACGGGGGATTTTTTATCGCGATCCTTGCGGTCATCGTCATCTATATCCTGCTCAATAAAACGACCTTCGGTTATGAACTGAAGGCGGTCGGATATAATCGTGACGCAAGTAGATATGCGGGGATCAATGAAAAGAGGAGCATCATCCTGTCGATGGCGATCGCCGGCGCTCTGGCAGGTCTTGGCGGAGCATTGCTGTTGCTTGCCGGTGTAGGAAAGCATCTGGAAGTCGTAGATATCCTACCGGCGGAAGGTTTTAACGGGATCCCGGTAGCATTGCTCGGGATGAGCCATCCGGTCGGGGTGTTCCTATCCGCGCTATTCATCTCCCACATGGGACGAGGCGGTTTTTACCTTCAGCGTTTACAATTCGTTCCGGAGATCATAACGATCATCACTGCGGCTATCGTATACTTCAGTGCATTTTCACTGGTAGTGAAAGATCGGATCACAAAGATCCGAAAGAAGATCTCAAAAGACGGAAGCCGTCCGAATGCGAACAGCGAAGAGCCGGATGACAAAAATCTTGTGGAGGAGGGACAGTAATGAGTATCGTATTTTTCTTATTTCAGCAAACGATGTTTTTCTCGATCCCTCTTTTGATCGTTGCGCTCGGCGGGATGTATTCCGAAAGGGGCGGGATCGTAAATATCGCGCTGGAAGGGATCATGGTCATGGGCGCATTCTTCGGGATATTCTTCGTGAACTTTATGCAGTCACAGGCACTTATGTCAGGCAATACCTTGTTCGTGACGGCACTTTTGCTCGCCGGACTCGTAGGGGGAGCGTATTCGCTCCTACATGCTTATGCTGCGATCAATATGAATTCGGATCAGGTCATCTCGGGTACGGCGCTCAATATGTTTGCGCCTGCGTTTGCCATCTATGTGGCGCGAATGATCCAAGGGGTACAACAGGTACAATTTAAGAATGAATTTCGTATCGCGTCCGTCCCATTGCTGGGCGATATACCGATCATCGGGGATCTGTTGTTCAAAAACACTTATCTGTCAACTTATATCGGGGCAGGTATCTTGGCACTTTCGGTTTTCGTTCTGTACAAAACGAGATTCGGGCTTCGATTGAGAGCTTGCGGAGAACATCCGAGTGCGGCGGACTCCGTCGGGATCAATGTTTATCGAATGCGATATGCCGGTGTTGTGATCTCCGGGATCCTTGCAGGGATCGGCGGATTCGTGTTCGTTGTCCCGACTTCGACAAACTTTAATGCGGATGTTGCCGGCTACGGATTCCTGGCATTGGCTGTTTTGATCTTTGGACAATGGAAGCCGTTACGCATTTTGGGCGCGGCATTTTTCTTCGGGATCGCAAAGACGATCGCTGCGACCTATGCGATCGTACCGTTTTTGGTCGAGTTGGCATTGCCGGACTATGTTTACAAAATGATCCCATATATCGCGACTTTGATCCTGCTATCATTTACTTCCAAGAGATCGAGTGCACCGAAGGCAGCGGGGCAGCCGTATGATAAAGGAGCAAGATAATGAGAATGTATGATGTGATATTAAAAAAAAGACAGGGGGAGGCACTTTCAAAGGAAGAGATCACCTTCTTCGTCAATGGATATGCGAAGGGTGAGATCCCGGATTATCAGGCATCCGCATTGCTGATGGCGATCTATTTTCAAGGGATGGATATCCGCGAGACCACGGATCTGACACTTGCCATGGCTCACTCGGGCGATGTGGTGGATCTGTCGCCGATCGAAGGGATCAAGGTGGACAAACATTCTACCGGCGGTGTCGGAGACAAAACGACACTGGTCATCGCTCCGATCGTCGCAAGCCTCGGCGTCAAAGTCGCAAAAATGTCCGGAAGAGGGCTCGGGCATACGGGAGGAACCGTAGATAAAATGGAGTCGATCCCGGGGCTCAAAACGGCATTTTCGATGGAGGAGATGCTTGAGATCGTAAGGAAGACGGGGATCGCAGTCGTCGGGCAATCGGGCGATCTCGCGCCGGCGGACAAAAAGATCTATGCACTTCGTGACGTTACCGCGACGGTCGATAAGATCCCTCTGATCGCTTCGAGCATCATCAGCAAAAAGATCGCGGCGGGATCCGATGCGATCGTGCTGGATGTGAAATGCGGATCCGGTGCTTTTATCAAAGATGTGGATCATGCGATCGAGCTTGCGAAGATCATGGTCGATACCGCAGAACATGCCGGCAGGAGATGTATCGCTCTCGTGACCGATATGGATGTGCCTTTGGGCGAAAATGTCGGCAATTCGCTGGAAGTGATCGAGGCGATCGAAGTTTTGAAGGGGAAAGGACCGGCGGACCTTCGCCATGAATGTATCACACTGGCTTCCGAGATGCTACATCTTGCAGGGAAAGGGAGCCTTGCAGAATGTATCAATATGGCGGCGAAAGCGATCTCGGATCATTCCGCTTTGGACAAGCTTGCCGAAATGGTCGAAGCACAGGGCGGCGATAAGCGATATATTTATGATACTGAGCTTTTTGAGAAGGCGAAGTATGCTCATGAGGTGAGAGCAACAAGATCCGGCTACATCGGAAAGATGAACACCGAAAAATGTGGCTTGGCTTCTCTTGTCCTCGGCGCAGGACGAAAAACGATGGACTCGGTGATCGATCATGCAGCAGGGATCAAGATCAAAGCAAAGATCGGAGACTATGTGAACGAAGGCGATGTGATCGCAGTGCTGATGACTAACGATGAGCAGGCGATCCGAGGATCCGAGAGCATCTATCAGGAGGCGATCGTTATCCAGGATGAAAAACCGGATAAAAGATTGCAGGTGATCGCCAGAGTGGATAAAGATAAAGTAGAGCGTTGCTGAGAATAACAAGATCCATATCAACAGAAAGATTTGGTCGCAGGACGGCTGGATAAATTTTTAACTGCAAGATCAACTGTCAAGACCGATCAAGCAGATGATTTATCCGGCTGTTTTTATATAGGCAGGTTAAATTTATTATGTATTGACGGATCGCTCCAATTCGTCAATACAATTATTTCCAAAGGATGGGAGGGATTGTATATGAGTAAGAAACTGGAGTTTTATGGGGGAGAATGGATGTCTTTTGTTCCGTTCTTAGTATTTCTCGTTTTGATCATCACAACGACTTTCGTGTTTGGATCGATCAGTGACGGGGCTTTATGGATCCCGGCTTTTATGGCGATCGTTGTGGGATTCTTTTTTGCGAAGAAGAAGTCGCTCTATGCGGAAGCCATCATTCAAGGCATGGCGAGCAGAGAGGCGATCATTCCGATCGTCTGCTGGATCTTTGCCGGCGTCTTCTCGCGTATACTTAGAACATCGGGATTTGCCTCGGGTATCGCCGGAGTAGCGGCAAATATGGGGGTCAATGGAACGGTATTTGTGATCATTTCATTTATCGCATCAGCGGTTTTTGCGACTGCATCCGGAACCGGTTTCGGCACCATCGCTGCAGGGATGGGCGTACTTTATCCGGCAGGCGTGGCACTTGGCGTAAATCCTGCGATGATGGCAGGGGTCATCATATCGGGTGGTGCTTTTGGGGATAACCTTGCGCCGGTATCCGATACGACGATATGTTCAGCGACTTCACAGGGAGTCGATGTACCGGGTGTCGTAAAATCTCGTCTAAAATATGCTTTGTGTGCAGGACTGATCACCATCATTGCGATCATCATCTTCGGTACGATGACCAAGGGAGAAGGTCTGGCAACGGCTTCTGATTATGCTTACAACAAAGCAACTTTGTTGATGTTCATTCCGGTCGTGATCACGATCATTGTAGCGATCAAAAGCGGTGACATCATTATCGCTACGACGATCGGGTCGGTTCTGGCGGGGGCGACCGCAGTCCTTGCCGGTCTGATGGATCTGATCCAGATCGATCCTCCGGAAGATGCTATTCCTGCTTTGTTTCGGGTCGTCACTTCTCCGGACGGAGGTGTCGTTGACGGTGTCGTATACACCGGTATCGCCAGCATGCTTCAGGTGAGTATCCTGGCACTCTTATTGTTTGGATCGATCTCCGTCATGAGGATGGGGCAAGGTGATGTTAAACTGCTCAATGTTTTAGGTAAAGTAGCAAAAAGCCGTCGAAGTACCGAGTTTGTGATCTCATTTATGGTGATCATCCTTTCTGCTTTGATGGGACTCAATGCGCCGGCTATTCTGGCAGTGGGAGCTTCTTTTGCAAAACCTTTGGGAAATAAGTTCAACATCAGCCCTTATCGAGTTGCAAACTTGCTGGATGCACAATCCAATACACTGGTATACTCTTTACCGTGGACTCCTGCGATGGTTTTTACGGTCAGTTTCGCAACAGATTCATCCGCTCCGTTGATCGCCACACAGGTAACACCGTATGTATTTTATGCTTATGCGACGTTGGCTGTAATGTTTATGAGTATTATTTTGGGGATAGGGACCAATGACAATATGGGGGACAAAAAAGCAACGAAATGACTTTAAAATTTTAGAAAAAGAGGTGTTAAATAATGAAAAACTCTCCACTGGCATTTTCCAAGGCGGTCATGGTGAAGGATGAAAATAGAGAAGACATTTATTATTGTACGATCAGTTTGTTTCAAGAAAAATTGTTGATACTTAATAACGAATATGTAAGAAAAGGAGAGGCACTGTATGACATTCCGATCGATCGGATCTTGACTTTTCGTCATCTCAATAAAAAAAGAAAAAAAGCAGGGTCTCATAAAACTGATCTTGTTAAACATCTTGATGATGGCAAGTTTTTTGATCAGGATGATCGGCTTTGCAAACAAAAGATCCGATCCAGACAAACTGCTTTTGATATTCACTGATGAAATGGGCGTCGAGCATCGTTGCTTCTTCGATATGAAGGAACACGGAGAGAATAATTTAACCAAAAAATATGATAAAATGATCCAAGACAAAAATTAGGTCCGTTTTCAAAAAACATGGACTAATATTTTCGCCCCTACATGCTTTATGTGTGTAGGGGTTTTTGTTTTAAGAAATTCGCTGTTATAGATGTTTAGAGATTCCAGTTTTTTGTTCTTTATGTTTTTTCTTATCAAAAAGATTTATCTTTTTTTCAAATTGTGATATGCTCTTTAGGAAACAGAAGGAGCAAACGATGCAAAACAATATAGAAGAACAGGCACGATCCTTTTTGGAAGAAAAAGATCGGGATGTTCATCGAAGAAGATATACCGAGAAGTTTTCAAAATTTCTTGGCGGTGCTTTGGTGATCTGGTCGATATTCCAAATATATTTTAACCTCACGGGGACTTTGGATGCGATCACATTTCGTGCGTATCACGCAGTTTTTTTGATCACATTCGCTTTTTTGTTATATCCGTCGGATCGAGAGGACAAAGCAAAGCCTCTGAAGCATCCTCCGATAACCGATCTGATCCGGATCGTATCGGGGATCGTGAGTTTTTTGTATATGATCTTGAATTATGATAAGATAGCGACGAGCGGCGGTTTTTTGAGCAGAGCGGATCTCGTGATCGGTGCGATCGGGATCGTAACGGCACTTCGGGCAGGTATTCGCGCGAGCAAAAATCTGACCTGGCTGGCGATCTTTTTTCTAAGTTATAATATCTGGGGAAAGTATATCCCGGGATTGCTGGGGCATACGGGATTCGGCATCCGTCGCATCATCAGCCATATTTTTTGGGGAAGCCAGGGAATATTCGGCGTGGGGATCGGCGTGAGCGCGACCTATATTTTTTTGTTCGTACTTTTTGGCGCGTTTTTGAAAAAGAGCGGATTCAGCAGTTTTTTGAACGATATGGCATTGACGATGGTCGGACATTCCGCCGGCGGACCGGCAAAAGTTGCGGTGATCGCCAGTGCGCTACTTGGGATGATCAACGGTTCAGCTGTGGCTAATGTTGCTACGACCGGAACCATCACGATCCCGATGATGAGAAAAACAGGCTATTCCAAAGAATTTTCGGCAGCGGTGGAAGCGGTGGCATCGACCGGCGGACAGTTTGCTCCGCCGATCATGGGTGCGGTCGGTTTTGTCATGGCGGAATATTTGGGGGTCTCTTACACGACGGTCATGCTCTCGGCGATCGTTCCTGCTTTTCTTTACTATCTGGGCGTGATCTGCTCGGTCCATTTTGAGGCGAAAAAGCTGGGATTGAAAGGCTTATCCAAAGAACATTTGCCCAATATCAAAACCTTGATAAAGCAAAGAGGACATCTTTCTTTACCTTTATTCGTGTTGATCGCTCTGATGCTTTCGGGCTTTTCACCTTTATATTGCGGGATCGTGGCGATCTTTGCGACGGTTTTTGCTGCTGCTCTAAAAAAGGAAACGAGGATGAGTCTGAGCGATATTTATGAAGCAACGATCGAAGGGGCATCGAGCGCAGTCGGCGTGGGAATATCTTGCGTGATGATCGGTCTTATCATCGGAACGGTTTCGCTGACGGGACTGGGGCTCTCTTTCGGGCAATTGGTGCTGAAGGTCGTGGGAGAGGGTCAGCTCTTGCTCGGCGGTCTTATGGTCATGGTGATGAGTACGATCCTGGGAATGGGTGTTCCGGGCGTTGCGGCTTATGTGATCGTGGCAACGGTATCGGTACCGGTCCTTATCCGGACAGGTGCATCCCCGATCGCAGCGCATATGTTTTGTCTGATCTATGCCTGTCTATCGAACATCACACCGCCGGTTGCGATCAGTTCCTATGTCGCGTCCGGCATCGCAGGTTCCGATCAGACCAAGACTTCATTGCTGGCGGTCAAACTGGGGATCACGGGCTTTATCATTCCGTTTTTTTTCCTCAATGATCCGGTCCTGTTGCTGACGGCAGATACTTTTCAAATGTGGACAGCCATACAAGCCGTATTCACTTCGGTTTTGGGCGTGATCTGCCTGTCGGCGGCAATGGAGGGGATGATGATCGTTCGAGCAAAGAGTTGGGAACGTATCGCCTTCCTCGTGATCGGTCTGCTGGCGATCGATCCGCATCCTGTTACGGATATCGTGGGGATCCTATTGTTTCTGACCGTTCTGATCTCTCAGATCGGAGGAAGGAGGCAGGAAAAGGATTCGGCAAAAGCCTGAATATCTTATCCAAGAAAACTCCGGGAATTTCCGGGGGTCGAGAAACATTTTTTGAGAACCGGTTTGGTATGATATTTTGATAGGATCTTGAAAAAACGGATCATGGTATGAGCAAAACATCGGATGATCTTTTCGATCATTGACAAAGCTATGTGATCGTTCGTCTTGGGAAGGATGAGAAGATCATGAATAAAACGGAGGAATTATGAATAAAAAAATGATCGCTTTGTTTGCCGCCCTGTTGTTGGTCGGTTGCGGAACTCAAAGCAGCGAGATACAAAAGGGATCGGGAGAGCGAGCGGAGCGATCCGTCATCATCAATATCCCGACGGCATCGACCACGGGCACGCTTTATCCGCTGGGATCATCCATCGCCGCTATGTGGAATGAAAAGATCCCTTATGTCCGTGCGAATGCGCAAGCTTCCAACGGAGGGATCGAAAATTTGAATTTGCTTCGATCCGGGGAAGCTCAGGTGAGTATGGCGGTGATCAGCAATATTTATCAATCGGCAAACGGAACAGCGAAGTTTGAAGGAAGAGCGAATGAAGATCTGCGCATCATCGCAGGGCTTTATTATAATCCGAACCAGATCGTAGTGCGCGATGGTGCAGGTATTCAGGAATTTATGGATCTTGCGGGCAGAAAGTTTGCGAGCGGATCGCCGGGAAGTACGACGGAGGATGAAGCGAAAGTTCATTTCTTATCCGCCGGGATCGCTTATCCGGATGGGATCAAAGCGCAATTTATCGGATTTACTGAAGCCATCGATCTTATGCGCAACAAACAGATCGACGGCGCATGGATCATGGCAGGGCTGCCGACTTCGGCGGTGACCGAAATGACTACGACTGCGAACGGTCGCCTGATCGGACTTTCGGAGGAACAGATCGCCAAGCTGAGAAGAGAATACCCATGGTATGCGGAGTACACGATCCCTGCAAACACATACAAAGGGCAAGAGCAAGAAATAAAAACAACAGCTATAAAAATGGCGATGTTCACTTCGGCGGATATACCGGAGGATGTCGTGTATGATCTGACCAAAGCATTTTGGGAAAACCTGGAGACGCTGAAGGCGAGCAATGCTTCTTTGCAAGGGATCTCGATCGAGCAGGCGGTCACGGATCTTGCGGATCTGCCTTTGCATGAAGGAGCGATCCGATATTATAAGGAAGTCGGAGTGTTGGAGTGATCGAAGGCTCTCGGCAGAGAGCGGATGACCCAAGTCAAAAAGTATCGGACCTCTATCGCAACACCGACCGGATATCTTCCGATAGACCTGTGCGCATATCGGTCCTGCGATCAAGAAGATCCGTCGGGGCTTTGAGGGAGCACCGATCGTTAATGTTTGTCGTTCAAAGGAATATCAGCCCCGGACCCGGATCGCCCGGTGACGGATCGATCCGATGGCTTCGAGACATCGATCCATCCGGAGGCTCTTGGGGAGGCGTGACGGATCTTTAGAAGATGGCAGACAAAAAGATTTTTGCGTTCGGATCGCTTTACTATCAGGGGTCGTCAACAAAAAGTCCTTGACAATCAAGGTTATTTATAGTAGAGTGTATGGGTAAAACCATATTTACACCAATCTATGTTATGGAATAGATCCTTCTAGATTTAGAGTATTAGGAGGCACATTATGAGAGTAAAAGTGACGTTAGCATGTCAAGAGTGCAAGCAGAGAAACTACAATACGATGAAAAACAAGAAGAACGATCCGGACAGGATCGAGATGGAGAAGTATTGCAAGTTCTGCAAGAAGCACACTACGCATAAGGAAACTAAATAGTTATCGAAAGGTGTGATTGAATGCAAACATCAACAGAAAAATTTTCTCTCGGCAAATTTCTGAGAGAAGTAAGAGCAGAGCTTAAGAAAGTTCACTGGCCGACAAAAAAGGAACTGTTGGACTACACGGTAACCGTGCTGGCAACAGTTGTTATTTTGTCTGTGCTTATCTTTGCGATCGACGGGCTGGTAGTAGCCGCTTTAGGCAAGATAATAGGAAGTTAGGTGATAAACTTGAGTGATCAAGCAAAATGGTATGTGATCCATACCTATTCCGGACATGAAAACAAGGTCAAAGCAACGATCGAACAGAAGGTAAAGAACCAAGGGATGGACGATGTCATCCTGAAGGTCTCCGTTCCGATGGAAAAGATCGTGGAGATCAAAGGCGACAAAGAAAAAGTAAAGATGCGAAAATTGTTTCCGGGATATTGCCTCGTAAAGATGGTAGATAACCCGAGAACCTGGTATCTTATCCGAAACACCAAGGGAGTGACCGGTTTTGTCGGACCGGACTCAAAGGTCATGACTTCTCTGACCGATGAAGAGGTCGAGAAGATGGGACTGGATCGTGAAGACGATGATGAGATCATGCCGAATGTCGTTTTGGGCTTTGCGATCGGAGATGAGGTAGAGATCTTGTCCGGACCTTTTGAGAGTTTTGAAGGGACGGTCAAAGAGATCGATGTCGCGGGAGGCATCGTCAAGGTCGAGATATTCATGTTCAATGACAAAGAGACGATTCTGGATCTGGAATTATCTCAAGTAAAAAAAGTTAATTAAAGTCAGAAATGGGAGGTGTCATTAAATGGCTAAAAAAGTAATTGGGCAAATCAAGCTCCAAATACCAGCTGGAAAAGCAACTCCAGCACCACCGGTAGGACCAGCTCTGGGACAGCACGGAGTAAACATAATGGAGTTCACGAAGCAGTATAATGCAAAGACTGCGGATCAGGCAGGATTGATTATACCTGTTGTAATTACTGTATATCAGGATAGATCGTTCTCTTTCATAACAAAGACTCCACCGGCTGCGGTCCTGCTCAAGAGAGCAGCAAAGATCGAATCCGGATCCGGAGAACCGAACAAGAAAAAGGTAGCAAAAGTAACATCGGCTCAGCTAAGAGAGATCGCGGAGTATAAAATGCCGGATCTCAATGCCGCATCGGTAGAAGCGGCGATGAGCATGATCGCCGGAACGGCAAGAAGTATGGGAATAGTAGTAGAAGATTAATTCTATTTTCTATATAGATTGGTGGGAGGAATGAACCGTTATTACCACAAAGGAGGATTATAATATGGCTAAACTACCTAAGAAGTATCAGGAAGCTCTTAAAAAATATGACAAAACGAATCTTTATGTAGCTTCTGAGGCATTAGGCATAGTAGTGGATATTGCATCGGCAAAATTCGATGAAACAGTAGAAGCACATATCAAGCTGGGCGTTGACTCAAGACATGCCGATCAGCAGGTAAGAGGTGCGATCGTACTTCCTCACGGAACCGGAAAAACTAAGAGAGTATTAGTTTTTGCCAAAGGTGAGAAAGCAAAAGAAGCGGAAGCTGCAGGAGCGGAATTTGTCGGAGCTGAAGATCTTGTTGCAAAGATCCAAGGCGAGAACTGGTTTGAATTCGATGTTGTCGTGGCAACTCCGGATATGATGGGTGTTGTCGGACGACTTGGTAAGGTACTTGGACCGAAAGGACTTATGCCGAATCCTAAATCGGGAACTGTAACATTTGATGTTGCAAAAGCGATCGAAGAGATCAAAGCCGGTAAGGTAGAGTATCGTTTGGACAAAACGAATATCATCCACGTTCCGGTAGGAAAAGTATCTTTTGGACAAGAAAAGCTGAAAGACAATTTCTTCGCGTTGATCGATGCGATCATCAAAGCAAAGCCTGCTGCGGCGAAAGGACAATATATCCGTTCCGTAACATTCGCAAGCACGATGGGACCGGGAGTAAAAGTCAATCCGGTAAGAGTTAGCGAATAAGAGTTGACAGACGACTAAAAATATAGTAGACTGTAAAAGTTGAAAAGTAAATCATGCTGTAGACAGCAGGTACAAAAATAAATCCTGCCGAGGTGACCGTTAAAAGATGAAGCCTTGTTATGTCTATTTGCATAAGAGGCTTTTTTGATCCATCACGAAAGAAGGAGGTACACATGTCAAAAGCTATCGAAATGAAACAGGGCGTCGTTGCTGAGATCGTAGAGAAGATGCAAAAAGCACAGTCTGTGGTCGTAGTGGACTACAAAGGTGTGACGGTCGAGCAGGCAACAGCACTTAGAAACAAATTTAGAGAAGCAGGCGTTGACTACAAGGTATATAAGAACACATTGGTAAGAAGAGCAGCAAGAGAACTTGGCAGATTTGAAAAGTTCGATGATGAAAACCTGGTAGGAACGAATGCGATCGCTTTTGGATATGAAGATGCAGTAGCACCGACAAAGATCATTGCAGACTTTGCAAAAGCAAATCCGAAAGTAGAATTCAAAATGGGATATGTAGAAGGCGAATACTATGATGCAGCCGGTCTGACAGCATTATCTAAGATCCCTTCAAGAGAAGAGCTTATCGCGAAACTTCTTGGAAGTCTTAAAGCACCGGT